>JAKABH010000027.1 GCA_021801925.1 Thermoplasmata archaeon | reverse complement strand
GGGGTGGCTGCTTCGGTCGCTCGCCGGTACGAGGGGCGGCTGAACGTGCTCGGACCCGAGAGAGGAAGGACAACCCCCAGAGCGAGGAGGCAGCCACCATCGCTCCGAGCACCGACGTCAGCGTTCCGAAGGAGAAACGAGTAAGATACGGATTGGATAGCGGGAGCACCCACCCCAGAACGGCGATTCCGACGCCGATCGGGACGCTCGCGATAGCCACCAGTTGCAAAGGTCGGAGGTCGGCTGGCTTCGGCGGCTCCGCGGCTGGCCGCTCTCGAGCGTTGCGCAGCGCATTGTCGTCGACACGCGTCTGGACATTCCCAACCGTGGGGTCATTGGTCTCACCTCGAAGGTGAGGCTCGCCATCGGATGATCCGGTTCCGGGCCGAGTGTTGGGGCTGGACCGTCCGCCGACCTCCACGTCGGCGGGCAACGGAGGGCTAACCATTCCGCCGTTGGATCGAGGGGGGCCCACGCCAGCCCGGGAGTGCGGAGCGTCTTTTACTTTGCGGGCTTGAGTGTCCTCCTAAGCCTCGCATCTTCGATGGGAAGTTCGTCGGCTACACGAAGCATCCCCCCAACGAGATCCTTCGATTCGCCGACAAAGTGCGGGCTTCTGCGGGGATGACCCTCCGATCGGAGGGCCGCCACCTCGACGCCTCAGCCGCGAGGCGGCGTGGGGGGGATCGGCGAGGGGCTCGCCGGCTCAGCTGCGGAACGAACCGTGGAGCGGCTCCGGTGCGGTGCAATCCGCGGAGAAACCGGCGCATCGGAGCCCCGGTTGTTCACCTGCGTCATCGCACCCGGGATCCTGTGGCCCACCCACGTAGCCGAGACCCCGATCCGGCAGGGAGGGCGGTTCCGGAAGATCCGCGGTGACGGCCCCACATGGATGGGGGGGGCTGGATCGGTTACGAACGGTCTATCGAACGGGTCGAAAGCGGGGCCCGAGTGTCTCGATGTCGTAGTCACTGGGCTCCCGGGAGAGGGCTGCCCGGGATTCGGAGCCCCGTTGGGCGCTCGAGAGCCCCGCGTCGCCATGCAGTGGGGCATGAAGCGGTCGAAGAACTCCCCCGAGCAGCCCCATGTCAGAGCCGAACCATCATCTAACCCTCGGCCCGTCCTACCTCAACGGGTGGCGCTCGGTCTCAGCCGCAGGGAGAATAGGAGAAGGCCCAGCCACCGCCCGGACCTCCCGGAGCGGAGTTGTTCTCCACCTGCCAAGTACCAAAGTTCGCGGGGAATTGATAGCGATAGGTCTCATCGAACGGAAGGGTGTAGGGGATGGATAGCGTGCGACCTGCGACGGTCAACGGCACGGTGACCCGGATCCCGAACGTTTGAATCGTTGGGGTCCAAATCTGCGAGGTCCCGCACGTGGAGATCGGGGGCAGGTTCGCGACCGCGAAGCCGGTCTCCACCGTGAGGTTGAGCTCCCCGGGGAACGGGGTCATGCCGAGCGTACGGTTGGCCTGCGGCACGGTTTGGTTGCCATCGCCGACTATCGGAGCTCCCGAGACGATTCCTCCCCAGAAGGATAGAGCGAAGGAATACTGCGCTGTGCAAGGGGAGTTTGCCCCGGGACCCCACTCCGTGACGTTGGCAAGGGCGGTCACATTCCATAGGGCCCCGAACCCGGCCCAACGGATGCTCCCATTCGAGAAGCCAATCCCGTAAATGACCTCGCCAAAAGGGAACGCAGACAGCGGCCCCGAAGGGACCGTGGCGTTGTTGAAGACAACACCACCGTAGGGCGCACTCCCAATCCCGGCAGGGACCCATAGCGAGTATGAATCGACAGGTCGGCCTGTAGGCGCACACAGGGTGTGGAGCACCGGAGACCAGGGTGCAACAATCGTTGGAACGAGCAATCCGACGATCACGGCAGCGCCGATCGAGGCATACAGTGCCGCTCGGGTTCGACGCAAACTTCCCCACCCTGGCACGCGGTCCTGCAGCTCCTCGAGGCAACGGGGGGATATTAGCCGAAAGTGCAGGCTGTCGTCGAACCAAATGTCGACGTTTCGGCCTCTTGAGGTCCAGTGTTGGTTCCGTCTACATGGAAGTAGAACCGGATGCGTTGCGTCTGGGAAGGGTCCTCAAACGAGCAGTCAATCTCAACTGAGGAACTGGTAGTGAGGGTGGTCTTTGACACGAGGGGGTGCTTGCTCCGACAGGGCAGCCACCCTGACCTCACCCAAATGCCCCCAGTCGTACCCACGCCGGAAATAGTGTCCCGTCCGATGACGGTATCAGATTTCGGCCGGGGGGCCCTTTCGATTCCTGTGCGGCGGCCCCGAGAATTTCTCTCGCCCCCGAGAGCCTCGTCAACGTCACTCAAAACCGGATTAGCTTTGGTGGGGATGGGACGGGACTCCAGGTGACACTCCGCGGGTGGGGGGCCGGTCGCAGACGCTGCGGGTATGGCATCCCCGATACGAACGCCCGGGGTAGGAGTGAGCCGTTCTCAAGGCACGAGGGAGCCGCGGACCCGAAGAGCGTTCAGAATGACCGACACGTCGACCGCCTCCTGAAGGACGGCCCCGATCGCCGGAAGGACATGGCCGAGCGCCGCCAAGCCCATCAGGAGGATGCTGGCGCCCAGCCCGAACCAGATCCCCTGACGGGCGATCCGAAGCATCCGTTGTCCCAGGGCCACCGCTTCCGGCACCCGGGTCACGTCGTCGACCAGCAACACGATGTCCGCCGCCTCCGTGGAGATACCGGCGCCCCGGGCGCCCATGGCGACCCCGACCGAGGCGGCCGCCAGCGCCGCCGCGTCGTTGATCCCGTCCCCGACCATCACCACCCTCCCCCCCTGTTCCCGGTACTGCCGGACGAGGGCGACCTTCTCCTCGGGTCGAAGCTCTGCGTGGACGCTCGGGATCCCGGCCTGTCGGGCGATCGCGGTGGCATTGGCCAAGGAGTCGCCGGTCAGCAGGCCAACGCGACGAACCCCGAGGTCGAAGAGCCGCGGAACCAAGGTGGTGGCCCCCGGGCGCAACCGGTCGGCGAATACGATTCGGCCGACCACGGCGCCGTCGACCGCCACGTACGCGACGAGCCGAGCCGGTCCGGACGCGGCTTCGGCCGGGCGCGGCAGCGTCTCGGCGGCGAGCGCGGGGATCATCTCGGCGATCAGCCGCCTCGAACCGACCATTACGACGTGCCCCTCCACCCGGCCGCGAACCCCGGACCCCGCGAACTCCTCCACCGCGGAGGCGGCGCTCCGGGGAACGCCGTCGGCGACGGCCCGTCGGACCACGGCTTCGGCCAGGGGGTGGGAGGAGGCCTGCTCGACCGCCGCGGCCCAGCTGAGCACGCGAACGGGGGGGATGCCGGGGTTGAGGGAGGTGACCTCCTCCGCCTCCGGCGTACCGCTGGTGAGGGTGCCGGTCTTGTCGAAGAGGACGGTCCGGGCTCGCCCGATCTCCTCGATCGCCCCCCCGGTCTTTACGACGATACCGCGATCGGCGGCACGATTGACCGCTCCGATGATCGCGATGGGGGTGGCGATGATCAACGGACAGGGAGTCGCGACGACCAAGACCGCGAGCGCCGACTCGGGAGTGGCGGTGATCGCCCATCCGAGCGCCGCGACGAGCAGCGTCAAGGGAGTAAACCAGGTCGCATACCGGTCGGCGAGGCGCTGGATCGGCGGCTTCCGTTCCTGCGCCCCCCTCACGAGCTCCACGATGCGCGCATACTGGCTCTCCGCGGCCGGCCGAAGGGCCTCGAGCTCGAACGCGCCGCCGACGTTCACCACGCCGCTCGCCACGTCCTCGCCCGGAGGGTGCCGTCGCGGGAACGGCTCGCCCGTCACCGCGGATTCGTCCAACAGGGCCGTCTCCTGCCGGATCGTGCCGTCCACCGGCACCAGCTCGCCGGGCCGCACGAGCAACCGATCTCCGGGGCGGACGGCCTCGACCGGCACCTCCCTCCAGCTGTCGCCCTCACGACGGTGGGTGCTGCGCGGCGCCCGGTCGAGCAGCGCGCGCAGCGACGCGGACGCGCGGTGGAAGGCGTAGGAGTCCAGCGCTTCCCCGCCGGACTGCATCAGCACGATCACGAGGCCAGCGAACGCCTGGTCGAGGAGCAGAGCGCCGACGATCGCCAACGCCGCGATGAGGTCCGAGGCATACTCCCCGCGGAGGGCGCGCCGGCCGGTCCGATAGACCAGCGGCAGCCCGCCCGCGAACAGGAAGCCCAACCAGACAAGGTCCCCCAACGCGGCCCGGTGCAGGAGGTAGATGACGACCGCGCCGCTCCCCAGCCCGGCCCCGGCGACGAACGGAAGGGGGTATCGGACGACGTACGGGCGTCGGTCGGGTGCGGTCGGCCCAGCGGAGAACATCGAACGAGCCCCGTCCCGCATCCGGAACGGAACGCGCGGCTCTCCGCTACCGGTCCCCCGGAGCATCGGCTGCCGCCGGCGCGATCGGATCGCCGACCCGCACCCGGCCCGGCCGTACGACCCGGGCGTACCATCCTCGCCGACCGATCAGGGTCTTCAGGAACTCCGGGCCGCGCGCGGTCCCGACGTACGGAAGGCCGTAGAGGACCGTGCACGGATCGCACCGGGCGGAGATCTCGATCTCCGCCGCGCCGACCGTCCACCGGGTCCCCGGGGCCAAGGCGGCGTACGGGAGCCCTTCGGTGGTGAGATTCTCGCCGAGGTCGCCCGGACGGACCGGCCACCCCTCCCGATCGAGCTGCTCGATCGTCTCGAGGGGGAGGAGGAGGATCGCCTTCGCGGGATCGTCGTGGTGCTCCTCGTGGCGGTCCCGGTTGAAATCGCCGACGACGCCGCCGGAGGAGAGAGTCGCCTCGTCGATCGCGTGCTTGGGGATCCCCCGTTCGCCGGGGTGTTCGGACTTCGCGTTCAGCTGGTGCACGACGCCTCGCATCGGCGCTCCGTCCGGCATGGGGGCAGGATGACCCCGGAGGCAGATAGACCCCTGCGTCAAGCCGGGCGCACCCTACGCTAGCGGTCGGGAACCGGAAAAGGGGTTAATCGGTCGCGGCGACACCGTGGGAGCATGCCGACCGGGCCGGAACGTCCTACCCTCGGTGCGCTCGGTCGATGCAGAGCCGGCGACCCGGCGATCCCGGTAGAGACCGCCCGTCGCCTGACCGGGTACTTCTCCGAGCTTCTTCCCCATCTGGTTGCCCAGACGCTCGCCGCGGAGGGAGAGGTCTGGCGGGTGGGGGACGGGGAGACCGTCGAGGGGGTCCTCCTGTTGCAGCCGGGCGAACGGACCGCCACCGTCTTCACCCGGTCCCCCGGGGTGGCCGAAACGCTCCTTGCCGGCCGCGGCCCGATCGACGTCTTCTCAGAGAGTCCTTTGGGCCGAGGGCCCTCCGAGCGGTTCGGCATCTGGGAGACGGAGCTGCCGCGCACAACGGGCCGCGATCACCGCTTCGCCCATCCGGTGCGGCTCGCCGAGCCGGCCGACCGGGGGGAAGTGCTCGACCTGATCCGGACCAGCCTCGGCGCCGTCGACGAGCGGTGGTTCCGGCCCCTTCCCCTCCCTCCCGAACGAGGGTTCGTGGCCGAACGGGAGGGCGCGATCGTCGGCGTCGCCTGGGTCGCCGCGCCGGGAGCGGTCGCCCGGCTCCACTCCCTCGTCGTCCGCCCGCGGTACCGGGGCCTCGGGATCGGACGGGACCTCTGGGAGGTCCGGGCCGCCTGGGCCGAGGCCCACGGCGCCCGCCGGCTCCGGGCGGAGATCGCGGAGACGAACGCACCGTCGCGGGCGGTCGCCCGGGCGGCGGGCATGCGCGAGATCGGGGAGATGTACCGCTGCCGCTGGACGGATCCGGCGGCCGATCCCGCCCCTAGTTCCGAGGCGCCCCGCACTGGGGACAGACCTTCGCGGTCGAGTCCATGAGGGTGCCGCAGTAGGCGCACGGGACCTTGACGGTCTCCCGGACGACGACCTGCTGGACCATCGGCTGGTCTCCCGGCACGAGATGGACCGGGCCCGGCGCCGGACCGGCACCGGGGGGGACCGGGGGAGGGCCGGCACCGACGCTTCCGTAGGCGACCCGACCGGTCGGCGAATGCGCGGGGAGCTTCCCCTTGGCCGAGCGCCGGGCGGCGACGATCGCCACCACGACGACCACGACCACCACGAGTACGATGACGCCAACGATGAGGCCGACCGGGAGCGACCCGCCCGAGGCCGGGGGCGACGGGGGTGCCGGGACGTTCGTGAGAGGATAGGTGGTGGACGTGACCCCGAGGGTGTCGGTCCAGGTGAATCCGTTGCCGGCGGAATCGGAATCGTGCTCGGTATAGAGGTACCCCACGATGAAGCCGGTCCCGGGATCGAAGTAGGCCTGCCACGTGTACGTCGCGGTGAAGACCCCGTAGACGTCGTTCCGTTGGTACGACCCGCTCCCCGAGACCGAGATCGCCGCGACGTACCGGCCGGGTTGGAAGGGGAGCCCGTAGGAGGTGTTCGTCGACTGGACCGTGACCGGCGTGTTCAGCAGGACGGCCCGGCCGTTGGCCCCGAGCGAGTTGTTGAGGTAGAACCAGAGGTAGATCGGGGCGGAGTAGCCGGTCTGGTTGTCGGTGCCGTTGACATACTGGAAATCGACGGCCGAGAAGGTGAACGTGCCCTGGTCGCCGCCGTTCGAGTCGGCCCCCTGGTTGTTGACGTAGTGGTAGGCATAGGCGAACGACGCGGCGTCCGTCCCGTTCGGGGCGGTCCCGGTCACGGCGATCGATCCGTTCGTGAACGTCGTCTCGGTGTAGCCCGTGTAGTTGCCCGTGCCGTCGTTGACGACGACCGTCTCGGCGTAGTGGAACCCGTCCCCGGTCCGGGGGAGGTAGTGGCCTTCGGGCGACGAGGCAGCCCCGCCGGCGGCCGCGCCGAGCGGCAGGACGACAATCAGGGCGACGATCGCCCCGATCCCCAGCGCCACGGGGGCCCGGTTCATCCGCCGAAGCCCCCCATCACGTTCACGTGGCCCGGATGGGCGCCGGCGAACCCTCCGAACGTCGCGTAAAACGACTGGTGCGCGACGATCGCCCCGACGAACCAGATCCGGGGCCCGAAGAGGTACGGGGACGGGGTTGTCGGCGCGGCCGGGGCGGCGGCGGTCGTGTCGAGGTGGCCGATCGTCTGCTCGCGGATCCCGTGGACGACCCGGAGCGCGAGGCAGATCAGCTCCGGTTCCGACATCGGCATCGCCCGGCGCCCGACGATCTCGTAGGCCTGCTCCAGCAGCCGCAGGCTCTCGTTCGCCTCGAGCGTCGGGAGCGACGCGAGGATCGCGGACGCGACGAGCGGGAACTGGAGGTACCGGCCCATCCCCCGCGTGACGATCCCGAGCTTGGTGTCGATCCCCTGCACCGGAAGCTCCGAGACCGCGAGATAGGCGCTCGCCAGCTCGACGTCCTCCGACGGCGCGAAGCCCCAGCCGCCGAACAGGGCCCGCAGGTGCTGGAATTTCTCGGTCAGCTCGGGGGCGGGGACGTTCACGATGGCGAGCAGCGCCGCCGCCTCGAACGAACGGGTCACCCGAAGGTATCCCTCGAGCGGGGCGGTCGCCAACGTCCCGTCGGCCCGCCGGCCGAGCAGCAGCATCGCGGCGACCCCGAGGGACGACTCCTGGGCGACCCCGAGCCGCCGTACCTCGCTCTCGAGCGGCCCGACCGCGGCGAGGGTCTCGGGGATCGGACGCGGGATCGCCGCGAGCACTTCGGCGGCGAGCAGGCGGTTCTCGTCGTTGTGGGCGAGGGAGCTGAGCCCGTTCCATCCGGCGAGGAATGCGGACGAGCCGTCCGCGACCTCCCGCGAGCTCTGGGCGAGCCCGAGGGCGACCGACCAGACATGGGACCGATCGTACCGGGCGAGCGGCGGCCCGAGCGCGGCCGCGAACTGGGCGCCGCGGTCGGCGAGGGCGTTCATCTCCCCGTCCACCGCCTGCAGCTGGGCGATGTACGCCGGGAACGGCAGGTCGGCGACCCGGTACATCCGCACCGCCATGTCGCGGGCCTGGATCTGCCCGGCGCCCGTCAGCGCGACGTACCCCCCGCCGTACGGCACCATCGTGTCGAGGCGTGACTTTTGGGCGAGCAGGTCGGCATACTGGCGTTCCCGCGCGGAGAGATCGGCCTGCAGGCGGCCGGCCGCCGCGACATCCTCGGCCGCCGCCGCCCGCTGCGCCTCCTTCGCTTCGTGCCCCTCGAAGAAGAACCGGAAGGAGTGCAGGCCGGCCGTCTCGGCTCCGACGCGGGCGGCGAGCTGGCTCCGCTGCTGTTCCTCCGCCGCCAGGGCCGACTGCGCCGCCGGGAGCTGCTGGACGGCCCGCTGGAGGGTCGCATACTCGTCCGCCGAAGAGAGATCGATGAGGTTGAGCCGGTGCAGCAGCGCCAGGTCGTCCGGCCCGATGCCGGCCGGCGGTGTTCGGCTCTGAATGCCGTTCAGGAATGCGTAGATCGCCTCGGTGGTCGTCATCTCAGGGATCCAGGAGCGGAAAGTCGAGATGCAGGGTCGGTTCATCAACCTTGGTCCGCACCTCCAGGGCGACCGACGGACCGTCCTCCCGCAGGCGGAGGAACGGATCCGCGGCGACGGCGCGGCGGAAGAGCCGGAGGAACCGCTCCCGGCGCGGTTCCGGGGCGCCGAACCGACGGACCCGTTCCGCCTCGATCTGCTCGTAGGCGAACGTCACCTCGTACAGGGAGCGGAAGATCTGGTCCTCGAGCTTTTCATGGACCGCCGAGCGCGGCACGGCGACCTCCTCGAGTCCCTCGAGATCGACGAAATAGGCGGTGCCGTCCGGGGCGAGGACGGCATCCTTGTCGAGCCAGACATCCAGGAAGTCGATCCCGCGGCAGTCGCTTCCGTCCGGCCCGGCCCGCATCGTGCGGGCGAACAGCGTGAGGAGCGGGGCGGCGCTCGCGAGGAACCGGGCCTGGAACGCCGTCGCGAGCTCCTCCCGGACCAGCCCGAAGCGGTCGAAGACCTCCCCGATCGCCGTGCCGACGGTCGTACGGGCGTGGAAGTAGACCCGCACGTTGGACGGCACCAGGCGGAGCTCTTGCACGAACCGGCCGGGGTAGGCCCGGTACCAGCGGATCGACCGCAACTGGTCCGAAAGCCGCGTCGGCAGTTCGGCGACCTTCACCACCGGGGCGATCCGGAAGCCGGCGAGGGAAGTGAGGTCGGCGCGTTCGGAGAGGGCGAGGGCGATCTCGGCGTGCTCCGCCCCCTGGCCGCCGTACGGCGATCCGCGGAGCCATCGCTCCCCGGTGATCAGCCGGTCGTCCGCCCCGGGCGGACGCCGTCGCAGCGCCGTCCGGACCTCGGGATCGCGGGAGAGCTCCGCCCCGTACCATCGGTCGAGGGGCCGCCACGAGTACGGGTCGATCGAAGAGCCGACCCCCTTCACGGAAAGGTAGAACGGGAGCCCGTCCAGTTCGGCGACCGGCTCGGGAACGATCGCGCTGCGATTGTCGTCCTCGATGAACCGGCGGGGCCCGAGGGGCGGCTCGGGGAGCAGATCCCGAAGGGCCCCGGGCAGGAAGATCCGGTCCCAGGCCGTGAGGGAGGTGTCTCGGAACCGGCGGTTCGTCCGGGTCACCGCCGGATATTCCCACAGCTCGAGCGGGAGGCCGGGGAGCGTCACCGGCGCGCGACCCCCGGCCGCAGGGAAGGTCCGGGGCAGGAGTCCCGGTACCGGTTCACGACGACCGACCTCATCCGGGCGCCGGCGGCGAGCCGGTCGGCGGCCCGCGCTCGCGGTCCCCGATGGCGGCGGTCGTGATCAGGCGCGCCGCTACGGTGATCGCGCTGATCGCCTCGTTCGCCCCGGCCCGGCGGAGCTTGCTCGCGTTCGCGGGAGAGGTCGCGACCGCGACGATCCGCAACTGGGGTTCGAGTCCCCGGGCCGTGATCACCGTCAACAGGTTCTCGGCGTCGGAGTCGTCGGCCGCCACGAGCGCGCGGGCGCGGTCGACCCCGACCGTCCGCAAATCCTCCTCCGACGACGGCTCCCCCGCCGTCGCCGCGAACCCGTCGGCCCGCAGATGATCGACGGCCCGCGCGTCCGGCACGAGCAGGACGGTCGGCACGTGCCGGCTGCGCAGCGCCTCGGCGGCGGCCCGGGCGGTGACGGAGTCCCCGCAGACGATGATGTGATCCGACAGTCCCTGCATCTGCGCCCGCTCGAGCCGCTGGGCGATGCGCTCGAGCCGCCGCTCCAGGAACGGCTGGAAGAGCACGACCACGGCCGATAAGAACGTTCCCACGCCGAGCAGGATCAGGACCACGACGAAGCCCCGCGCCGCGGCCGTCTGGGGAACGTACTGGGAGCCGTTGGTCGAGATCGTCGCGACGGTGAAGTAGAGCGCCTCGCTCCAGCCGCGAACCGGCGGCGAGAACTCGCGGCCGAGCAGCCGAACCCCGGCCATCCCGAAGAGGAGCGACAGCAGCGCGGCCACGACGACCATCAGCTGCGTCGACTCGGGGCCGCTGACGGACCCCGCGTAGACGCCGCCGCGGAACGGGAAGATCACGACCACGAGGGCCGTCGCGGCGGCCGCGGCGGCCAGGGAGAAGACGTTCGGGCTGAAGATCGCGATGAAGATCGTCAGCGCGGGGGCGAGCAGCGAGAAGAACCAGGCGACCGCGTTCTGCCGGCCGATCCGGAACGACAGCGCGACGAGCAGGAGACCCGCGATCACGTCGAACGGCGGGTCGAATCCGGAGAGGGAATCCCGAAACAGGTTCGCCTCGACCAGCTCGGCCGACAGGTATCCCAGCCCGATCAGGAGCAGCCCGGTCGCCGCCGTGGCGATCGGCAGAGCGGCCGGGTGCGCACCCAGGCGGTTCCGGATCGCGCCGGTGCCGACGGTGCGGGTCGAACGGCCCGGACCCGCGGATGCCATCGGAGCCCCCACGGAGGCCCGGTAGAAAGCGCCATTGACGCCCGACCGTGGTCGACCGTGCCGAGGACGTTCGGGGTCCGTCTTCGCGCGGGGTGCGGGGGAAACGCCCCTCTCTCCTGCCCGGTCGGGAGGGCGCACTTCGAGGGCAGGAACTCCCGCCCCGGCCCCTCCGGGGGCCCCGGCGGGGAGCTTCGAGCCAGTCGGCGGAGGAGGGGGAGCGCTGATATGCCCCCGTCCGGTCGTTCCCAGGACGGACTCGCCATCGACCGCATCGGATCGGGGCGCCCGGCACTACCATGAGCGAACCGACCGACGGCCCCGCAGCGACCCCGCGCCGAAATCCCACGACCTTCGAGGACCTGCCCCTGCATCCCCGCCTCCGGGACGGGATCCGGGAGATGGGCTACCGGCAGCCCACGGCGATCCAGGAGGGGGCGATCCCCGACGCCGTACTCGGTCGGGACCTCATCGGAACCGCCCAGACCGGGACCGGCAAGACCGCGGCGTTCCTGCTGCCGATCCTCGAGCGGCTCATGGACCATCCGCGGGGGCGGCTCTACGCCCTCGTGCTCACCCCGACGCGGGAGCTCGCCCTGCAGGCGGAGGGATTCCTCCACCAGCTCGGCCGCCACACGAGCCTGCGCGGCGCCGCCGTCTACGGCGGGGTCGGCATGGGCCCGCAGGAGCGGGCCCTCCGCGGGGGCGTCGAGATCATTGTCGCGACGCCGGGCCGCCTCCTCGACCACCTCCAGCGCGGCTACGTCGATTTCAGCGGGCTCGAGATCCTCGTCCTCGACGAGGCCGACCGGATGCTCGACATGGGCTTCCTGCCGGACGTGCGCCGGATCGTGAGCCGCCTCCCCCGCCAGCGGCAGACGATGCTCTTCTCGGCGACGATGCCTCCGGAGATCGTCCGGCTCGCCCGCGACTTCCTGCGGGAGCCCAAGATGGTCCAGGTCGCGGCGGAGACGGTCGCCGCGGTCGGGGTCTCCCATCTCGCGATCGACGCGCCGGGATTCCAGAAGGCGGGGATCCTGAAGTCGCTCCTGGACGACGAGACGATGAAGAGCGTGCTCGTCTTTACGCGGACGAAGCACCGGGCGAACCGGGTCGCCCAGGACCTGCAGCGCTCCGGCGTCTCCGCCGGCGTGATCCACGGGAACAAGAGCCAGAACCAGCGGGTCCTCGCCCTCGAGGGGTTCCGCAGCGGGGAGCACCGGGTCCTGGTCGCGACCGACATTGCCGCGCGGGGGGTCGACGTGGAGGGGGTCTCGCACGTCGTCAACTTCGACGTCCCCCACGAACCCGAAACCTACGTCCACCGGGTCGGCCGGACCGCGCGCGCCCAGCGGCGCGGGGACGCCATCACCCTCGTCTCGGGGGAGGAGGAGGACGACCTGCGTCGCATCGAACGCCTCCTCGGCGAGCAGATCCCGCGCACCCGGATGCCCGGCTGGGACTACGACCGCCCGCCCCCGCCCTCCGGCGACGGCGGACGGGGCCCCGATCGACGTACGTTCGGCCGGCGCCCCAACTTTTCGTCGTCCCGATCCCCCCGGGGCCGCGATCGCGGCCCCCCGCGTGACGAGGAACGGCGCCGCCCCCGCCGGGGGCCCCCGCGACGGTACTGACGGCAGGCGCCGGGCCACGCGCCCTTCGCCGCCCCCGGCGGGGCGGCAATCGGATGAGCCCCCGAGGCCGTGGGGGGACGATGCCGTTCGTCGAGTACGACGAGGTCGAAGCGGTCTGTGCCGACTGCGGGCGCCTCTTCCGCTCCGAGGAGGCGCTTGAACTCCATCGCCGGGAGTCGCACCAGACGGTCGCCCCCCCAGGGCGACCGTAGGACCCTCGAGCGCGACGGTCCCCGAATCGCCCCCTTCGGGGCCCCCGGGGCCCAGAACCGATAGGTTCGGAGTACCCCGGACCGGATGGGCCAGCTAAAGAGGGCGCGCGTGCCCACTCCCTTGCAACTATGAGCCGATCCTGTCCCGACTGCGGTGCCGCCATCGAGTACGAGTCCCATTTCGCCGTCGTCTCCCAGGGGGGGTGCACCGCCTGCGGCCACCGGTTTACGGTCGTCGAGGATGCGCCGGCCCCTGCGGAGGGCTCTGCGCCGGCGGCGGGCACGACGGAGGGGGCGGCCCCTGCCCCCACGCCGAGCGCCTGGGTCGGGCCGGTCCCGACGTGCGCCGCGTGCGGCGCTCCCTTGAGCTTCCGCTTCGCCGACGAGGGGATCCGGGCCGTCTGCACCAGCTGCCAGGTCGAGTCGCTCTTCGTTCCGGAGGACGACGACGAGGAGGAGGCGTCGGCGGGCGAGGGGGATGCGGTCGCCGCTTCCGGCGGGGACGAGGACGACGACGCTCCGCCGGCTCGCCGCGCCCCGCGCTTTTCCGGCCCGCCGGGCGGCGGCCGCCGGTTCGGCGGGGGGCCGCCGGACCGGGAGGCTCCCCGGGCGAGGCCCTGCCGGGAGTGCGGCGGACCGCTCCGGTTCTCGGTCGGCCCCGACGGCGGGGTCACCGGAGAGTGCAGCTCCTGCGGCAACCGCTTCACGCTTCCGCCCCGCCGCGACGGGTTCGGCCCCGACCGGCGGGGACCCCCCCGGGATCGGTACGGCCCCCGTTCGGGCGGCCGTTTCGGGCCCCGGTCCGGCGACCGATTCGAGCGGAGGGGACCTCCGGGCGGGGGCCGGTTCGGCGACCGACGGCCGCCCCCCCGGCGGTTCCCACCCCGGGACCGGGACGAGGACCGCGGCGACGGCGGACCGGATCCGCGCCGACGCCGCCCCCGCCGCGAGTAGTCGCCGATCGATCGCCACCGGTCGACGGCGGTCGGCTTTAACCCGGGGCGGTGTTGCCCCGGGCGAGGTCGACGATGGCGGACGCGCCGACGAGGGTGGAGCTGAGCCAGATCGAGCGGTACCGGTTCGAGACGACGTTCCCCGGGACCCCGTTCGGGGCGATCGTGGTCGACGAGCCGGCCCCGATCGGAGGGGACGGGGGGCCGAATCCCGGCCGCATGCTGGCGATCGCGGTCGGCCACTGTCTGGGCTCGACCCTGTACAACTCGCTGGAGCGGGCGCACGTGCGGGCGGCCCCGATCCGCACCCGGGTGGAGGTCGAGGTCGGACGAAACGAGCGCGGACGTCTGCGCGTCCGATCGCTTTCCGTCCAGATCGCGACCTACCCGCTCGATGAGGCCGATCGACCCCGCTTCGACCACTGCCTCGAGATCTTCGAGGATTTCTGCACCGTGAGCGGCGCCGTACGCGCCGGCATCCCGATCGCGACCCACGTCGGCCCGTCCCTCCCCTGACCGGGACGGGGGGGAAGTTCGTACCTCGGTCCCATCAAGCCCGGCGCGACCCCGGTGTGGGCATCGTGATCGGATCCGAGGAACCCACCGCGGCACCGAAGGGAGAGCGGCCGTGATCGCGCTCGGGGCGGATGCCCTCGCCGCCTCGCTGCTCATCCTGACCGCGCTGCTCGCCGTGCTCGCCGTCCGGGGCCTCCTCCGCTACGCCGCGACCCGCGCCCCGGTGCAACTGATGTGGGGCCTCGGCATCCTCTGCGCGACCGCGGCGATGGCGATCGAGGTCGCCGTCTACCTCGGCGTCGTCTTGGTCCCGATCCTCCAGGCCTACGTGTTCCTCTCGGCCGCGATCGTCGGGGTCCTCTCCCTCGGCGCGACCCGGGTCCTTCGCCGCCCCCGGGTCGAACGGGGGTACCGCGCCTACATCGCCGGGACGACGGCGCTGGTCGCCGCGGCGAGCTTCCTCACCCCCCTCTCGACCGGGATGGTGCACGACGGCATCATTACGGGCGATCCCCCCCTGCTGCTCCTCGTCCTCTCGACCCTCGTGACCGGACCGGCGACGGTCGTGTTGCTCACCGCCTCGGCCGTCTCGCTCCGGCGGGACCGCCGCTGGCAGACCCTGCTGATGATCGCCGGGGCCCTGATCTTGGGGGCCGGCGGGACCCTGTACATCGCCTCGTTCCCGGTCGCCCTCTATTACGCGGAGTTCCTCGGGATCCTCCTGCTCTTCTTCGGCCTCGTGAGCCTTCCGGCGGCCTCCCCCGCCCGGCAGCCCGCGGGGACTCCGCGGCCGGCGAACTGAGGGTCGGTCGCGCCGAGGATCGATGCTCTCCCCTCGCGACCGGGCCGCACCCCCCCGATCGGCGGCAGGGACGCTGGTGGCGGGCGCGCACGGCTTCCTGGGTTTGGCGATCGTGGCCGCTCTGGCCGAGGCGGGCGGGGCCCCGATCGGGCTCATCCGGCACCCCGATCACGCGGAGGCCGTCCGGCGGGCCGGCGGCGACCCCATCGTGGGGGACGTACGGGACCGGGCAGCGGTGGTCCGGGCGGCGCGGGGGTGCCGGGGCATCGTGCACGTCGCCAGCGCGGCGGGCGGGCCGGACGCGGAAGCGCGCCGGATCCGGATCGACGGGGCCCGCACCCTCGCCCGGGCCGCGGGCGAGGTCGGGGCGAGCCGGCTGGTGGTCGGCTCGGGGTACTGGGTGTATGCGTCGACGACGACGATCCTCCACGACGATTCTCCGCTCGAACCACGGGGGGAGTCGCGGGTCAACCTCGACACCGAGGAGGCGGCCTTCGAGGCGGCGCCGCCGGGGGTGGAGGTGCTGGTCGTCCGCCCGGGCATGGTCTACGGAGACGGCTCGTGGTTCCACGGGATGGTCGACGCGATCCGGGGCGAGGGGTATCCCCTGCCGTACCCCGGTACGAACCGCTGGTCGTTGATCGAGCGCTCGGACGCCGCCCGCGCGTTTGTTGCCGTCCTGGAACGCGGTCGGCCCCGTGACGCCTACCTCGCCGTCGACGACGCCCCGATCGAGGTCGGGGAACTGGTCGGCCTCGTCGCCCGACACCTGGGCCGGCCGCTCCCCGCGGCCCTCTCTCCCGAGCGCCTGCGCGATGCGGTCGGGCCGGACGTCGCCTACCACCTGGCCGCGAACCGCCCCGCTTCGAACGCCCGCCTCCGGGCGCTCGGCTGGGCGCCTACGACGCCGGACCCCCGGGTCGGCGTGCCGCGCCTCCTCGGGACCCTGGCGTGAACCCCGCCCCCGCACGGGAGGCGGGCGAACCGGGAGCCGCCGGGACCGGCGGAGACGCTGGGTCGGGCGCCGGAGCGACCGGGGCCCGGCGCCCGAAGCGGACCCGGGGGGGCGTCGGCAGGTGGGCGAACTTTCCGTGCCGCCGGGGCCCGAGGACCTCCTCCCCGAACACGATCGCGAGGCCGCCGCCAACCGTCACGGCCGCCGCGATCCAGAAGGCGTACTGGAACGCCGCCAGGGACGGGAGGTCCGTGCCGGCGAGCGGACCCGCGGGCACCACGACCCCGGTGACGTAGGTGGCGAGGAGGGCGCCCACGATCGGCGCCCCGACGCTGCCCCCCAGGTTCCGGAAGACGTTGTTCATCGCCGTCGCCTGGCCCATGTCCTTGGGATCGACCGTCAGCACGAGGAGGTTGATGATCGAGGCGTTGAGCAGCGCGATCCCGGCGCCGGTGACGAACTCGTAGACCAGGGAGAGGGAGAGCGTCCGCGCCGAGGCGAGCAGGACGAACCCGACGGCGGTGAGCCCGACCCCCCCGAGCGCGAGGGGTTTCACGCCGACCACCGACACCGCCACGCTGGCAACGATCGCGACGACGAGCATGGCGAGGGCGAGCGGTACGATGTCAAGTCCGGCCTGGAGGATGTTCTGGGAGAACCCTCCGGAGAGCGGCGGGTACTCGAACCGGTAGATCAGGGCGAACAGGGCCATGTACATCCCGAGCCCCGCCACGGTAAGGACGACGTTCGTCACCGCGACGTTCCGCTCCCCGAGCAGCACCGGGTCGACGATCGGCTCGCGACGGCGCCGGGTCCAGCTCCGCTCCCAGGCCACGAACGGGACGAACAGGGCAAGGCCGACGACGGCGAACCCGACGGTCAGCCCGGACGACCATCCCCAGACCTGGCCCTGGGAGAGCGCGACCACGACGCCGGCGAGGGCGCCCCCGAGCAGGGCGGCTCCGACGTAATCGACCTTCGTGTCGGGGCGGCGGTACTCCGACTCCCGCACCAGGGCGAATACGGCGATCGTCAGGAGGACGACGACGGGGATCGCGGTGTGGTAGGTGACCCGCCAGCCGTAATCCTGCGACACCCACGACCCGACCGGCAGGCTGATCGCAAAGCCGACCCCGAAGAGGGCGCTCAACAGCCCCTGCGCCCGCGGGACGAGCTCGCGGGGGAACTCCTCGCGGACCAGGGACATTCCGAGCGGGAGGATGGTGAGGCCGATCCCCTGGACCGTGCGCGAGACGACCATGAAGGAGAAGTTCGGGGAGAACCCGGTGACGGAGACCGCGGCCGCATAGGCGAGCATCGTCCCCATCAGGATCTTGCGCTTGCCGTAGATGTCCCCGAGCTTGCCGACAACCGGGCTCAGGGCGACGCCGCTCACGGCGTAGGCCGAGATGACGAGCGTCACCTGGGCCGTGTCGACGCCGAAGTCGCTCTGGATCGTCGGGAGCGAGGGGGTCAGCATCCCTTCGACGTACAGGACGACCATGACGATGCCGCCCAGGAGCAGCATCACCCGATTCGCGTAGCGTCGGTCGAAGTTCTCGAGCGTGCGGGGCGCCGGCGTCCCGCCGGCAAGGGGGGCGGCCGTCGGGCGGTCGGGCATGCGGGCGGGCGGGAAGACCGGCCCTTAAGAGCGTCGCCCCGGCCGAGCCCGTAGCGTGCCGGCCCTCCGCACGGGCGCGGGGTTATTGACCCGGCGCACGATGACCGCAGGGACCCCTTGACCGTCCCTTCCGTCGCCGAGACCCCGCTGCCGTCGCTCTTGGCGGTGACCGTCCGCCGCGGGCTGGTCGCCGGCCGGCTCTACCTCGGCATGGGGACCGCCATCTCGCTCCTCCTCGCCATCGTCCTGCTGCGTACGGCCCACGCCTCGACGGTCTTCGTGACGACGTTCCCGCTCGAGATCCCGATGTTCGCCGCCCTGGGCGCGATGGGGGGCCTCGTGATCTTCACCGGGGACCGTACGAAGGGGGTCTTCGAGTACCTGATCGCCTACGGGGTCCGGCCGCGCCGGCTGTTCGCCGACTACCTCGCCGTGACGGCGATCCTGTCGACGATCGTGCTGGCGGCGGCGCTGACCGTGGGGCTGGTCGGGTACCGGCTCCAGGGGTTTTCGATCTCGGGGGACCTGTGGGATGAGATCCTCGGCTACACGATCCCGATGACCTATGCGAGCGGGCTGTTTGCCGCGGTCGCCGGGATCATCTGGTCGACCCTGTCGACCCCCCGCGCGGGCGTCAACAGCCCGGTCGGACTGGCGCCGATCCTCGGCATCGCCCCGCCGGTCCTCGTCCTCGTGCTCGCCGAGAGCGTCGCCCGCTCGAGCTACTACGTGGTCACGGTCGGGGCGTCGGCGGGATTTCTCGCCGTCGTCGGCCTCCTCCTCGCCGCCTCCGGCCGGCTCCTGAGCCGGGAGCGGTTCCTCTCGCCGGCGTAGGGGGTGGGGGAGATCGGAGCGAACGGCCCGGGCCTCCGCCCCTCCCCGCCGACCCTCGAGTGCCGCGATCTCAGCGCGGGCTACCACGGCCGCCGCGTCCTCGACCGCATCTCGTTCCGGGTCGAGGAACCCGCGATCTACGTCGTGCTCGGGCCGAACGGCGCCGGCAAGACGACCCTCTTCCGCACGATCGCCGGGATCCTGCGCCCTCTCGGCGGATCGGTCCTCCTGGACGGGCGGCCGTACGACGAGGGGGCGTCCCGGGACCGGTTCCACTTCCTCTCGCACATCGATGGCCTGCCCGACGGCCTCCGCGTGGAGGAGGCGCTCCGGTTCTACGCTGCGGTCGAGCACGCGACCCAGGCCGACGTCGACCGGGCGCTTCGGCTCCTGGAGATCGAACCGCTGCGGAACCGGTTCGTCTCCGAACTCAGCGCCGGCCAGAAGAAGCGGACGGCGATCGCCCGGCTCTTCCTGCGCGATCGGGACATCTACCTGCTCGACGAACCCACCGCCAACCTCGACCCGAAGGCCGCCAGCGAGATCCGCGACCTGATCCTCCGCCTGAGCCGGGAGCGGGTCGTGCTCTACTCGTCGCACAACCTCTTCGAAGCCCGGGAGATCGGCCGCTACGTCCTCGCGATCAAGGAAGGGCGCCTCACCCTGTTCCAGCGGATCGCCGATCTCCGCACGGCCAAGTACGTGGTCGGCGTCCGTCCGTGGTCGGGCGGCGAGGCCCTGGCCGACCGACCCCACCAGGGGGAGTACGCCCTCTTCGAGCTGCCCGGCCCCCAGGCGGTCGCCGGCCTCCTCCGCGAGCTCGAGGCAAAGGCCGTGCAGATCCGCGAGATCCGTGAGATGGGGAACCCGCTCGAAGAGCTGTTCGCATGAGCGCGACCCCCGCGTCCGGCGCGGGGGAGCCGCCGGAGAGTCCGGGCGCGAACCCCCATCCGGCGGGAGGTCGTACCCCTTCGGATGACCCCGCGCGCCTTCGTCGTTCCGAAGGTTCCGTGCACCGGGCGGCCCCCGGCCCAGGGGGGCCCCCGCTGCCGGCCCTCTTCGCTACGGCCGACCTCCTGCGCAGCCTCGGGATCGCGGCAGCTGTGGGCTCTCTGCTGGTCGCCATCAACCTGGGCCCCACGGTCCTGCTCCAACCCTGGTCCGAACCCGCGGCCGCGGGGCGGTACGCGCTCGACTTCGTCACCCCGTTCCTGGTCGCATCGCTCGGGGCCCTCCTCGCGAACCGCCGGTTCCGCCGCGCGTCGACGCTTCCTTGGACGGAGTGAGGAGCCGAGCGGAGCCGCGGAACTGGTCCCGCCACCCCCGGTCGTTTTCGCCGCGGTCGGGCGCATCGAGTCGGGGCGGGCCGCATCGGATCTCGCCCAACCGAACGTCGCGCGCGGACGTCCGCCCCGTCCAGCCGGTCGAGGCAGCGGCCGGCCGCGGATCGATCGTCCAAACCGCGTGGGCGCGGCCTTTGTCGGCGAAGTCCCGCCCCCGCTCGGCTCGGAGTGCGGCGTCGTTGAGTCGACCGGCCCCCGACCGGAGCCCCCCTATGGTTCCGTTCGCGGGGCCCAAGTCGATCGACCGCCTCTGGCCCCGCTTTCCGGCCTTGGACCAACGAGCAGCCTCGGAGGAATTGTTGACCCGGCCAACCGTTCCTTGGCCCGCACGTCCGGCGCCGGGTGGATCCAGGGGGGAGACGGCGTGGCCGGGCCGAGACGTCTCCCGGTAAAAAAGGCCCCACCGGGTTCCTCGACCCTACGCCGACCGGCCCGATTTCGAGCCGTATGAAGCCATGGAGGTGGCGGGGGCTGGCCCTGGGCGATGTGGGTCCTCCGTCGTTCCGCGAATCTCTTGTTCGAGAGTTTCGACGGCAGGCTCGTTCCGCCTGAGTGAGACGAGCGATCGGGGCTCGTCCATGGAGTGGGCCCCAACTCACCGCTCAGATCCCAGGGCCCTGGCTCTGGCAGGGATTGAGAATGTCTCCACGCGGGGGGACTCCGAGCACTTGGGGGCACCTACGGTCCTTATAATCGTAAGCTCCATGAAGAAATCATGACCGCGGCCGACCCGATGTCCAGCATCCCTGCGCACCGATCCACCATCAAGCTCCTCCAACAACTCAAGCCAGCGAACAAAAACTGGGATGAGTTCCTTCTATCGGCCTTCGAGGATTGGTTGCCCCCAGAGACAGTGAGGGAGTTGGAACGGCGAGAACGCGAGGAACCAAGTCGAACGTTTGCCGAAATCGAGCGCGACCACCCCAAGCTCGGACGACTGAGCCGCTGAGCCGTGCCGGCCGGTCCACTCGCGCCGTGGAAGGAGCACTTCACGTTCCGCAAGTCGGCCGAACGTGAGTTCCTACGTCTTCCGGAACCCGTGCAGCGGGCATTCATTGAGAGATTCCCAATACTGGCGCGCCACCCCTGGACCGCGACTCTGGATTTGGACGTCCGGCCGCTGAGAGAGATGCCCGGTAGGTGGCGACTCAAGGTAGAAGGTGGTCACCGTGGAGTGTACCGATCCCTTCACGGACGACCCGAGTTCGAGATGTTCGA
>JAKABH010000001.1 GCA_021801925.1 Thermoplasmata archaeon | reverse complement strand
CGGGGCTCGCGGCCCTCCGCGCCGCGAAGCCGGGGGCCCGGCTGTACACCAACGTCGAGTTCTACGGGGCCGTCGTCCTCGAGGCGGTCGGGTTGCCGCCCGACCTGTTCACCCCGACGTTCGCGGTGGCGCGGACCGCCGGCTGGACGGCCCACGCCCTTGAGCAGGCGGCCGACAACCGGCTGATCCGGCCCGAGATGGAGTACGTGGGGCCGGCCCCCGGACGGCGTTGGCCCCGGCCGAGGGCCGCCGACTGAGCCGGCCCGGGCGGCCTAGTGGCCCTCGTCGACCACCTTGAAGTCGGCGTCGACCGGCCCGTCGGACGAGGGGGTGCTGCCGGGGGAGCCGCCACCGGTCGCCCCGTCGGCGGTCGTCGGGGGGCTCTCCCCGCTCGGCGGGGAGCTCGCGTCGGCGGACGGCGGCGTCGCCGACTGGTAGAGCTTCTGGGAGAGCGCGTGGAGCGCCTGGGTGAGCTGGTCGGTCTTCTCCCGCAGGGCCGCGATCGTCGTCTCCTTGGCCGTCAAGGTCTCCCGGACGGCCGCCACCTTCGCGCGGACGTCGGCGGCGTCGGCCTCGGGGACCTTCTCCTTCGCGTCCGTCAGGACGCGCTCCGCCTCGTAGGCGAGCGACTCGGCCTGGTTCTTCGCCGTGATGAGGTCGGCCCGCTCCCGGTCGGTCGCGGCGAACTCCTCGGCCTGGCGGACCATCTTCTGGACGTCGTCCTTGGAGAGCTTGTTCGCCGCGGTGATCGTGATCCCCTGCTTGCGGCCCGTGGCGAGGTCCTTCGCGGAGACGCTCAGGATCCCGTTGGCGTCGATGTCGAAGGAGACCTCGACCTGCGGGGTTCCCCGCGGCGCCGGCGGGATGCCGGTGAGGAGGAAGCTCCCGAGCGCGACATTGTCGGCGGTGAGCGGCCGCTCCCCCTGGAAGACCTTGATCTCGACGGTCGACTGGCTGTCGGCCGCCGTGGTGAAGATCTGACTCTTGCGCGTCGGGATCGTCGTGTTCCGCTCGATCAGCCGCGTCGCGACCCCGCCCATCGTCTCGACCCCGAGGGAGAGCGGCGTCACGTCGAGCAGCAGGACATCCTTGACCTCGCCGGCGAGGACGCCGCCCTGGATCGCCGCGCCGAGCGCGACGCACTCCATCGGGTCGACCCCGCGTTCGATGGGGCGTCCGATCGACTGCTCCAGGAACTTCTGGACGATCGGCATCCGCGTGGGGCCGCCGACGAGCACGATGCGGCCGATCTGCTCCTTCGACAGCTTCGCATCTTGGATCGCCTGCTCGACAGGGTGGCGGCACCGCTCGACGATCGGGCGGACGAGCTCCTCGAGCTGCGCGCGGGTGAGGGTGAGGGCGAGGTGCTTCGGCCCCTCCGCGGTCGCCGTGAGGAACGGCAGGTTCACCTGGGTCTCGAGCGTCGAGGAGAGCTCGATCTTCGCCTTCTCGGCCGCGTCGCGGACCCGCTGCATCGCCATCTTGTCCTTGCGGACGTCGACGCCGGATTCCTTCTGGAACTGTTCGGCGATCCAGTTGGTGATCGACTGGTCCATGTCGGTGCCGCCGAGCTGGGTGTCGCCGCTCGTGGAGAGGACCTCGAAGACCCCTTCGCCGAAGTCCATGATCGTGACATCGAGCGTCCCGCCCCCCAGGTCGAAGACGAGGATCTTCTGGGTCTTGCCGGCCTTGTCGAGCCCGTAGGCGAGCGACGCCGCCGTCGGCTCGTTGATGATCCGCACGACCTCGAGGCCCGCGATCGCGCCCGCGTCCTTGGTCGCCTGGCGCTGGTTGTCGTTGAAGTACGCCGGGACGGTGATGACCGCCTTTTCGACCTTGTCGCCGAGGAACGCCTCGGCGTCGCGCTTGATCTTCTGGAGGAGGAACGCCGAGAGCTGCTGCGGGGTGTACGACTTCCCGTAGATGGTGTACTTGTAGTCGGTCCCCATCTTCCGCTTGAACGCGGTGATCGTCCCTTCGGGGTTCGAGACCGCCTGGCGGCGGGCGGGTTCGCCGACGATCAGCTGGCCGTCCTTCGTGAACGCCACGTACGAGGGGAACGCCTTGCCCCCCCCGACGGTCGTTCCTTCGGCGCTGGGGATGATGACGGGCCGGCCCGCCTCCAGGAAGGCGGCGGCGGAGTTGCTGGTGCCGAGGTCGATTCCGATGATCTTTGCCATGGTGCTGCTTCCGGTTCCCGGGGGCCGGCCGAGCGCGCCGTCCCCGAGAACGACCGTATAAGTAACCCAGCTCTACTATATAATGCCTGCCTGTCGGGGGCCGGGTTCGGAGTCCAAAAATCGGCGGGTGAATCGTCCCCACACCATTTCCTCAAGCCCGCCCTCCCCTCGGCCCACCATGCGAACCTTGACCCAAAGCACGGGGACCGGCTGGACGTTCGGGGTCGAACCGTACCGCTTACGAACCTCGCCTTCAAGGAGAACGTAGTTGGACGATATCGGGCTCCCCGTTCGATGCGATCTCGATTCCTGACTGCCGAGGGAATATCACGGTTGACGCTGTCCGTTGGCCATCCTCGGTGGGAGTTTCTATCCTCGGCCTCTCCTTTGACGGCCGGCCCGATCCGCGCGGGCATCTAGGCGAAGGGCACGCCGACGTTCTGCAGGAGACGGCGATACTCCGATTTGTTGAGCCAGGTCACGAGCAGATACTCCCGCAGATAGGCGTCGGGAACGCCGAGGCGACGGGCCTCCGCGATCGAGTAGGCGTAGGCTTCGATCTCCGTCGGGCGGTCCGGGTACGGGATGCGGCGGCGGGGCCAGATCTCTCGGCCCTGGTGCCGCTGGAGGATGTGGAGGAACTCGTGGATCACATCGAGGTAGACGTCGATGCGGGGGCTGTTGGCGAGGTGGGCACGGGAGACGACGATCACGTCGTCCCGGGTCTCCACCATCCGGAAGCCGGCGGCCCGGATCTCGGCCGGGGTCCGGGGCGGGGCGACGTACATCCAGCCGGGCCCGTCGGAGAGCTCGACCGAGGTTTCCCGCGCGAGGCGAAGGGTACGGGCGTCATCTCCCGGGTACTTGCGGAAGGGGACCGTCTTCTCCAGACCCACGAAGACCTTCAGCAGTGGATACCGTCCGGCGGGAGCCTCCACGGTGGGGCGGAACTCGCGGGGAACGGGGTAGGCTCCGGATGCCGCCCTCGGCGCCACCGTCGGTAGCGTGCGCCTCGGCGTTGGTTTCACCCGGGTATCCAGCCGGGGCCGCGCATATAGCGATTCGCGGACCGATCGCCGCGGGCGACCGAGGCGACAGCGGTCCCGACCGCGCCCCCCGTCGGAAGTCGTTCGACTCCCAGTCGGGTCGCCGATCCGTAGGGGCGGGGGTACGCATCGTTCGGGAGCGGCCTCCCCCGACGGGGCCGCCGCTCATCGCCCGGCCCTCGCCGCGGGAACGCGGGGGGTCACGGATGCAGCCGCTGGCCGCACGATCCGCAGAACATGACCCCCGTCATCCGGTTCAGCTGCCCGCACTTCGGACATACCAGCATCCCCGGCGGCGGTCCGGTCGGCGGAGGGGGGGGCACGTAGGGGGAAGCGTAGGGGCGTGGGGCCGGGGGCGACGAGGGGAGCGCCTGGTCCCAGCCGGTCGCCGCCGTAGCGGGAGGGGGCGGAGGCACGGGGGAGTAGGTCGGTCCCGAAGCGGGAAGCGGCCCTGCGTACGTCGGAGCGCCACTCCCGGTGGAGGTCGGAGGGGGCGGAGACGGGGGTACCGGCGGACCGGCCGTTCGCTGGAAGGGCAGGCCGAGCCCGTTCGCGAGCAGCGGCGCGAGGATCCACGCGGGCGCGAAGGGGGACTGGATGATCGCGCGCGCCTGCTCCAGGCTCGCGTTGAACCCGGATGCTCCACCTATGGGCCCGGAGTAGTAGAACTGGAACCAAACCACCCCGCGGTAGGGGGGATTGTGCCCGGGCTGGAGCTGGGCCCAGGGGATGCGAATCTCGCCGGACTTCCGCCGGACGATGATCCCCGGTTGGGCAATCCCGATGGACGTCGGGGAAAGATTCGCGCCGCCGAGCGTGGCGGCGAGCAGCATCGGGCCGCCGATCAGTCCCATCAGGAGGAGGCCGAAGAGCACGCTGATGCCCAGCCCGGCCAAGAAGAGTATCGGGAGTAAGAGCAGCATCGTGAGCCGGAGCGGTAGCAGGCGACGCCGGACCGCCCGCGCCGCGTCCGGGGAGGTCTCGACCCAGGTGACCGGTTCGCCGGGCCGCAGTGGGAACGCCTCGGCCAGCGCGGCGTCCCGCCGGCGGCGAGCTCGCCACCGCACCAGGAACAAAGCCAGGCCCAAGGCGAACACCAGGGGCACCAGGACCAAGAGCGTGATCAGGCCGAGATCCGAGGCCGGCGGATTGACCAGCAGGGTCCAGCTGCCGCCCGCATAAATGTAGGTCGAAGTGAGTTCCCCGTTGCTGACGTCCCCCGAATAGAACAGGACGTATCCGTCCCCCGGATCGTCTACGAGGGTCGACCCGCAGGTCGCCGGGGGCGCGTTCGGCGGAATCCGCAGGGTCCATCCCGACCCCGAGTAGCTCCACTCGTCCCCGAGGTAGTTTCCGCTGGTGCAGCCGTTGACCAGAAGGACGTACCCCGCTTCACTGTCGTACGCCATGCCGGCCCCCCAGCGGGCCGACGGCGCGGCTCCTCCACGACCGGTGACGTTCGACCAGGAATCCGCGCCAAAGACCCACGTGTACGCTACGCGGGCCGGACCGGTGTTCCCTCCGAAAAGCACGACTTGCTGGAGGGCGGCATCGTAAGCCATTCCGGCCCCCGCGAGGGTGGGTGGGGATGGGGACGACCCGTTGGCGAACGGGGTCCACGTTCCGTTGAACAGCCAGGTGTCGTCCAGTATGACGTTCGAGGAACCGAGGCCCCCGAACATCAGGATTTCTCCGAGCCGCCCGTCGTACGTCATCATCGTTCGCCCGCGCGCCGCCGGAGCAGCGCCGACCTGGGCCGTGATGTTCGTCCAGCGGTCGTGGGCGTACGCCCACGTCGCATCCGAGACGACCGTGCACCCGGAGTTGAGGCATCCTCCGTACAGGATCACCTCCCCCAATTGCGGGTCGTAGGCGGCTCCGGCGCCATACAGCGGCGGGGGCGCCGACCCAACGATTCCGGTGAGATTCGTCCAGTTGCCCCGGGCAAAGACCCAGGTGTACGGAGTGGGGTGGTAGTTGACGTCCAGCCCCCCGAACATGACCACGTATCCATCCGCCGGATCGTACGCCGTTGCGGTGTAGGCGACCGCCGGCGGCGACACCCCATTCGACGTGTAGTCGGTGCTCACTCCGGAGGGCGGGGAGGCTCCGGAGGCCGGATGCACGGCGAGGGCGCCGAGACAGGCGGCGACGATTACGACCGCCGCCCAGGCCGCTGCGGCGATGGGTCGCCGGCCGCGGACGAGAGGGGAGATGGGTCCCTCGAGCGGCGTCATCGGCTCACGCACCCGCCAGCGGGGCGCCGCAACTCGGGCACTTCGGCGACCCGAAGTCGACGGTCCGGATATCGACCAACGTTCGGCAGTACGCACACGGGATCCGATCCTCGTGCATCTTGGCCTGCAGCATCTCCCGGAGCCCGCGTTGGGCACTCTGGTAGCTGTGCAAGGCAAAGGCCTCCTGGACAAAGGCGTAGACCCGCGGGGCTTGAGGGAGGGCACGCCACTCGACGGTCTTCGCGAATTTCCGGCCCCCCAGGAAGTTGGTCGGGGCGTTCGGGGGGGTCCCATCGAAGCGGATCCCTCCCGACCATCCGGGCACGAGGGTCATGTTCTGCACCTCCTCGTAGCGGGCCTCGACGAATCTCCCATGCCGGACCCCTCGCACCGCGATGACCCGCGAGTCCGTCATGGCGAAGGCTTCGGCTCGCTGGAGCAGCACGAGATACACCAACAGGAACAGCAGCAGGCCGACCACGAAGTATCCGAAGAAGTTGGTCGGCAGTCCAACGATGACGTAGATGAAGAGCGGAAGCAGCAGAAGGATGAGGACGATCCGGCCCGCGTAGAGCCCGAGCAGGGAAGGATGGGCTTCGAACAGGATTCGCTCGCCGCCGGGAAGGAGTTCTCGGGGGAACGCGCCGGGCTGGTTCGTGGGGGGCAGATCGAGGAGCAGGACGCCCTCGGTCTTTGGGGGCTCCCGCGCACCCTCCATCGGGGTGCGGTAACGAGAACCGAACATAAGCGTGTGGATTTGGGGCGCCGGCGGGTCGCCCAACTCTCCATGGAGGGGCCCAGCATGACCCCGACCGAACGAGCAAAGATCTCCAACGTCGAATCCGAGATCGCCAAGGTTCAGGCGCTTATCGAACGAGTGCGGCAGCGTGGCGGTTCGCACCCCGATCTCGGCTCCGTATTGTAGCTACCGATGACCCGGCTGGCGCCAGCCCAGGAGCGGCGCGCCGCCCTCCGAGAAGCCGTCGCCGAGCCAGCGTGAGAAAGGCACCGGCGGGCCCGCCGAGCCTACGGGAGCCGACAGCCCGAGGGCCGAGCCCGGTCGATCCATTTCCCGGCCGCGAAAGCGGACGGAGGCGTTGGGAGGAAACGAAATGCTGACGGCGTGCCGAGACAAAATTCGAGCGACAGAGACGATACTAGGGCCGGAACGCCCAGGGCGTCCCGGTCAAATCCCCACGCCGTGTGGTGGACAAGGGTTGATACCCCCGGAGCCTAACGATCGGCGCCATGGGGCAAGGTTGATGCGCGATTGGGCCGTCCCTTCCCTCGAGGGAGCCGTGCTCGACCGTTCTCATCCCGAAGGAGTAGATCGCGGGCGAAGCGGGAACGGACTGCGCCCCCGCCCTTGGGTGGCGGGGGTGCTCGCCGTCCTTGTCGTCGCGGCGCTGGTGGCCGTGTCGGGTGGTTCCTCGGTTTCCCATGCCCCCTCCTTGCAGCGGCCTTCGCCGGGCGCCGCCGTCGCGGCCGGGGGGGAGGGGGCCGCGGTCGGTCGGTCGGCGGGCTCGCCCCCCGCTTCTTCGGGGTTCGGTCGCCGTCTGGCCACCCTCGCGCTCGGCACCCACTCCTCTTCGGGAGGGTTTCCGTCCACCCCGGCCTGGCTGGCGTACGACCTCGCGGATCGCTCCTTCTACGTCGCCGTGGCCCCTTCCGGGGTGGACATCGTTCCCGGCAACTTCAGCTACGTACCGGTCGTCGAGGCGACGATCCCGGTCGGGACCGATCCGTTCGGGGTGGCCTACGACAACGGGTCCGGCGCCATCTTCGTCACGAACTCCGGATCCGGGAACGTGAGCGTGCTGTCCGGCACGATGGCGCATCCGATCGCGACGGTCCCGGTCGGAGCCCAGCCCCGGGGCGTGGCCTACGACCCGGTCGATCAGGAAGTCTACGTCGCGAACAATGCCTCGAACAATGTCACGGTGATCAACGCCTCCACCTTCCGGGTCGTCGCCTCCGTGCCGGTCGGCTCCAACCCCGTCGGCGTGGCGGTCGACGCCGCGACCGGAGACGTCTACGTGGCGAACCACGGCTCCGCCAACGTATCGGTGATCTCGGGGGCGACGAACCGAGTCGTGCGGACCGACCCCACCCCGGCGGGCCCGTACGGGGTCGCGGTCGACAACCAGACCGATACCGTCTTTGTTTCGGACGAGGCGGGCCAGAACGTGTCGGTGATCTCCGGTTCGTCCACGGCGAGCGTGACGAACATCTCCGTCTCCGACCCCGCGCTCGGAAGCCTCGACCTCCAGGGGATCGCCTACGACGGGGCCGACGGCCTCATCTGGGTCGGGGGAGGCGCCCTCGCGCTCGTGGCCATCGACCCGGCCAACGACACCGTGCGGACGGTCCTCAACCTGGACCCGTCGGGGGTCGCCTACGACCCCAACACCGGTGACCTCTGCGTCACCAACACGGCGAACGCGACGTTCGAGTGCACGGTGTTCCTGGGACCCCGGCCCCCGACCTACCCGGTCAGCTTCTTCGGAACCGGCCTCCCGTCCAGCCTATCGTGGAACGTTACCATCTCCGGGCTGCTGGTGGCCGCGAGCCCCTCGGGCTCCCAGCCCGCCGAAGTGGGGCTGCGGAACGGATCGTACTCCTTCGCGGTCGGGGCCCCCTACGGGTGGGCGGCGACGGTGCCGACGGGGACCTTCGTCGTCGCGGGGGCGCCCGTCACCTACAATGTCACGTTCGAATCGGTCCCCGAGTACGGCGTCGCCTGGATCGAACAGGGACTCCCCAACGGTACGGCATGGAGCGTCACGGTCGGCGGGGGAATCGGCCCGCTCGTGACCAGCGGAACCACGCTCATCGCGTCGCTCACCAACGGGTCGTACCGGTTCAGCGTGGGCGTCCCGTACGGGTATACCGCGACCCCGGCGCAGGGTCTCCTCTCCGTCGCCGGAGCGAACCAGACGGTGTCGATCCGGTGCGCTCCGGCGGGAGTGAATGCGACCTACCGATTGACGTTCCATGAATCGGGCCTCCCGAACGGGACCGGATGGGGGATCGCCATCGGAGGGACGCTCGCGACCTCCTCGACGCCGACGGTGAACTTCTCGGAACCCAACGGCACGTACACCTACGTCGTGCTCGCCGTCACCGGGTACGTGACGAACAGTTCGGGTTCCGTCCCGGTCAACGGCACCAACGTCACGGTCCCGGTCTCCTTCCAGCCGCAGTCGTACCCCGTGGTGTTCGTAGAGTTCGGCCTGCCGAACGGCTCCCGATGGAACGTCACGGCCACGAACTCGACCACGGGCTTCAACCGCACCGCGACGTCCGTCACCGACGCGGTCACGATCGACCTGCCCAACGGGACCTATTCGATCCGTTTCACCGTGCCTCCCGGCTACACCGTCACCTTCGGTGCCGGCACGGTCACCGTCGGCGGCGCCCCGGGGACCCCGTACTCGCTCACGGCGGTGGGCCCACCCCCCCGCGGGGCCGGCGCCTCGGGGATTCCGTGGTCGACGGGAGTCCTCCTGGCCGGGGTCGCCGTCGCGGTCGCGATCACGGCGATCGGAATCGTCCTCCTCGCGCGGCGTCGGCCGCCGGCCTCCTGAGGCCCGCGCGTCGCCTCGCCGGGGCCCCGGGCCACGCGCGAAACCCGCTCCTCGAGCCCGCGCCCCCGACCCGTTTTGACCCCGAGAGCGGCGCGGCCGGTAAGCGCGCCGTGCCCCCGGGGGGAACCTGGGGAGAACGGGGGTCGCCGCCCCGGTGAGGGAGCCGCGATGTGCGATCGGCGAGCGAAGGGGATCGCGCGAGGAGATCGTAGCTGCGCGGGCCGAGGGAGCGACGGCGACCGACGTCGTGGGGACAGGTGGGTTGGGCCGGCCCCGATGTATGGTCGAACGTAACCGGCTCGAACCGGCCGGGCAGTGGGAAGCGGCCGCGCGGAGCGAAGGCCAATCCTGGGGGCGGGGACGGTAGTGGAACCGGTTCGGCGGGCAGTCGGGGATCCGAGCCGCCTCCCTTCGAGCGACCGATGCCGGGGGATTCGGGATCTCCTGGCCGACGTGCCGGCTCCCGACCGGCCTTCCGACCCCGAACTTCGAGCCGGTTCCCTGGCGGCAGATGGTGGGATCCCACGGCGGCTTCGGAGCCGGCGGGGAGACCTCGCTCGGGGCACGGGCGGTCGTTGAGGGGGACGGCCGTCCTCGTACCACTTCCGGTCTCCCTCCCCGACGCTAGACGGAGCCATCTCCCGCCTCCTAGGGGGGCTCCCGACAGGGCCCCGACCGAGGGGGCCGTCGGCAAACCCCCACGGACCAACGACTCCGATGGGGTCGGAGGCTCCCCCGCGCCCGTCCCGTTCTTCGTGCTTCCAGGCCCTCCCGACCGGTAGGGCCGGCGACCGCCTCCGTCCACGGTCAGGGTCTGGCCCGTGTCGCTCTGCCGCGGGGGTGAGCCCGGGACAGAACCCCCCCCGATCCACCGACCGACCCGGTCCGACCGGCCCTCCCGAAACCGGGGACGGCCGACCCCTGCACGCGCCGGGACGACGGCGTTTAGTGCGGGGGGGGCTGGTGAGGGTCTGTGACCGGCCGGGCGCCGAAGCCGACCACCGTGTTCTTCGACCTGGACGACACGCTGTTCGATCACGCCCTCACGTGCCGCGCGGCGCTCGGCGAGCTCCGGCGGGACGAGCCGGGGTTCCGCCGGCTCCCGCTCGACCGGCTCTGGCGGGAGTACCAGGCCGAGCTGCATCGCACCGACCAGACCCTCGGGTACGTCGGCGCCCCTCGGGAGGCGTACGACGCCGCCCGCGCCGAGCGGTTCCGCCGGCTGGCGGAACGGGCCGGCTGGACCGCGACCGAAGAGGAAGGCTGGCGCCTCTCGCGCGCCTACCGCCGCGCCTACCTCCGTCGCCGACGCCCGGTGCCAGGGGCGGTGCCGCTGGTGCGCTGGCTCGCCCGGAGCCACCCGGTCGGCGTCATCACGAACAACCAGGTCGCGGAGCAGGAGCGCAAACTCCGGTTCCTCGGGATCCGGGGCGAGATCGACCCGCTCGTCGTCTCCGAGGCGGTCGGGGCCGAGAAGCCGGACCGGTCGATCTTCGAGACGGCGCTGCGCGCCGCCCGGGTCCGGGCCAGGGACGCGGTGATGGTCGGCGACTCCTGGGCGAACGACGTCCTCGGCGCGAGATCGGCCGGGATCCGACCGGTCTGGTTCAACCGGTTCGGGGCCCCGCGCCCGGCACGTCCCGCCGTCGACGAGATCGGCTCGTACCGCCCGCTCGCCGGGGTCGCCCGCGCGGTCCTCCGGAGCGGGGCGCGGCGACGGACGCGGCCCCGCGGCGGCGCGACGCGCGTTATATCGAAACCGTAGTTCGCCCGCCGATGGCCCCGTCGTGGGAGCCGTGGAGCCCGCTCGCGCGACGGGCGCTCCCCGCGATGCGGGCGTGGCGGACCGCCTTCCACGCCGACCCGGAGCTGTCGAACGAGGAGGGGCGGACCCGCGAGAAGATCGTCGCCGCGCTCCAGAGCCTCGGGATCCCGTACCGCACCTTCGAACGGGGATACGGGGTCGTCGGGCTGATCGGGGCCGACCGCCCCGGTCCGGTCGTCGCCCTCCGCGCCGACATGGACGCCCTCCCCGTCACCGAGCGGACCGGGCTCCCGTTCGCCTCAAAGACGCCCGGCCGGATGCACGCCTGCGGCCACGATGTCCACCTCGCGAGCCTCCTCGGCGCCGCGGCGATCCTCCTGCGCCCTCCGCGCCCGCTCGGCGGCCCGGTGAAACTGATCTTCCAGCCGGCGGAGGAGGACGGGGAGGTCGGCGGGGCCGGGCCGCTGATCGAGCAGGGATGCCTCCGCGACCCGACGGTCGATTTCGTGGTCGGGCAGCATGTCTTCCCGGGGGTACCGCTCGGGACGGTCGGTTGGAGGGCCGGCCCGATGATGGCGGCCGCCGATCGTTTCCGCATCCGCGTGCGGGGCCGGGGCGGGCACGCGGCGACCCCGCAGCAGGGACCGGATGCGATCGTCGTGGCGAGCGAGATCGTGGTCGGACTGCAGGCGCTCGTCAGCCGGGTCCGCGACCCCCTCGATCCGGCGGTCGTCAGCGTGGGGCAGATCCACGGGGGAACGCGGAACAACATCCTGCCGGACGAGGTGGTGCTGGAGGGGACCGTGCGGACGCTCTCCGCCCCGACGCGGGCGCTGATGGAGTCGGCGTTGCGGCGCCGCGTCCGGATGCTCGCGGCGAGCCTGGGGGCGACGGTGCGGATCGACTACGTCCACGGCTACCCCGCGGTCGTCAACGAGCCGGGGGCGACGCGCACGGTCGTCGCCGCGCTCGAGCGCGAGTTCGGGCGGGCGCGGGTCCAGGCGATCGCCCAGCCGATGATGGGCGCCGAGGATTTCGCCCGATACCTCGAGCACGTGCCGGGGACGTTCCTCCGGTTGGGCGTCGGGAAACCCGGGGACGGGGCGAGCCTCCACTCGGCCACGTTCGCCCCGGACGAGCGGGCGCTCGTGGTCGGCGCCGCGACGCTCGCGGCCGCGGCGGAGGGGCTCCAGCGGGGGGCTCCGTGAGCCTCGCCGATTGCCGCGCCGACTTTCCGGCGCTGCGGCGCCGGGACGACGGTTTCGCCCCGGTCTATCTCGATTCGGCGTGCATGTCGCTCGTCCCGCAGGCGGTCGTGGACGCGATGGCGTCGTACTATCGCGACTTCCCCGGCTGCGCCGGGCGCAGCCTCCACCGGTTCGCGGAGGAGGTCGGGCGCCGCTACGAAGCGACCCGCACCGCCTTCGCCGGCCGGCTGGGGGTCCGGGAGGCCGAGCGGATCGTCTTCGTCCGGAACTCGACCGAGGCGATCAACCTGGTCGGTCAGGGGCTCGCCTGGCGGCGGGGGGACCGGGTCCTCGTCTCGGACCGGGAGCACAACTCGAACCTGATCGTCTGGCAGCGCCTCGCCGCCGAGCGGGGGATCCGCCTCGAGATCCTGCCGCTCGACGACGGAGGCGGGTTCGACGGCGACGCCCTGGACGAGCGGCTCGCCCGGGGCGTCCGGCTCGTCAGCCTCTTCCACACCTCCAACCTCGACGGGCGGACGCTGCCGGTCGCGGAGATCGTCGAGCGGGCGCACGACCGGGGGGCCCGGGTCCTGTTGGACGGCTGCCAGGCCGCGCCCCACGCCCCCGTCGCGGTCGACCGGTTGGGGGTCGACTACTACGCCGTCTCGGGGCACAAGATGCTGGGGCCGACCGGCACCGGGGTCCTCGCGGCGGCCCCCGGCCGCCTCGGCGAGCTGAGGCCGCTGTTGGTCGGCGGCGAGACGGTCGCCTGGAGCACGCTCGCCGACCACGAGCTCCGCCCCCCGCCCCACCGTTTCGAGGCGGGCCTGCAGAACTACGCGGGGATCGTCGGCGCCGGTGCGGCCCTCGACTACCTCGCGCGTCTCGACCCGGCGGAGATGGCCGCCCACGAGCGGGCGCTCAACGAGCGCGTCTCGCGGGCGTTCGCCGACGAGCCGCGGGTCCAGCTCCTGGGTCCGGCCGACCCCGCGGCCCGGCCGACGCTCGTCGCGTTCACGCTCCAGGGGATCGATCCGCACGACGCGGCGCTCTTCCTCGACGAGGCGTCGGGGGTGATGGTCCGGTCGGGGCGGCACTGCGTCCATTCCTGGTACGCCGAGCGGGGCCTCGCGGGGAACGTCCGCGCGTCGTTCTACCTCTACAACCGGCCCGAGGACGCCGACGCGCTGGTCGCGGGGGTGCGGGAGCTGCTGGCGCGGCTGCCGCCTACCGGTACATCGGCGGGGACGGGTTCGCGCCGTCGTCCGGCCGCGCCCGCTCGGCGGCGTGGCGCTGGATCGAGAGGAGCTGCTGCTCGATCCGCCCGGCCTCGGCGTAGAGCGGCACGGGGTCGAGCGGGGTCCGGAGGAGGATCGCGTTGATCGTCTCGATCACCTTCGCCGCGGCGCGGGCGTCCGGGTAGTCCGCCTGCGCCTCGGCGAGGAACGTGAGGACGTCGAAGCCGCGGCGGCGGCCCTCGTTGAGCAGCACGCCCGCGATGCCGGTGATGACCCCCTCCGCGAACGGGATCATGTTCGGCTCGATGTACAGCTCGCGGGCCTTGCGCGTGCTCGCGACGCCGTAGACCTTCACGTCGTGCAGGCGGGTCCCCCGGCTCTTCGCGCGGTGCGGATCGGCCTCGACGCTGAGCCCCTCCGGGGAGACGAGCAGCGAGCAGCGCTGCTCCTGGACCCAATCGAGGATCGAGTGGGCGAGCGGGTGGATGATCGCGGGGGCGGGGTGGAACTCGGAGACGAAGGCGACGATCTTGTCGGCGCCGCGCCCGGCGCGGTCGGCCGGGGGGCGGCCGGCGTAGATCCGGACCGGGTGCTGGGGGTTGCCGTTGCGGACGAGCGAGACGGTGGGGAACGCCGGCGACTCCACGATGCCGATCTGCTCCATCTCGAGCGTGTCGATGAGGTAGTTCGCGACGATCGAGCTCACGAGGCCGACGGACGGGAAGCCGTCGATGACGATCGCCCCCTCGACGTCGACCCGCTTGATCTCGTAGATCTTGACCTGGTCCGCCGCGAGCGCCGGCATCGCTAGAGCGTCCGCTCCGCGATGTTGCCGATCTCCTGGGAGAGGAACTTCACCACGTCCTCGGTCAGCGACCGCCGCACGTCGGGGGGAAGCGCGGAGAGGCCCAGCCGGGCGGTCGCGGCGCCGACGCGCAGCACCGCCGCATACTCCCGCGCGCGCGCCTCCAAGAGGTCCCGGACGGCGTCGCGCAGGTCCCGGGCGAGCTTCGGATCGTCCCGGAGCGTCTTCTCCAGGTGGTGGCGGATCTCCTCCTTCACAAGATCGCGCGTCGCCTCGCGCAGCAGTTCCTCGGGCCGCAACAGGTCGCGGGCGCTCCGGACGACCAGGTCGATCGGCTCGCTCGAGCCGCTCTCGGGCATCGGCCGGCGGAGCCGGCGGCGAGGGATAAGGGTTTGGCCGGAGCGTCCGGTCGAGGGCCGGTCGGCGGGAGCGGCCCCCGATGCGGCCCCGGACGGAGCGCCCCGGGGCCGCGGCCACCCGAGGCCGTCCGGGCGGGGGCGGCGGCCGAGAAGATTTTATCCTGCACCGGGCGTCCGACCGACCGGTGGGCTGGTAGATCAGCGGAAGATCGCTACCTTGGCAAGGTAGAGGTCGCGAGTTCAAAGGGTCCCGGGGCCGCACGCCCCGGGCCGGGGAATCTCGCCCAGTCCACTCCTCCCGGCCGGGAGAGGGTTCGGCGGCTGTCGAGCCCGTACACCGACAGCAAGCCTAGGCCTTTATACCGGGGCTCGCTCGGCGGCAACCGTGGACGCGGAGATCCGCGAGAAGATCGCGGGGGAGGTCGTCCTGTCCCCCCACCCGGGGCGCACGCTCCGCAAGTGGCGCGAGGATTTCGGCATCTCGCAGCGGGACCTCGCCCAGCACCTCACGACGGTGCCGTCGGTGATCTCCGACTACGAGTCGGAGCGGCGGGCGAGCCCGGGCGCCGGCTTCATCCGGCGGTATGTCGATGCCCTCCTCGCCGTCGACGCCCAGCACGGCAGCAAGGTCGGGCAGCGGCTCGGCGTACGGGCCCACTCCGACGGGATCCTCGGGATGCGGGAGTTCGCCGTCGCGATCCCGCTGAAGTCGCTCGCGGACCAGCTCGACGCCCGCCCCGTGAGCCGCGTCGACCTCCACCGCGACCTCCACGGCTTCACCGTGCTCGACGCGCCGCGGGCGATCCTCTCCATCGACGCCTCGCGGTTCGTCGAGGTCTACGGCTGGACGACCCAGCGGGCGTTGATCTTCTCCAACGTGAAGTTCGGCCGCTCCCCGATGGTCGCCATCCGCGCCCATCCGCTCAAGCCGGCGGCGGTCGTCTTCGCGGCGCCGGGCCGGGTCGACCCGCTCGCGATCCGCCTCTCGGAGGTGGAGAACATCCCCCTGCTGTCGACGCCGCTGCAGGCGCCGGCGCTCTTGGAACGTCTCGAAGCACTGTAGGAACACACCACGGAGGGAGGGAACGATGGACGCAGGGATCGTGAGCTACGGGGTCTATGTACCGCGGTATCGGATCACGCCGACCGAGATCGGGCGGGTCTGGGGCGCCGACGGCGAGGGGATGGGACAGAGCCTGAACGTGCTCCGGAAGAGCGTGCCCGCGCCCGACGAGGACACGATCACGATCTCGACGGAGGCCCTGCGCGTCGCGCTCGTCCGCGGAGGGATCGACCCGCAGCAGATCGGCGCGATCTACGTCGGCTCGGAGTCGCATCCCTACGCGGTCAAGCCGACCGCGACCGTCGTCGCCTCGGCGGTCGGGGCGACCCCGAACCTCACCGCGGCGGACTTCGAGTTCGCCTGCAAGGCCGGCACCGCGGCGGTCCAGACGTGCCTCGGCCTCGTCGGCGCGGGGATGGTCCGCTACGGCGTCGCGATCGGGACCGACACCTCGCAGGGGGCGCCGGGGGACGCGCTCGAGTACTCCGCCAGCGCCGGCGGCGCCGCGCTGGTGATCGGCCGGGAGCGCATGCTGGCGCGGGTCCGCCGGACGCTCTCCTACACGACCGACACGCCCGATTTCTGGCGGCGGGAGGGGCAGCGGTACCCGAGCCACGGCGGCCGCTTCACCGGCGAGCCGGCCTACTTCCGCCACGTGACGGAGTGCGCCCGCCAGATGTTCGAGGCCGAGGGGACCGGCCCGGCCGACTACGCCCACGTCGTCTTCCACCAGCCGAACGGGAAGTTCCCGCAGCGGGTCGGCAAGCAGCTCGGGTTCACCGACGCGCAGATGCGCTATGGGCTCGTGACGCCGTACATCGGCAACACCTACTCCGGCGCGTCGCTGATCGGGCTCGCGAACGTCCTCGACCACGCCCGGCCGGACGAACGGATCCTGGTCGTCGGCTACGGGTCCGGCGCCGGCTCCGACGCCTTCGACCTCGAGGTGACCGACGAGATCGACCGGTACGACCGTTCGTTCGGGGCGCCGGTCCAGCAGTACCTCGACCCCGGCGTCGAGATCCCCTACGCCGTCTACGCGAAGTTCCGGGGGAAGATCCACATGGGAGGGAGCTGACGATGCGCGAGGTCGCCGTCCTGGGCGTCGGCCAGACGAAGTTCGGCGAGCTGTGGGACCGCTCGTTCCGCGAGATCGGGATCGAGGCGGGCCTCGAGGCGCTCGTCGACGCGAAGCTCGGAAGCGGGGACGTCCACGCGCTCTACCTCGGCAACATGGCGTCCGGCTCGCTCCTCTCGCAGGAGCACATCGCCCCGCTCATCCTCGACTACGCGGGGCTCGTCGGCCGCCACCTGCCGGCGATCCGCGTCGAGGGCGGCGGCGCCTCGGGCGCCCTCGCGCTCCACGAAGGATACCTCGCCGTGGCGAGCGGACTGTACGACTACGTCGTCGTCGGCGGGGCGGAGAAGATGACGGACGTCGCCGACGCGACCGCGAACCAGATCGCGAGCGCCACGGCCGACCACGAGTGGGAGGTCGTCTTCGGGGCGACCCTGCCCGCGCTCTGGGCGCTCATCGCCCGGCGCCACATGCACGACTACGGGACGACGCGCGAGCAGCTCGCCCGCGTCGCGGTCCACGACCACGAGATGGCGGGGAAGAACCCGCTCGCCCACTACCGCAACCGGCTGTCGGTCGAGCAGGTCGTCGGCGCCGCCCCGGTCGCCGAGCCGCTCGGGATGCTCGACTGCGCCCCGCTCTCCGACGGCGCCGCGGCGGTCGTCCTGGGTCCCCTCGAGGTCGCGCGCCGCCACACCGATTCGCCGATCCGCATCGCGGCGAGCGAGGTCGCCTCGGACACGATGGCGGTCCAGCACCGCGCCGACATCACCGCGCTCGCGGCCACGGCGGCGGCGGCGCGCCGAGCGTTCGCGCGGGCGCGGCGCGCCCCGGCCGACGTGCGGGTCGCGGAGATCCACGACGCCTACACGATCAGCGCGCTTCTCGCGCTCGAGGACCTCGGCTTCGCGGAGAAGGGGCAGGGGGGCCCGGCGTTCGAGGCCGGCGGCTTCGGGCCGGGCGGGCGGACCGTCGTGAACCCGTCCGGGGGCCTCAAGGCCCAGGGACGGCCGTTCGGGGCCGTCGGGGTCGCCCAAGTCGTCGAGATCGTCCGGCAGCTGAGGGGCGAGGCGAAGGAGCGCCAGGTCGCCGGCGCGACCCTCGGCTTGGCCCACGACGTCGGCGGCACCGGGGCCACGAGCGTCGTCCACCTGCTGGAGCGGGTGAACTAGGAGGGGCCATGTCGATCGCACGTTTCTGGCGCGAGACCCCCCGGCGGTACAACCTCGGCGGATCGAAGTGCGGCCGCTGCGGGACCGTCTACTTCCCCCCGCGCGCGGTCTGCCCGGCCTGTCCCCACCACCGCGAGACGCTCGCCCAGATGGCCCCGTTCCAGCTGGGCGGCGAGGGGACCGTCTTCTCCTACACGGTCGTCCACGAGGCGGCCGAGGGGTTCGAGATGCAGGTCCCCTACGTCGTGGCGCTGGTCAAGACCGTCGAGGGACCGATCCTTACCGGCCAGGTCGTCGACGTCGACCCGGCGTCCGTCCGCATCGGCCTTTCGGTCCGGGCGACGTTCCGCAAGCTGCGGGAGGAAGGGAAGGCCGGCGTGATCCACTACGGCTACAAGTTCGCCCCGGTGGAGCCCGGGAACGGATCGGCCCTCCCGCCCCGACGGACGGAGCGGGCCGTCGCGTCGGCGCCGACCGGCGCCGACCGCACGACGGCGTGAACGACGGGCCGCGCCGGGACGGCGCCGAGCGCCGGCCGGCGGAGGACGACGCCCCCGACCAGGAGTATGCCCGGACGTACGCCGCCGGCTACGAGGAAGGGGTCCGCAGCGCCCTCCGGGAGGTCCTCGGCCACGCCTCGCGGGGCCACACGGCCGCCGAGCTCCGGATGCTGATCGAGGGCCGGCTCGCGCGCCTCTCCGAGGAGGTCGAAGCGAAGCGGCGGGCGATGATCGCCCCCCCGAGCCGCCCGTCGTGGGGAAGCCTCTTCCGGCCCCCGACCGCCACGCGACCGTGGGTGGCCCCGCTCGGCGTCCCGGCGCCGCCCCCCGCCCCGAAGATCGGGCCGGGCCGCACCGTGCTCGTGCGCGAGGAACGGCCGGCCCGGTCGCTCGAGCTCCTGCGCGACGGCGCCGCCGCCTTCCCGCGGGTCGCCTTCGTTTCCCTCCATCCCCCGGCGGTGGAGGGCCTCGGGCCCGAGCGGCGGGTCGAGATCGCGGTCGGCGAACCGGGCGGCGGGGGCGGTCCCCCGACGCCGGGGGAGATCGGCGGGCAGCTGCGGGCGCCGACGGAGGCGGCCGGCGGCGCGCTCGTCTACGTAGACGCCCTCGAGTACCTCGCGACCGAACATTCCCTCGACGTCGTCCAGCGGTTCGTCCATTGGCTCGTCGGCCAGGTCCGCGACACCGGCTCGGCGCTGATCGTCTCGTTCGACCCCCGCGCGCTCGACGCCAAGGACGCGAGCCGGCTCGAGCGGGCGTTCCAGTCGGTCCTCTGAGCGGCGGCGGGCCCCCGCCGGGGCCGTGCCCGAGGACCCATAAGCATACGAACCCCCCTCGACCCCGTCCGGGCCGGAGCCGGGGCGGATGGAGATCGCCTTCTTCACGGACTCGTACCCCCCGATGCAGGACGGGGTCGCCCAGGTCACCGGGGCGCTCGCCCGCCGCCTGGTCGGCCTGGGCCACCGCGTACGGGTCTTCGCGCCCCAGGCCGTCACGGGCCCGGGATACGGCGAGGAGGAGATCGACGGCGTCGCCGTCACCCGCTTCCGCAGCGTGCCGGTCCCCCTCTACGGTCAGTACCGGTGGCCGGTCTTCCCGTGGGCCGCCGCGCGGCGGGCCCGCGGCGCCGCGGCGGCGGACGTGATCCACGTGCACACGCCCGGGGGCCTCGGCAGCGCCGGCTTCCTCGCCGCCCGGCGCTTCGGCCGCCCGCTGGTCGGGACGTTCCACACGAACCTGCGGGCGATGGCGGAGGCGGTGCCGCCGAAGCTGCTCGTTCCCCAGTTCTTCCGCGTCGCCTGGTGGTGGAACCTCGGCCTCTACTGGCGGTGCGACGTGGCGACCGCCCCGTCCGCGGCGGCCCGCGCCGACCTCGAGGGGAGCGTCCGCAAGCCGTTCCGCCGGGCGGTGGAGGTCGTCCCGAACGGCATCGACGTCGAGCGGTTCCGCCCCGGGATCGCCGCCCCCGACTGGCGGGCCCGCTGCGGGCTCGGCGGGGGGCCGCTCGTCACCTACCTCGGTCGGCTCACCGTCGACAAGGGGATCCACCGGTTCCTGGACGCGGTCGCCGAGCTCGCGACGACCGGGGAGGTCGTCGGGGTCGTCGGGGGGGTCGGTCCCGAGGAGGCACGGGTCCGCGCCCGCCTGCGCGACGATCCGCGGCTTTCGGGCCGCGTCCGCTACCTCGGTCCCGTTGCGGAGGAGGAGAAGCCGGCGCTCCTCGGCCAGAGCGACGTCTTCGTGCTGCCGTCGACGAGCGACACCTCGAGCATCGCCCTGCTCGAGGCGATGGCGTGCGGCGCGGCGGTCATCGCTCCCGACGACGGCGGCGCCGCCGAGCTCGTCGTCGACGGGGAGACCGGGCGGCGCGCGGCCGTGCGGAGCCCGGGGGCGCTTTCCGCCGTCCTCGCCGAGCTGGTCGGGGACCCGGCCGCCCGCCGGCGGCTCGCCGCGCGGGGGCGGGAGCAGGTCGTCCGCACCGGCTCGCTCGACGCCATGGCCCGGCGCTTTATCAGCCTCTACGCGCATCTCCTCGAGGCCCGGAGCCCCGATGGCCGCCGTCGCGCTCGCTGATCTGCAGCCGCTCGCCCGCGAACGGGCCGGCGACCGCCACGACGTCTACTCCGAACGGGCGCTCGGCCGGGCCTACGAGGAATTCTTGGCCCGGCGGCGGACGCCGATCGGCTCGTTCCATCTCCGCGCGGGGGGCCGGCAGGTCGGCTCCTTCTACGATCTGCTCCGCGGCGAGGCCCCGCCGGCCGGCCCGCTCGAGCTGCGGCTCGACGACCCGCCCGAGGCCGGGCCGGCGTGGGCGTTCCTGCGGCCGCTCGCCGCCGCCGTCTTCGCGGAGGACGGGAGCGCCGAGATCGTCTCCGACGCGGGGGCCCCGCCGGCGCGCACGATCGCCCGGTTCCTCCTCCGGGAGCATTACCTGCCCCGCTCCCGAGCCGAGGAGGACCGGGCGGCGGCGGGCGGGCCGCGGGTCACCCTCCCGACGCTGCTGCGGAGCCTCCCCGAGGGGGTGGCGGCGTGCCGGCAGCGGGGCCTGCTGCCGTTCGGGGTGGCGGTGCTCGCCTACTATCCGGAGGAGCGGGTGATCTACGAACTCGATCTCGTCCGGTCGCTCCTCCTTGCCGATCCCCGGGCCGGTCGATTGGCGCCGGCCCGCCGGGTCGTCCGCCCCGCGCGCGTCGGGTGGTACGTCGACCAGTGGACCGGCCGCGGGGAGGTCCCGCTGCTCGCCGCCCGCCTCCTCCCGACGATCGTGGAATCGAACGGCCTCACGGCGATCGAGGTCGCCCACGTCTTCGGGGGCGTCCGCGAGCTCATCGACTCCGCGCTGCAGGGGCTCGCGGCGCGCGGGGTCGTCGCCTTCGACCGCCGGACCGGCGTCTACCGGGCGCGCCTGGACGCGCTCCTCCCCGCCGCGCCGGGGGAATCGCCCCGGCCCGAGTCTTCGGCCGCGAACGCGAACCCCGCGCTGCGGACGAGCGTGCAGGAGCTGATCGCCGCGGCCGACGCGCGGGCGACCTGCCCGCTCTGCGGCACCCCGCTCGGCCCCGACCCGCACGGCCTCCTCTGCGACCGCTGCGCCGCCGAGGTCGACCGGGGGTAGCGGACGGGCCTGTCGGGAGTCTCTGCCGGGGCGGGGGGGCCGCCCCGGCCTTTGAACCCGAGTTCCCTGGCTTAGAAGGCCAGTGCTTCGTCCGAGCTAAGCTACAGGCCCGCGCCGGGGACGACGGCGGACGGGCTCCTTAACGGTTCGTGTCGAGGGCAAGGGGGGCGCCGCCGCCGAGGCGACGAGGTGGGCGAGGCGGATCGGCTCGGGGGTGTGGCCCTCGACGATCGTGCGGCGCACGAGCGCCGCCGCCTCCGCACGGAGGCAGCCGACGACCGCGATCCGCACGGGGGAGGCGGCGCCGGGAACGGCGGTGAGCCGGTGCGCGGAAAGAAGCCGGTACCGCCGCTCCGCGTCGCGGGGGAACCCGCGCTCGAGCGCCGTCCGGATCGCGCCGAAATCGGGCGCCCGGGCCGTCACGGCGACGACGGGAACGCCGAGCGCGCGGTGAAGACTGTCGAGGTCGACGACGTTGAAGCCGCCGACGACCGCCCCGTCGAGCAGGACCGCCCGCGCGCTCGCCCGGCCGGGGAGGCGGCTCACGAGCGCCGCGAGGACCTCCGCGGCGTCCGTTCCGTCGACGCGCACCCGCCCGATCCGGATCGCCTCGACGCGCGCCGGCACGGCGAGCAGGACGGCGGCGACCGGCGCCCATCGGTCCCCGCGGCGGAACGCGCCGTCGTCCAGCCCGATGACGTGGAAGTGCGGCTTCCCGAACGCCCGCCGCAACGATATGACCTTCGGGCGGCTCCCGCGGACCGGATGGTCGGCCCCGCCGTCTCGATCCGGTGTCCGGCGTGCGGCACGCCGGTGCGCGCCGTCCTCGCGCCGTATCCGCCGACCCAGTGGCTCCCGTGCCCGACCTGCCATCGTCCGATCCCGGCGGTCGTCCCCCGCGACCCCCCGCCGCTGTATACCTGGGAGGTCCAACCCGAACTTTACCCCGCGCTTAGGCCGCCGCGCGTGCCGCGCTGGTCGGCCCGCCGGATCGCCGCGGGGGCGCTGTTCGGCGTCACGCTCCTCGCGGTCGTTGTCGCCGGCCTGTTCGGCTACTACGCGGTGCTCGCCCCCGAGCCCGGCCGGTTCGTCGCCTCGGGCACGGTCGACCTCACGACGCCCTCCGGGGCGGTCGTCCCGGCCGTCGGCGCGACGGTGACCGTCACGCCCGAGACCGGTCCGGTCCGCACGACCGCCGCCGCCGCGGACGGGACGTTCTCGATCGCCGGGCTGCCGACCGGGGGCCTGGCGATCCTCGTCCAGGCGCCCGGGTACTCCCCGGTGACGGTGCAGGCGTTCGTCTCGACCGTCTTCTCGGCGGGGGCGACCGGCATCGCGGTCGAGCTCGCCCGCGGGACGGGCGCCAACGCGACGACCGTAGCGCTCACGCCGTTCCCGAACCTGGAGCAGTTCGTCGCGGCGATCGCGGCGGGAATCCTCGTCCTCCTGCTCGTGGCGGGTCTCGCCGTCTACGCCGCGCTGCGGACGATCCGCGCCGACCGGCCCGCCCTCGGGATCGTCGGCGGCGGCGCAGGGCTCTTCGCCCCGATCGCCCTCCTCGACCTGTCGCTCGCCTCCCCGTTCCCGCTGCTCCTCCTCGCCGTCGGGGTCGGCGCCGGGCTGGGCGCGGTGGCGATCGCCCTGCGGGCCCTCCAGCTCCTCCAGAGCGGCCCCGCGGCCGCGTAGCGGCGGCGGGGGTCCCCGGGGTCGGTCCGATGGCGGAGGTGCGGATCGGCACCTGCTCCTGGACCGCCGACGCCTGGTGGGGCCGGGTCTACCGCCCCGGCACCCCCGACAGCGACCGGCTGGGCGTCTACGCCCGGCTCTACGACACGGTGGAGGTCGACGCCACCTACTATCGGCCCCCGGCGCCGTCGGTGGTCGACGGCTGGCGGCGGAAGACCCCCGAGGGGTTCCGTTTTGCCCTCAAGTGCCCGCGGGAGCTGCTCGATCCCCGGCGCGGTCCGGATCGCGCCGGACTGGCGGAGTTCGTCCGGCTCGCGGGCCGGCTCGGCCCGAAGCTCGGCCCGATCCTGCTGCAGTTCTCCCCGGGGTTCCGACCGGGGCGCTCGGAGCGGTTCCTCGACGATCTGTTGGAGGCGCTCGCGCCGGAGGTCGCCTGGTCGATCGAGCTGCGGGACGCCGGCTGGTACCGCGGCGAGGCCGGCGCGGCGCTCGCGCGTCGGCTGGGCGACCGGGCGATCGCGCTGACCTGGTCGTACCTCTCCTATCTCGACGTGCCTCCGTGGCGGACCGCCGACTTCGTTTACCTGCGGTTCATCGGCGACCACGACACGATCCCCCCCGAGCGGCTCGGGGAGGTCCGGGTCGACCGGCGGGCGGAGACGGAGCGCTGGGCGGCGCGCCTTCGGGCCGCGGACGACCTCGTGCGGCCGTCGTACGTCTTCTTCAACAACCACTACGCGGGATTCGCGCCCGATTCGGCGAACGACTTCCGGGTCGCCCTCGGGCTCGCCCCCGTCGACTTCGGACGGTACGTCCGGGGCGCCCGGCGGCTCGACGACGGGCGCTTCCCCGAAGCCGGGGCGCCCTAGGCCCCGTCGCGGGCCCCGGCCGGCGCGGCGCGGAGGTGGGCGGGCAGGGGGCGGCGGCCGCGGAACCCGCTGTCGAGCGGATGGAAGAAGGCGACGTCCGTCTCCGGCGCCCGCCAGCAGAGGAAGACCAGCTCCCCGCCGACGAGGCCGTAGAAGTCGACGAGCCCGTGCTCCAGGTCCTTCACCTCGATCCCGTCGCGACGGAGTGCGGCGACCGCCTCCTCCAGGCGCTGGTGGAGGTGGTGCTCCTCGAGGTCGAGCTGCGACTTCCGCTCGTGGTCGACATGGTCGGGCGCGTCGACCTCGGGGCCCCAGAAGGCGGTGAGGCGGGCGATCTCGGCGTGGACCTCGGCGAGGCGGAGGGCCCAGGTCTTGAGGCGCGGCAGGAGCTCCTCGAGCTGGGGGAGCCGGCGGTTCGCCTCGGCGGCCGTCCACAGCCGGGACGGCTGGGGAAGATCGGGTTCGGGGGCGGCCGGCGCACGCGCCATCGCACGGTACCTAGACCGGCGGGGGTATTTACGGGGGCGATGGGTCCCGGGTAACCGGCCGCGGCCCGTTCATCCGCCCCCCAGGGGAATCCGTTCGACCGGCCACCCCTGGCTCCGGTAGGCCGCCTCGACCGCGTTCCCGTGGTCGGCGTCCCGCACCTCGAGCTCGAGCTCGACGGTCACCTCGCCCGGGGGCCGATCGGGCGCCTCCCGGTCGTGCCGGATCTGCCGGACGTTCGCCGCCTCGCCCCGCGCGACGCCGAGGAACCGCTCGAGCTGGCCCGGTACGTCCCGGACGCTGCCGCGCAGTCGGAGCAGCCGACCCTCCGCCGCGAGGCCGAGGAAGAGGATCCGGTCGAGGGTGAAGGCGTCCAGGTTGCCCCCGCTGATCACGAGGACCACCGGTCCGCTGCCGATCCGACCGGGGTCGGCGCGCAGGCCGGCGAGCGGGATCGCCCCGGCTCCCTCGGCGAGCAGCTTCGCCCGGTCGAGCAGCGAGAACGTCGCCCGCGCGATGGCGCGGTCGTCGACCGCGATCGCCTCGGCGTCCGCCCGGGCGAGGATCCGCAGCGGCAGGTCGCCGACGTGCCGGGTGGCAAGGCCGTCGGCGAACGTCGACGGACGCGGGCCGACGACGACCCGCTGTTCGCGGAGCGAGGCGCGCAGCGTGTCCGCACCGGTCGGCTGCACGCCGAGGATCCGGGCGCGGCTGCCGCGACCCCGCAGCGCGCTCGCGATCCCCGCGAGGAGTCCCCCCCCGCCGACGCCGGCGACGACCAGCGCCGCGTCCGGCAGCTCGTCGACGATCTCGAGCCCGACCGTCCCCTGACCGGCGATCACCTCGGGATCGTCGAACGGATGGATGTAGGCCCGGCGCTCCTCCCGGGCGATCTGGACGGAGCGGTCGTGGGCTTCGTCATAGTCCGCGCCAAAGAGGATCACCTCGGCCCCGAGCGCCCGGGTCCGGCTGACCTTGAGGGGGGAGGCCGTCTCGGCCATGACGATCGTCGCCGGGATCCCCCGGGCCCGGGCGGCCCACGCCACCCCCTGGGCGTGGTTCCCCGCGGAGGCGGCGACGACGCCCCGGGCGGCGTCGGCGTCGGAGAGCCCAAGGATCTTGTTGAGCGCGCCGCGCAGCTTGAACGACCCGGTCGTCTGCAGGTTCTCGAGCTTGAGATAGATCGGAACATCCGGCAGGTCCGGGAACGGCGGGGCCCGGACGAGCGGCGTGCGACGGACGTGGGGCCGGATCCGCTCCGCGGCGGCCTCGATCGCCGACAGCGGCACGGGCGCGTCGGTTCCGATCGCCATCCGGCCGGCGCCGAGCGGCTCCCTCCGCATAATCGTTCGGGTCGCCCGGGCCGGCCGGTTCGGCCGCGGCCTCCCTCTACGCGCGCGTTCGAGGAGCGGGGCCCCGCCGCGCCGTTGCGCGTCCGTTCCGTTCGGCCGTCCGGCGAAAAACCGAGGAGCCGTTATATAGGGTACCTTTCTCCCCCGCTCCCACCGGAGGCAGGACCCCCCATCGACCCATGGCACGGCATCGTCCCCGGCGAGGTTCCCTCGCCTATTCACCCCGCTCGCGTTCCGCCCGCCCGCTCCCCCGCGTACGGACCTGGGCGACGACCGGCAAGAGCCCCGCGCTCGAGGGGTTCGCCGGTTTCAAGGTCGGGATGACCCATGCCTTCATGGTCGATTACCGCAAGCGGTCGACGACCGCCGGCCAGGAGGTCTCGGTCCCCGTCACGATCGTCGAGGTGCCGCCGTTGCGGGTCGTCGGCGCCCGGCTCTACGCCCGCGGCCCGTACGGCCGTCGCGTCGTCGCCGAGGTCTGGCACGGGTCGAACGTGGCCGAGCTCGACCGCCGGGTCCCGACGCATCCGGGCAGCTCCAAGGAGGCGCTCGACCGGTTCGGCCGGACGGCGGCGGACGACGTCCGCCTTCTCGTCCACACCCAGCCCCACCTCATCACGGGGGTCGGATCGAAGACGCCGACCGTCTTTGAGGTCCGCGTGGCCGGCGATGGCCTCGAGGAGCGGCGCGACTTCGCCCTCGCGGCCCTGGGGAAGGAGTTCTCCGCCGAGCAGCTGGCGAAGGAAGGGGAGTTCCTGGACGTGCTCGGCGTCACGAAGGGGTTCGGGTTCCAGGGGCACATCCAGCGGTGGGGCGTGAAGCTCCAGCCGCGCAAGAACTCGAAGCACCGGCGGATGATCGGGACGCTCGGGCCCCACAATCCGAGCTTCGTGTCGTACCGCATCCCGCAGGCCGGCCAGCAGGGGTACCACCGCCGGACGCAGTTCAACCTCCGCGTCCTCCGGGTGGTGAAGGACCCGCGGGCCGATCCGATCACGCCCGCCGGCGGGTTCCCCCACTACGGGGACGTGCGCACGGCGTGCATCCTCCTCCACGGCTCGGTCCCCGGTCCGGCGAAGCGCCTGCTCCGGTTCCGCACGCCGATCCGCAGCCACGTCGCGGCCGTCGACAAGGTCGACATCCGCTACCTGAGCACCCGGTCGAAGCAGGGGGCGTGACGATGGCAGAATCGGCCGGCGCCCCGGTCGGGGGCGCGGAACATGCGGCGCCGCACCACCGGGTCCATCTCGTGGGGGTCGACGGGACGCCCCACTCGACGACGGTCCTGCTTCCGATCGAGTTCTCGGCACCGCTGCGGCCGGATCTGGTCCGGCGGGCGGTCGTCGCCGCCCAATCCCACCGACGCCAACCGTACGGCACCTCGCTGACGGCCGGGCGCCGCCACTCGGTGGAGTGGTCGGGGAAGGGCCGCGGCGTCTCTCGAACCCCGCGCCTCATGGAGTCGAACCGCGGCGCCCAGGCCCCGAACACCGTCGGCGGCGGCCAGGCGCATCCCCCCCGGGTCGACCGGATCTGGACGAAGAAGATCAACCGCCGCGAGGCCCGACTGGCGTTCGCCTCCGCGCTCGCCGCGACCCGGGAGGCGGAGCTGCTCGGGGCCCGGGGCCATGCCGTCCCCGAGAAGCTCCATCTGCCGGTCGTCGTGGACGACCCGATCGAGGAGATCGGCACCGCCCAGGATGCGCGCGCCCTGCTCGAACGCCTTCACCTCTGGGAAGATGTCGAGCGGGCGCGGGACGGCGTCACGCTGAAGGCCGGACGGGCCCGTCGGCGCGGCCGCGGCCGCCGCGTGCCCCGCAGCGTGCTGCTCGTCACGAGCCGGGCGGACCGCGCGCGCGGCTTCCGCAACCTCTCGGGGATCGACATCGTGCCGGCCGACCGCCTGTCGACCGAGCATCTCGCCCCGGGCGGCGATGCCGGTCGGTTGACCCTCTTCTCCCACGCGGCCCTTCGTCGGCTCGAAGCCCGCCTCACGGGAGGAACGAGCGCATGACCGAACTCCGCCACCGCATCATTCTGCATGCCTACGTGACCGAAAAGGCGATGGACGAGATGGAGCGGATGAACAAGCTCGAGTTCGTCGTCGACCACCGGGCGACGCGCGCCGAGATCAAGCGGGCCGTCGAAGAGACCTACCAGTGCCGGGTCCTCAAGGTCAACACGAAGATCGTCCGCACCGGCAAGATCGCCACGGTGCGCTTCCAGAAGGAGTTCTCGGCCGAGGATATCGGCAGCCGGGCGGGGGTGTTCTGATGGGCAAGCGGATCATCTCCCGCCGCCGCGGGGCCGGCACGGCGACGTACCGATCCCCGAGCCACCGCCATCACGGTCCGATCTACCATCCTTCGGCGACCCTCGTCGGCGACGGCCGGGTCACCGCGATCCTCCAGGCACCGGGCCGCACCGCCCCCGTCGCCGAGGTCGCCGCCCCGGACGGCTCGACCGTCCGCATCCTCGCTCCCGCCGGGATCGCCACCGGCGATTCGGTCGCGTTCCACGAGGGGAAGGTCGATCGGGGATCGATCCTGCCCCTGTCGAAGATCCCGGACGGGACGCTCGTCTCCAACATCGAGGTCAAGCCGTTCGACGGCGGCCGGCTGGTCCGCTCCGCCGGGGCGAGCGCGCTCGTCACCGCCCACGCGGCGGGCGAGGTGACGATCCAGCTCCCGAGCGGCCAGTTCAAGCGCCTGCTCGAAACCTGCCGGGCCGAGGTCGGGGCCCTGGGCGGCTCGGGCCGCCTGGAGCGGCCGATCATCAAGGCGGGGAAGAAGGTCTGGGGGACCCGTTCGCTCGCGCGGCCCGCCTTCAAGGTCCGCGGGGTCGCGATGAACCCGGTCAACCATCCGTTCGGCGGCGGGGCCCACCAGCACGTCGGCCGCCCGAGCACGGTGTCGAGCGGGACGTGGCCGGGAGCGAAGGTCGGCCGTTTCTCCCGTTCTGCCCGCAAGAAGCGGCAGCGCCGCGCCGAGCGGTCGCGCGGAGGGGCCTGATGCCGAAGGCGCGCCGCACCAAGAAGGTCGAGGCCCGCCGGAAGCGGGAGTTCACCTACCGGGGGCTCCCGCTCCCCGAGCTGCAGAAGCTCTCCCTCGAGGAGTTCGGGAAGATCGCCAGCGCCCGGACGCGCCGCTCGATCCGCCGGGGGTTCAACGCGGAGGTCTCCCGCTTCCTCGAGCGGATGCGGTCGACCCCGGCAGACAAGGTCGTCCGGACCCACGTCCGGGAAGCGATACTCCTCCCCGAGCACGTCGGCCGACGCGTCGCCGTCCACACGGGCAAGGAGTTCAAGGAGGTCGAGGTGCGCCCCGAGATGATCGGGCACTACCTCGGCGAGTTCGCCCTCACCCGCCGCTTCGAGAAGCACTCCGGACCCGGCGTCGGCGCCACGCGGTCGTCGAAGTTCATGCCGCTCAAGTGAGGACGATCGGATGCGAGGCTACACGTACCAGCCGGAAGCGGGAGTCGCCGTCGCCCGGTCGCGGGGCATCGAGGTCCCGATGTCGCCGAAGAAGACCTACGAGGTCCTGAACGCGATCCGGGGGCTCCCGGTCGACCGCGCGGAGACGTTCCTGGAGGAGGTCGTCGCGCTCCGCCGGGCCGTTCCGTTCCGCCGCTACAACCAGGAGGTCGCCCACAAGAAGGGAATCGGTCCCGGGCGGTATCCGAAGAAGGTCGCCCGGACCGTCCTCCAGCTCCTGCGCAACGCCCGGGAGAACGCGGAGTACGAGGGCCTCGACACCGACCGGTTGTTCGTCAAGGTCGCGGCGAGCGGCCGCGGCCGGATCCGCAAGGCGACGATGCCCCGCGCCCACGGGCGCGGGACCGCCTGGCACGAGCAGACGACGAACGTGGAGCTCGTTCTGGCCGAGCGCGCGGAGGCGGCATGAGCGCGGAACGGAAGGTGATCCAGGAGGCGACGCGCCGCGTCCTCCTCAAGGATTTCCTGGTCCAGGAGAGCGCCCGCGCCGGCTTCGGCGGCCTCGAGATCACCCGCACCCCGATGGGGACCCGCGTCACGCTCGTCTGCGAGCGGCCGGGGATCCTGATCGGCCACCGCGGCGAGCTCATCAAGCGGCTCACCGAGGAGATCCACGCCCGCTTCCAGCTCGACAACCCGCAGATCGAGGTCCAGGAGGAGCGGGCCCCGAGCCTCAACGCCCAGCTGATGAGCGAGAAGCTCGCCTCGACCCTGGAGCGCGGCTGGCACTTCCGCCGCGCCGGGCATTCGACCGTCCGCCGCATCATGGAAGGCGGGGCCCGCGGCTGCCAGGTGATCCTCTCGGGGAAGCTCACCGGCGAGCGGCACCGCACCGAGCGGTTCAAGGCGGGGACGATCAAGTACTGCGGCGAAGCGGTCCATCTCTGGGTCGAGAAGGGGTTCTACCAGGCCCGCCTCAAGCCCGGCGTCATCGGCGTCTCCGTCTGGATCATGCGCGCCGACTCGAAGCTCCCCGACGAGATCGTGGTGAAGGGCGCGACGCCCCGCGCCGCCCCGCCGGTGGAACTGCCCCCCGTCGTCGACGCCGACGCGGCCGCGGTGGCGCCGATCGCCGGCCCTCTCCCGCCGGAGGCTTCGTGACGCTGCTCCGTATGAAGGATCTGCGGGCCCTCTCGGACGAGGACCTGCGTCGCCGCATCGCCGACGCGGAGAACGATCTCCTGCGCGAACGCGGCATCGCCGCGATGGGCGGGGCGCCGCCGAGCCCCGGCCGGATGCGGGCGCTCCGGACGAACGTCGCCCGGTCGCTCACCGTGCTGAGCGAGCGCCAGCTCGCGGCCCGCCGGGGAAGCGGCGCGGCGCGGAGCTAGCGCGGGAGGAGCACGACCACGATGGCGCGCGCCGCGATCGGTTTCGAGCTTCGCCCGACGGAGCGGACCGCCCTCGCCGGGGAGATCCTCGGCGCCGAAGTCCGCATCCCCGCCGGCCCCGGCCTCCAAGAGCCCGTGGCCGGCACGATCGTCGACGAATCGCTTTCGATGCTCTGGGTCCGCGTCGCCGGCCGCGCGCGACCGGTCGCCGTGCCGAAGCGGCGGCTCGCCGGTACGATCGCCCTCGCCGGCCGAGAGTTACCCTTAAGTGGCGAGGTCCTTCGCGTGCGCCCGGAAGACCGCACGAAGCGACTCCTCGCCGGCGGTCCTCGGAGGTATCGATGAGTCCGACCCGTACGCCGTCCGCCCGCCGCGCCCGGGACATCGGTCTCGACGTCCGGGCCCCGAAGGCGCGCTGCGACGACCGGCACTGCCCGTTCCACGGCCGGCTCCCCGTGCGGGGCCAGGTCCTCGAGGGGACGGTCGTCTCGACGGCGATGCAGCGCACCGCCGTCGTCGAGCGTACGCTCCTCCATTTCGTGCCGAAGTACGAGCGCTACGAGAAGCGGCGCCGGCGCTACCTGGCGCACGCCCCGCCGTGCCTCAACATTCCGGTCGGACACCGCGTCCGCATCGCGGAGACCCGCCCGCTCTCGAAGCTCGTGTCGTTCTGCATTGTCGAGGATCTCGGCGAAGCGGCCCGCAAGGTCGTGGGCGAGGATCCGTCGCCGCTCGCCGACGACGCCGCCCCGGCGGCGCGGACGCCGGGGGAGGGATCGGCATGAAGGGGCTCGCCGGCCACCGCGGACGCGGCCTCCCGAAGGGGGCGCGGCTCGACTGCGTCGACAACACCGGCGCGAAGATCGTCGAGATCATTGCCGTGCGCAACTGGCACGGCACCCACCGCCGCTACCCCCGCGCGGGGATCGCCGACCTCGTCATCGTCAGCGTGAAGAAGGGGACCCCCGAGATGCGCCGCCAGGTGCTGCACGCCGTCATCGTACGTTCCCGCTCCCCGGTCCACCGCGCCGACGGGACGCGGCTGATGTTCGAGGACAACGCCGCCGTCATCACCACGGAGACCGGCGAGCTCAAGGGATCCCAGATCAAGGGCCCGGTGGCGAAGGAGGCCGCCGAGCGCTGGCCGCGGGTCGCCGCCGCCTCGTCGATCATCATCTAGAGGAAGGTCCATGTCGCTCTCCCCCCACTCCCCCCGTCGCCAGCGCCGCGCCGTCTACGACGCCGACTCGTTCGCCCGCCGGCGCCGGATGACGGTCCCGCTCTCCCGCGAGCTGCGCGGCCGGTTCCACCGCCGCTCGCTACCGGTCCGCAAGGGCGACACGGTCCTCGTGATGCGGGGCAGCTTCGTCGGCCGGGAGGAGCGCGTCGCGAAGGTCGATCGCCGGGGCTACTCCGTGACGCTCGACAACGTGACGCTCAAGAGCGGCGAGGAGAAGCTCAAGCCGCTGCCGATCCGCACCAACCACCTCCTGTTGGTCCGTCTCAACCTCGCCGACGCCTGGCGCCGCGAGGCGCTCAAGGTCCGCGAGGAGGACCTCACGCCGGCGGAGCGGGGCGAGGCCCCCGAGGGCGCCGACGGGGCCCTCCCCTCGCCCGCGGGCCCGGCCGCACCCGTACCGGAGACGCCGGATCGGGCGGACGACGACGACGACGCGGAGGAGCCCGACGCCGAGGATTCCGCGGATGCCCCGACCGCGCCCGCCGAGCCGACCCCCCCGCCGGCGAAGGCGAAGCGGGGCCGCTCGGGGACGCGGCCGACGCCCGCCGAGGAGGGATCGGCATGACGTTCCGTCTCAAGCGCGGCGCGGCGCCGCGGGCCTGGACGATCCCCCGCAAGGGGACGAAGTGGGTCAAGCGGCCGGCGCCGGGCCCTCACCCCCAGGAGCAGTCCGTGCCGCTGCAGATCGTGCTGCGCGATCTGCTGGGCGTCGCCCGGAGCGCCCGCGAGGCCCGGATCCTGGCGCGGCAGGGATCGGTCCGTCTGGACGGCCGCATCGTCACCGACCTCGACCGCGGCGTCGGGCTCATGGACACCCTTTCGCTCGCCGCCCCGACGGACGCCCATTACCGGATGGTGAAGAACGGACGGGGGAAGCTCGTGCTCGTCCGCATCCCCTCCACCGAGGCCGGCGTCAAGATCGGCCAGGTCCGCCGGAAGCACTCGCTCCCGAGCGGGCGCCTCGCCGTGACGCTGCACGACGGCCGCAACGTGCGCGTGGCGGCGAACGTCGCCTACCGCGTCGGGGACTCGCTCAAGATCGAGGTTCCCGGCCAGAAGGTCGTCGACCACCTCAAGCTCGCCCCGGGCGCGCTCGCCTTCGTCGCGGGGGGCTCCCATGTCGGGCAGCTGGCGCGCGTCGATCGGGTCGAAGTCCGGAACTCCTCGCAGCCGAACCTCGTGCACTTCGCGGAAGGGTTCTCCACCACGAAGGAGTACGTGTTCGTCGTCGGCCAGAAGAACCCCGAAGTGACGATCGCGGAGGCGATCGACCGATGAGCGCCCCCGCTTCCGCCGCGGCCCCCGCCGTCCCGCCGCCGACGCTCCCCGCCGGGATGCGGGCGATCCGGGTCATCAAGATCGTCGTGAACGCGGGGGTCGGCGAATCCGGCGACGCCCGGACGAAGGCCGAGCGGGTCCTCCAGATGGTGACGCACCAGAAGCCCGTCAGCACCCGGGCCCACTCCACGAACCGGGATTTCGGCATCCGCAAGGGCCAGGAGATCGGCGCCAAAGTGACCCTCCGCGGCGCGGTCGCCCACGATTTTCTTCGGCGGGCGTTCGACGCCCGGGACCGCCAGCTCGACAGCGAGTCGATCGACCGGAACGGGAACTTCTCGTTCGGGGTCGCCGACTACACCGACTTCGAGGGGATGAAGTACGATCCGGCGATCGGCATCCACGGCATGGACGTCGCGGTCGAGCTCGGCCGCGCCGGCTTCCGCGTCCGCCAACGCCGGGTGCAGTCCCGTCCGCTGCCGCCGGCGCTCCGCGCCACGCGCGAGGAGACGCGGGCGTTCCTGACCGCCACCTTCGGGGTGACGCTGCTCGACTGAGCGGGGAGGGATCGATGAAACCGAAGAAGCAGTTCGGGCGGAAGGTCGGGTGCCTGCGGTGCGATCGCAAGCGCGGGATCGTCCGGCGCTACGGCCTCCATCTCTGTCGCCAGTGTTTCCGCGAGGTCGCGGTCGACCTCGGGTTCCAGAAGTACCAGTAGGAGGTTCCGGTCGATGCAACAGGATCTGCTCAACGACGCCCTGGTCACGATCCGCCACGCCGACCGGGAGGGCCACCCGACGGCGGCCGTCCACCCGACCTCGCGGCTGATCGCGGAGGTCCTCCGGCTTTTCCGGGAACACGATTACATCCAGGAGTTCACGTTCGTCCCGGACGGCCGGGGCGGCCGCTACGAGGTCGTGCTCTCCCGCCGCATCAACTCCTGCGGCGTCATCAAGCCGCGCGTCGCGGTCGCGCACGACCGGCTGGAGCGGTACGAATCCCGCTTTTTGCCGGCGCAGGATTTCGGCCTGCTCGTCCTCTCCACGAACCAGGGCGTCCTCTCCCACCTCGAGGCGCGGGAAAAGAAGATCGGGGGTCGGCTGCTCGCCTATGTCTACTGAACCCCGCCGTTCCGCCACCGTGTCGATCCCGAAGGGGGTCTCGCTCACCGTCCGCGGGCGGGAGCTCGTCGCCAAGGGGCCGCTCGGCTCGGTCGTCCGGCCGTTCCCGGGGGACATCCTGGACCTCGCCGTGCACGGGACGACCGTCACCCTCACGCTGCGCCTGCCGCCGAACCGGAAGGAGGCCCAGGCGCTCCTCGGGACGTGGGTCGCCCACGTCCGCAACGTCGGGCGGGGTCTCACCCTCGGGGTCGAGGCGAAGATGAAGGTCGTGGCGGCGCACTTCCCGATGAAGGTCGCCGTGAAGGGCGAGTCGCTCGTCATCGAGAACTTCCTCGGCGAGAAGTACCCCCGGACCTCCCTGCTGCGGCCGGGCACGAAGGCCCAGGTCGAGGGGGAGTTCGTGATCCTCTCCGGCACCGACATCGAGCAGGTCGGCCAGAGCGCGGCGAACATCGAGCGGACGACGCGCATCCGCAACTACGATCCCCGGGTCTTCCAGGACGGGATCTATCTCGTCGAGCGGGCCCACGTGAAGGAGGCGAACTGACGATGGCCGACGAACCGTCGACCCCCGCACCGGCCCCCGCGAAGCCGCGGGGTCGCCCGGCCGCCTCGAGCCGGCCCGCCCGCGCCGCCCCGACGGCGGCGGCGCCGACCGCCGGTTCGGCCCCGGCCCCTGCCGCCGCCCCGGCCGCGACGAAGGGCGCCGCGCCGACGGCCGCGCCGAAGCACCCGTCGCTCGCCCCGGAGGTCGTGACGCTCCTGCGCACCCGACGGCAGATCCGACGCCGGCGGCCCGTCTTCGGGCGTCAGGCCGCGAACCGCTACTATCGGATCGGCCGGGACGGTGCGTGGCGCCGCCCCCGCGGACTCCAGTCGAAGCAGCGGCGCCACTACGGCTACCGCGCCGAGATCGTCTCCATCGGCTACGGTTCGCCGGCGCGGGTCCGCGGGCTTGCCCCCAGTGGCTACCGACCCGTCCTCGTCCACAACGAGGCCGAGATCGAGGCGCTCGACCCGAAGCTCCAGGCCGCCGTCATCGCGCGGACGGTCGGTACCCGACGCCGGCTCGGTCTCGAGGAGACCGCCCGCCAGCGGGGCGTCCGGGTCCTGAACCCGATCCAGACGGCCGGGGAGGAGTGACGATGCCGGACCTTTCGAACCAGCGCCGCCTCGCCGCCGATCTCCTGAAGTGCGGGGAGGGCCGCGTCTTCCTCGATCCGACCAGCCAGGAGGATCTCGCCGACGCGGTCACGCGGAACGACGTCCGGGGCGCGATCAAGGCCGGGGTCATTCGCCGCCATCCGATCCAGGGGACGTCGCGGGCCCGGGCCCGGCGGCACGCCGCCGAGGTCGCCCGCGGCCGACACCAGGGACCCGGCTCCCGCCGCGGCTCCCCGGCCTCCCGTCTTCCCCGCAAGGACCGGTGGATGCGGCGCATCCGAGCCCAGCGGGCGCTCCTGCGCGAGCTGCGGGACGGGAAGAAGATCCCGCCGGCGGTCTACCGCGAGTTCTACCGTCGCGCCAAGGGCGGCATGTTCCGCAGCCGGGCGCACCTCCTCCAGAACCTGCGCCTCGCCGGCCACGTACCGGAGGCGAAGGCATGAGCGACGGCCCGCGCTACCGCGTCCACTTCCGGCGCCGCCGCGAGGGCCGGACCGATTACCGGGTCCGCCGCAAGCTGTTGCAGTCCGGCCGCCCGCGGGCGGTCGTGCGTCTCTCCGCCCGCCGGGTGCGGGTCTCGCTCGTCGACTTCGACCCCACCGGCGACCGGGTCCTGGCGATGGCCGATTCCGGCGAGCTCGGGGGGATCGCCTTCCCCGCGACGAGCCTCTCCTCGACGCCCGCGGCCTACCTCACCGCCTACCTGGCGGGGCTCCGGGCGAAGGCATCCGGTACCGAGGCGGCGGTCCTCGATCTCGGCGTCCGGCGTCCGACCGCCGGCGGCCGCCTGTCGGCGGCGCTGAAGGGACTTCTCGACGCGGGGGTCGACATCCCCCACGGGGAGGAAGGGTTCCCGACGGCGGACCGGCTCGGCGGCAGCCACCTGCCTAAGCCGCTTCCGCGCCCGCTCGAGGCCTACAAGCAGCAGCTCGCGTCGCTCGCCGCTCGTCGGGAGGCGGCATGAGCGGCGCGGTCGCCGGTCCGTCCCGCGGGCCCGGAGGGTTCGGCAGCGCCGCGCCCGCCCCGCCGTGGGTTCCGCGGACGGAGCTCGGCAAGCGCGTTGCGGCCGACGAGATCAAGACGATGGCCGAGGCGCTCGCCACCGGCCTGCCGCTCCGCGAGCCGCAGATCGTCGACAAGCTCCTCCCGGGTCTCCACGACGAGGTCCTGGACGTCAACATGGTCCAGCGGATGACCGACTCCGGCCGCCGGTTCAAGTTCGCCGTCACGGTCGTCGTCGGGAACGGCGACGGCTTCGTCGGACTCGGCCGGGCGAAGGGCCGCGAGGTCGGTCCGACGATCCGCCGGGCGATCGACCGCGCCAAGCTCGGGATCGTCTCCGTCCTGCGGGGCTGCGGCAGCTGGGAATGCGGCTGCGGGCGGCCGCACAGCGTCCCGTTCGAGGTCGTCGGCCACACCGGCTCGGTCGTCGTGAAGTTCCGCGCCGCCCCGCGCGGGGTGGGGCTCGCGGTCGGGGACGTGGCGAAGCCCGTCCTCCGGTTCGCGGGGATCACCGACGCCTGGGGGTACACCGACGGCCACACGAAGACGACCGTCAACTACGCCCAGGCCGCCTACGGCGCCTTGGTGGCGCTCTCCGAGCTCAAGGTCCGTCCGGCCGACGCCGAGCGGCTCAAGATCGTCCGCGGACCGATCGGCACGTCGATCCTTCCCCCCAAGGAGGAAGGGGCCCGCCCGATGGGCGGCCGGGGCCGTGGCCGCGGCCGCGGAGGGCCGGGGCGCGGCGGACCGGGCCGGGGCGGCCCGGGGCGCGGCGGACCCCCGGGGCGCGGTGGACCTCCGGGGCGCGGCGGTCCGGGTCGCGGCCCCGGAGCGCCGCCGGCGGGCGGCGGCCCGGGACGACGGGGTCCCCCGTCGGGAGGGGCCTAGATGGCGTGGATGGTCGTCCGCGTCCGCGGGACGGTCCACGTCAACCGCGAGATCGTGGAGACGCTCCGCTACCTGCATCTCACCCGGCCGAACCACGCCACGGTCGTGCCGGAGTCTCCCGAGTACCGCGGGATGCTCATCCGCACCCAGGGGTACATCACCTGGGGCGAGGCCGATCCCGAGACGGTCGGCCTGCTGCTCCGGGAGCGCGGCGTCACCACCGCGGGCGGTCGCTTGGCCGACGCCGCGTTCGGGACCGAGCTTCCCGCGAAGGACCTGACCGAGCTCGCCACCTCGGTGGTCGAGCACGGGCTTCCCCCGGTCCCCGGGATCCGCCCCCTGTTCCGGCTGAAGGCGCCGAAGGGCGGCTGGCGGTCGACCAAGCGTCCGTTCGGCCTCGGCGGAGCCCTCGGGTACCGGGGCAAGGCGGTCAACGATCTCGTCCGCAAGATGGTGTGAGGGAAGTCGATGCCGAGTCGCACGAGGAAGTTCCGGGGATTGCGCACGCACGGCCGCGGGATCAAGGCCGGCCGCGGCGCGGGCAAGCAGGGCGGCCGCGGGAACGCCGGGCTCCACAAATACAAGTTCAAGTCGATGCTGATCTACGCGCCGGACCACTTCGGACGGCACGGCTTCAAGCGGCCGGCCAACATTGTCGCCCGGCCCCGCTCGCTGAACGTCGGCGAGCTCGACGCCTTCGTCCCGACCCTCGAGGCGGCGGGCGCCGTCGTCCGTGTCGGCGACACGATGGTCGCCGACCTCGCGAAGGCCGGGGTCGACCGGCTCTTGGGCGGGGGCGAGACCGCCTACGCCTGGCGGGTCTTCGTCGCCCACGCGAGCCGGCACGCGGCGGAGAAGGTGACCGTGCTGGCCGAGCCGCCGGGCGAGCGCGCCGGATCGGCCTGACCGGGGCCCGCGCCGTCGGAATCCGCCCGCAGACTATATAAATCGGTCACCGGGTCCAATTCGGCCACATGGCGGACGAGGAGATCCCACGGGACCCGCGCTGGGCGATCCCGCTCGCGGTCCTGGGCGCGGTCCTGCTCGCGGTCGTCTGGTTCTGGACCGCGCCGACCCTGGTCGGGTTCATCGTCATCGGCGCCTCGATCGCGGTCGTCCTCGGCGTCCTCTATCTCGGCCTCTCCTACAGCGGCTCCCGCTCCAAGCTGTACGGCCTCAAGCCGCTCACGACGCGCATGCCCGCGGTCACCCAGCCGAAGGGCCACGTCCACTTCCGGACGAAGCTGTTCTGGACGATCGGGGTCCTGCTCCTCTACTTCCTGCTCACGAACATCTTCCTCTTCGGCGTCGACCAGGCGACCGTCATCGACCTCTTCGCCAGCTACCGCGCGATCCTCGCGGGCGCCCAGGGGACGCTCATGGATCTCGGGATCGGCCCGATCGTCACCGGGTCGATCATCATGCAGCTGTTCACCGGGGCGAAGATCATCAACCTCGACCTCACCGACGACGAGGACAAGGGGATGTACCAGGGGACCCAGAAGGTCCTGGTCATCGCGATGATCCTGGTGGAGGCGGTCCCCCAGGTCTTCGGCTACGTCACGCCCTCGGCGTCGTTCGTCACGACCCTCGGCGCCGCCTCCCCCGGCAACGGGCTCCTGCTCGCGAACACGATCATCATCGCCCAGCTCGTCTTCGGGAGCTACCTGGTCTTCCTCATGGACGAGGTCGTCTCGAAGTGGGGGATCGGCAGCGGGATCTCGCTGTTCATCGCGGCCGGCGTCTCGCAGCAGATCGTCCAGGGGACGCTCAACTGGCTTCCCGGCACGCCGTCGTCGCCGATCTCGGCGCTCAATCCGCCGAGCGGCACGATCCCGAAGACGATCTGGTTCCTCACCCACTATTCGGCGAGCAGCATGGCCGGGGGCGGCTGGGAGCAGGTGCTGTTGCGGCAGCCGAACCCGATCGTCGCCCTGGTCGGCACCGCCGCGATCTTCTTCCTCGTCGCCTGGACGGAATCGACGCGCATCGAGCTGCCGCTCTCCCACGCCGAGGCGCGGGGGGCCCGCGGCCGCTACCCGCTCCGGCTGATCTACGCCTCCAACATTCCCGTCATCCTGATGAGCGCGCTCCTCGCCAACGTCTCCCTCTTCACGATCCTGCTCTGGTCGAACGGGGCCCTCTCCCGCTTTCCCCTCCTCGGGCACCAGTGGTGGGTCGGCGGCTACCCAAGCGCGGCCGCGGCCGCCAGTACCGGCGTGAGCCAGACCCAACCGATCTCCGGCGGCGCCTACTACCTGTCGACGGTGAACGGCCTCGAGTCGTGGCTGCTCCCGATCCTCAACTACCAGACGTACTCGTCGTTCCTGTACAACCACACCTGGTGGCAGGGGCTGATCCACGTCGTCGTCTTCTTCGGCGCCATGGTCGGCGGGTCGATCCTCTTCGCGAAGTTCTGGATCCAGACGACGAACATGGGGCCGGAGGCGGTCGCCCGCCAGATCGAGGCGTCCGGGATGCAGATCCCCGGATTCCGGCGCGAGCCGCGGGTGCTGCGTCGGGTCCTCGAGCGGTACATCCCCGTCATCACGGTCATCAGCGGCGCCGCCGTCGGGGCGCTCGCCGCGGGGGCCGACCTTATCGGGACGCTCGGCAATGCGAGCGGCACCGGCGTGCTGCTCATGGTCGGGATCCTGATCAACCTCTACGAGGCGATGGGCCGCGAGCAGCTGATGGAGATCAACCCGCTGCTCCGTCGCTTCCTCGGAGGGGAGTCGTAGGATGCCCGACGGCGGCGCCCCGCTTCCTTCCGGCGCCCCCGGGGGCGGGGATGGCCCCGAGGAGAGCGAGCTTACCGCCGGCGCGGCGGAGTCCCCGCTCGCCCTCGAGCCGACGGCGGACGTAGGGGCCTCGGAGAGCGGTCCGGCCGAGCCCGCGGAAGCGGCCGCCGCCCCGCCCCGGCCGACCGCCCCCCGGCCGACGTTCAAGTTCTCGACGTTCATCATCGTCTTCCTGGGCCTCCTGGGGCTCCTGATGCTGTTCGACACCTCCACGCGGAACGGGATCGCCTGCTATCTCGGAACGTATGCGGTAGCACCGGCGAGCCCGGTCTGCCCGTCCGGTGGCGGGCCGCTCTATTCGTTGATCGGCTTCTCGTCGAACCACCTGTTCGCGACGATGGCGATCGCCGGGGCGATCGAGATGGTCGTGACGGCGTTCGCCTACAACTACACGACCGACTGGGTGAAGACCGCGAAGGTCCAGAAGTGGAGCAGCGCCTTCCGCAAGGTCCAGATGGAGGCGATCCGCTCCGGGAAGAAGGACCGGATCGCCGCCCTGCGCCCCCATCAGGAGCGGATCACGAGGATGTCGAGCGAGGTGTCGATCGCCCAGTTCAAGGGGATGGCGATCACCTACTTCATGCTCATCCTGATGTACACCTGGGTCGGCCTCGTGATCCAGAGCGCGAGCGCCGTTCAGCAGACGATCCAGCTCAACGGGGGGCACATCGATCTCATGAAGTTCGTGATCTCGATCTCCCCGACCGCCGGCATCCCCTGGTGGTTCGCCATCTTCTCGCTCTACACGGTGCCGTTCTCGCTCGTCTTCCGGCGGATCCTGAAGCACTTCTGGGTCCGGCGCTACGCCCGGGAGCACCGGGTGACGCCGGCGACTCCGATCCCCGCGGGGACCGGGGGCGCGTCGTGATCGGGCGGGTCGTCGCGATCGGCGGCCCTCCGGGCAGCGGGAAATCGACGGCGGGGCGTCGGGTCGCCGCGGCCCTCGCGCTCGACTACCGCTCGGCGGGGGACGCGTTCCGGGCGGAGGCGCGGGCCCGCGGGATGGACGTGGAGGCGTTCGGACGGTACGCCGAGAGCCATCCCGAGGTCGACCGGGGGCTCGACGACGCGATGCAGCGCCTCGCCCGCCCCGGGTTCGTGCTGGACGGGCGGGTGCAGGCGGCGCTCTGCCGGCGCCGCGGCACGCCGGTCTACGCGATCGTCGTCACCGCCGACGAGGCGGAGCGGGCGCGGCGGGTCGCGGCGCGGGACGGCCAGTCGCTTGACGAAGCGCGCCGCCGGATCCGGGAGCGCGCGGAGAGCGAACGGGCGCGGTACCGACGCTTCTACGACCTCGATCCGGATTCGGAGCCGTGCGACCTGTCGGTCGACTCGACCGCGCTCCCGCCGGAAGAGGTCACCCGGCGGATCGTCGATTTCCTGCGCGCGGCGGACGCGGAGCGGCCGTGAGCGCCGCCGCGGGGGCCGCTCCGACCCCGCCGCTCCCCCCGGACGTGGAGGCCCGGATCGCCGCCGGGGCGTTCCTCCTCATCGACAAGCCCCGAGGCCCCTCGTCCCACCAGGTCACCGCGTGGGCCCGGGACCTCCTCGGGGTCCGGCTCGCGGGCCACGCCGGGACGTTGGACCCGAACGTCTCGGGGCTCCTCTGGGTCGGGTTCGGCCCCGCGTTGAAGCTCCTCCCGCTCGTGCTCGAGTTCCCGAAGCGGTACGTCGCCGCGATCAACCTCCACGCCCCCGTGGCGCGCCCCGCGCTCGACCGCGTTGTGCGGGAGTTCACGGGCCCGATCTACCAGACCCCGCCGGTCCGCTCCGCCGTCAAGCGGGAGCGTCGGGTCCGCACGATCCACCGTCTCGAGGTCGTCGAGGTCGACGGCGCGCGGGTCCTCCTCGACCTCACCGCCGACTCGGGGACGTACGTCCGGACCCTGGCCGTCGATCTCGGCGAGGCGCTCGGCACCGGCGGCCACCTCGAGGAGCTGCGCCGGGTCGGGACCGGCCCGTTCGACGAGAGCCGGGCGGTCCCGCTCACGACGCTGGCCGACGCCGTCGCCGTCGCCCGATCGGGCGAGACGGCCCCCCTGCTCGCGCTCCTGCATCCGATCGCCGAGGTCTGGGGGGAGTTTCCCACGATCGTCCTCAAGGACGGGGCGGCGAGCGCCGTTGCCCACGGCGCCGGCCTCGCCAAGGGCGGGATCCTCGCGCTCCCGACCCCGTTCTCCGCCGGGGCCCGCGTCGCGCTCGTGACGCGGGACGGAACGCTCATCGCCACCGGCCTCGCGCGCCGGGGATCGAAAGAGATGGGGGAGGTACGGCACGGCTGGGTCGTCGAAGGGACCCGGGTCTTCGTCGACCCGGCGGCCTATCCGACCCTCTGGCGGACGGGCCACGCCCCGCCGGCCGCTTCGCCCGCCCAGTAGGGTTATGTTGGCGCGCTCTACGGCGCGGCCGTGACGGGCGACGTCCGCGACCATCCGACCGCCGGGGCGCGGCTGTTCGGCCGGCTCGCCCGCGGGATCGTCCGGCACCCGTGGTACCCGATCGTCTTCTGGGTCGCCCTGCTGGTGGTCGTCGTCCCGTTCCTGCCGCTCCTCAATTCCGTCACCACGAACTCGACCGAAACGCTTCCCGCCACGGCCCCGAGCGCGGTCGCCGACGCCGAACTCGCGCGTCTCTTCCCGAACCAGACGGGCGGCGCCGCCGCGACCCTGCTGTTCGTCGGCCCGAATCTGACGGACGCGAACGGCCAGGGGGTGATCCTGCGGATCACCGCCGCGCTCGAGTCGGATCGAAGCCTCTCGGACGTCGCCTCGATCTCGAGCGTCTACACCGCCTACGCCGGCTACCTCGCCGGCCAGGTGCAGATCGCGGCGGGGGCGATCCGCGCCGCCCAGAGCGGGTCCGCACCGCTCCTGTCCGCCGTCAACGACTCCGCGGCGCTCGTCTGGGGACCGCCGACCGCGTATCTGGCGACCTGGTCGGCCCTCGCGGCGGGCCGGAGCGGGAACCTCTCCTCGATCAACTACCCGGCGTACCGGGCGACCGAGTCGTCGTTCGCCAACAACTCCGCCGCCCTCGCGGTGCTCGCGGCGTTCTACGACGGCTACGGAGGATCCCCGGCGGGATTCAACGGCTCCGCCGCCTGCGCCGCCGACCCCGGCACCGTGGCTACGTGCGCGGCCGCCGTGGTCCGGGCCCAGGAGGCGCCGCTCTTGCCGCAGCTCGCTCCCTCTCCGTCCGCGCTCCCGGTCCTCTCCGCGGTGCTCGTCGGGCTCGATTTCGCCACGGCCGCGAACGCGACCGCCCAGCGGGCCGTCGCCGCCGGCGTGCTCGCCCCCGAGGTCGGCTACCCGACCGCGTGGATGGAGACGGTCTGGTCGGCGTTCCCGAACGGGACAGCCCCGGCCGCGTCGGCCTCCGCATGGGCGAATGCGACCGTCGCGAACGCGACGCTCGCGTCGGAACCCCTCCCCGTCCCGTACGCGGTGCGGACGGCCTACGTCGACGCCGCCGGGACGGCGTCCCTCATCCAGGTCTCGTTCACGATCTCCGACTCCGCCACCAACGCCTCGGGCGGCTCGCCGGTCTACGCCGATCTCGGCCGGATCGGCACCCTCGTGCCGCCGATCCTCGCCGCCGCGGACGCGACCCACTCGATCGCCTACTACCAGACGGGCAGCGCCCCGCTCGACCAGCTCACGAACTCGGTGGTCAACGACTCCCTCGCGCTGGTCCTCCCGCTCACGATCGGCCTCCTGCTCGTGATCGCGATGCTCTACTTCCGTTCCCCGCTGACGCCGGTCGTCACGTTCGCGGGCCTCGGGATCGCGCTCACGCTCGCCCTCGGGGCGACGATCCTCGTCGGCAAGCTCTTCGGGGCCGTCGACACGACCTCCCTGACCCTGGAGGAGGTCTTTGTCCTCGGGGTCGGCACCGACTACTCGATCTTCCTGGTCGCCCGCTACCGCGAGGAACTCCTCAAGGGGCGCTCCTCCGACGAGGCGATCGAGCAGTCGCTCGGCTGGGCCGGTCAGTCGGTCGCCACGAGCGGGTCGACGGCGATCATCGCGACCCTCGCCCTCACGTTCAGCGGGGTCGCCCTGCTCTCCGACTGGGGGCGCGTCCTCTCCGTCGCCATCCTCCTCACGATCCTCCTCTCCCTGACCCTCGTCCCGGCGTTCCTGAAGCTTCTCGGTCCGCGCATCTTCTGGCCGGATCACGGGGAGCGGTTCCGGCGCCGGGCGGAACGGGCGAACGCGCGGATCCGGGGGGAGCGGACCTACTTCTACCGGGTCGGCCGACTGACGCAGCGCCGCCCGTGGGCCGTCCTCGGGATCCTGCTGCTCGTGAGCGTGCCGCTCGCCTACGTCGCCGTGCAGGTCCCGCTCGCCTACGACTTCTACGGGCAGCTGCCGAGCGGGCACCCGGCGTCGGACGGGCTCGCCGTCTACTACCAGCACTTCGGCAACGGGTCGGCGACCCCCTCGTTCGCGCTCGTGACGTTCCAGAGCCCCCTCGTGGCGGGGAACGAGAGCAACGCCACCGAGTTCACCGACCTCGCGACGCTCACCTCGATCGCGGCGAATACGTCCGGGATCGCCGTCGTCCAGTCGCCGGTCGGCCCGTACGGGGCGCCGCTGTCGGAGTGGCTCGGCCTCGCGTCGCTCCCGGCGGCCCCCCGGGAGAACCTGCTGGGCCTCCTCGGCGGCTTCGTCGGCTCCGACGGGCGGACGGTGCTCCTCTCGCTCGAGCCGACGACCACCGGCTTGTCGGCCCCGTCCGTCGCGGCGGTCCGTGCGGTGGCCGCGAGCTTTGGCACCTACGCATCGACCCACCCGGCCGTGACCCACCTGGCCTTCGGCGGCGGCGCGCCGGTGATCGGGGACCTCGCCGACGAGACCGCCACCGCGACCGACATCCTGATCGTCGCCGTTTCCGTCGGCCTGCTCGTCGTCCTCATCGGGGTCCTCCGGTCGTGGATCATCGCGGCGATGGCGATCGCGACGATCGGCCTGTCGATCACCTGGGCGTGGGCGCTGACCTACCTCGTCTTCCAGGAGCTGCTCGGCTTTCCGCTGTTCTTCTACGTGCGGACGATCCTCTTCCTGCTGATCCTCGGTCTCGGGATCGACTACAACATCTTCCTGCTCACCCGGGTCCGGGAGGAGCGGGTCAAGGGGCGCTCGGCGAGCGAAGCGATCGTGACGGCGGTCGGCCGCACCGGCGGGATCATCACGGCGGCGGCGATCATCCTGGCGAGCGCGTTCGGCGCACTGCTGGTCGGGGAGTTCACGCTGATCCGGGCGATCGGGTTTTCGGTGGCGATCGCGGTCGTGCTCGACGCGATGGTCGTGCGGACGTTCCTGGTCCCGGCGGCGCTCCAGGTGCTCGGGGACCGGGCGTGGACCTTCTCCGGGAGGAACGGGGGCCGGGCGGCCCCGGCTCCCCCGTCGCCGTCGGCGGACGAAGCCGCGCCTGCCGGTGCGCCGCCGGGGTCGCTCCCGCGCTGATCAGCTCAGGAAGCGGGCCCGGGCGCGGGCGAGGTGGGTGTCGGCCGACGACGTGTCCACGACCTCGGCGATATTCCCGTCCTTGCCGACCAGGAACGTGACCCGCCGGGCGACGCCGCGGGGGTTCAGGACCCCGAACGCCTTCGCGACCTCCCGCTGGGGGTCGCAGACGAGCGTGAAGCCGAGGCCGTACTTCGTCGCGAACGCCTTCTGGGCGGGGCAGTCGTCGACGCTGATCCCCACGACCTCGATCCCCTTCGCGCGGTACTTCGGGAGCTCGTCGCGGAACCCCTTCGCCTCGATGGTGCAGCCCGGCGTGTCGGCGGCCGGATAGAAGTAGACGACGGCGGCCTTTCCGCGCAGGGAGTCGGACGAGAACGGCTTTCCGTCCTGATCGGCAGCGGCGAACTTCGGCAGGGGATCTCCGACGGCGACCATGCCTCGGGAGCTGCCCGACGGTATTTACCTCCACCCGGGGGGCGATCCCCTCTCGGGACGGGCACCCCCCCGAACCGGGGGCGTTCGGGAGCGGTCCCGCCGCGGGAGCCCCGCCCTCAGCCGCCCGCCACCGTGACGAGCGTCTCGGTCGCCTTGATCCCGGGGACCCGCCGGATCTTGTGGACGACCGTGTCGAGCGCCGCGTTGAGGTGCGCCGCCTGGACCTTCACGATCAGGTCGAACGGGCCGGTCACCGCCTGGACCTCGGTGACGCCCGGGACCGCGCGGATCCGCTCGAGCACCGCCTCGAGCTCCCCGACCTCGGTCTCGACCAGCAGGAACACCGTCTCCATCGCAGCGCTCCGTCACGGAGGCGGCCCAAATCAAGCTAACCCCCGGGCGCCGGGACGCAAAGGGTTAAGGGGCCCGGGGCGAGGAGCGGTCCGGCGATGGACCTTCTGCTCCGGGACACCCTTTCCGGCCGCGCGGTCCCCGTACCGCGTCGCCTCCGCCGCCCGCTCACGATGTACGTCTGCGGGCCGACCGTCTACGACGGGGCCCACGTCGGCCATGCCCGGACCTACCTCTTCTTCGACCTCGTCCGGCGGCATCTGGAGGCGGAGGGGATCCCCGTCCGCCACGTGATGAACGTCACGAACTTCGAGGACAAGATCGATGCCCGGGCGGCGGAGCTCGGCCTCTCCTGGCGGGCGCTCGCCCTCCGGGAGGAGGCGGGGTTCCTTCGCGATCTCCACGCGCTCCGCCTCCTGGCGCCCCACCATCGCCCGCGGGCGAGCGACTACGTCCCCCAGATGACCGAGGTCGCCCGCCGGCTCGCCCGCACCGGCCGGGTCCGCCAGCAGGGCTCCGAGTGGCTCTACACCCCTCCGGCCCGGCCGAAGGGGGTCAACTTCGCGACGGCCGCCGATCTCGCGGCGCACGCGGTCCGCGAACCCGGCCACCCGTTCCCGCTGGGGGACGGGGCGGCCGGGGAGTTCATGGTCTGGAAGCGGCAGGAGCCGCCGCGCCCCTCCTGGCCGGGGCCGTGGGGCCGGGGGACCCCCGGCTGGCACCTGGAGTGCTACGCGATGGCGAACGATCTCCTCGGGCTCCCCGTCGACATCCACGGCGGCGGGACCGATCTCATCTTCCCCCACCACTACGCCGAGAACGAGATCGCCCTCGCGCTCGACCGCCGCCCGTTCGCGAAGATCTTCGTCCACCCGGGCCTCGTCCTCTGGGACGGCTCGAAGATGTCGAAGTCGCGCGGGAACCTGGTCCCGCTCCGGGTCGCGCTGCGCGACGTCGGCCCGGACGCCCTGCGGTGGTACCTCCTGGGCTCGCCGCTCACGGAGCGGTTCCACTGGAGCACGGAGGGCCTCCGGCGCGCCGCGGGGGAATGGCGGCACCTCCGTCGGACCCTCGCCGCCTGGCTCCGTCCCGGCGCGGGGGGTCGCGTCGGCCGGCTGCGGGCCCGGGAGGTCGCGGACGGCGTGCGGCTCGACCTCACCGCGGACCTGGCGACCGACCGGGTCTTCGACCACCTCCGGGCGCTCGTCGTCGCGATCGAGGCGGATCCGTCCGGGCACGTGCCGCACGGCGAGCGCACCGCCTCCCTCGAGGCGATCCGCGACATCGAACGGCGGACCGGGCTGAAGATCTACCCGTAGGGCGCCGTCACAGCACGCCCATCTCGGCGAGCTTCTCGGGCAGGTAGTGCTCGGTGACGTAGTTGAGCCCGTACTTCGCGAGCGACTGCTGCTCCGCCTTCTTGCCGTTCTTGAGCATGAGCTCGATCTCCGAGCGCCACTCCGCCGTCCCGAAGCGGGGGTCGGTCAGCTCGGCCTGCAGCGCCCGGACGTCCTGCTCCGACAGGTGGTCGGACGGGAGATCGTAGTTCTCGATGTCGGAGGCGGTGACCCCGAGGAACTCCGCGGACGGGGTGGCGAGGTACGACGACAGGTGGGCCGTCTTGATCGCCCCGTAGGCGACGCTCGCGTAGATGCGGAACGACCAGGGGTCGCCGTCGGTGAAGACGACGACGGGCAGCTTGAGCTCCTCGGTGACCCGGCGCAGGAACCGCCGCGTCGAGCGGGCCGGCTGGCCCTTGAGGTGGATCAGGATCGCGTCGTACTGCTCGTCGAAGCCGTTCTCGGCGAGGCGGTCGACCATGCCGCCGCACTCGATCGCGATGACGAACTTGGCGCTCGTCTTCACGAACTCGATCTTCCCCTTCTCGACGTTGAACGGGAGGGCGTAGCCTCCGTCCCCGACGTCGTCGCGGCAGTTGATCGTCTTCACGATCCCCTTGCGGTTCCGCTCCTTGATCGTGAGGTCCCCGAGGACGGAGGCGCCGTTCTCCTCCGGGTGCAGGCGGAAGTCCTCGCGCAGGCGCTGGCAGAGCACCTCCAGGTCCTCGATGAGGAGGTTCGACTCGTCCTCGCTGTGGAACTTCGCCTCCTGCCAGGCTTCGCTGATGTAGTAGAGCTCCCGGAGGGTCGACGTCTTCTTCGACTTCGCCATCTCGTTGATGAAGTCGACGAGGTAGAACGTCCGCAGCAGCATCAGCGCGCCGTCGAGCTTGCGGGCGCTCCGGGTCCCCATCTGGCGGCCGAGCTTCCAGACCCCCTCCCGCATGCGGAACTCGAGGTTCTGCTTGGTCCGCAGCGGCAGCCGCATCCGGGGGATCTCCCCGGCGTCCAGCTGGTTCCAGATCTGCTCGGCGAGCTCGAGGGTCGGCCGGAGAGCATCCGCCCGGACGGCGGTCTCCTCCTCGTCACTCGTCGTCGCTGGCGCCGGCGCTCGATTCCGCGGCATCGTAATCCACCTCCTCCTCCGCCCCGTCCGCCGGCGCCCCTTCCGCGGCGGCGGCCTCCGCCGCCTCCACGATCGTCCGCGGGAGGCGGACGTCCCAGTCGCCCGGCAGCGGGTCCGCGCCGAGCAGGTGCGCCTCGTCGACCCCCGCCACGTACCAGTCGAGGTCCGCGGCGTCCAGGTCGGTCTTCGGGGGGAACGTGAGGGCGAGCTTCGTCCGTCCGTTCGGCGGCAGCTTCGAAAGGGTCCACCAGGCGCGGCCGAGGGCCGGATCGGTCCCGTCGGGGGCCGGATCGAACGTGGCGCCGGCCATCGCCTCGGGCGGGATCTCCGCGAACAGCTCGAGGACGCGAGCGCGGGGCGTATAGTTCACGGCCTCGACGGCGACGTGCACGCCGCTCGCGTCCCGGCTCACGGCGGCCTCGAGGTTCACGACGTCCATGATCCGGGTGATCACGGGCGTAAGATCGGGGACCGGCTTCCCCGTGAGGTGGCTCGTCTTCTCGGCGAGCTTCGGCAGGATCTTGAGGATGATCTCGAACTTCGCCCCGGCGAGGTCGCGCCGGGTCCGGCGGGAGAGGTGGGTCCGCAGGTGGCGGGCGGCGACCTGGAGGGCGAGGGTCACCTCCCGGTCGATCTCGGGGTCCTCGGCGACCGCCTCCTTCGCCTCGCTGGTGAACGGGATCTTGGTGGAGGCGACATGGACCAGGATCAGCGCCGGCCCGCTCGGGAGGCCCGAGCCGCCCCGCTGGTCGAGGCCGTACCGCCGCCAGTCGAGGTTCGAGATCGCGTTCGTGATGGCGCACGCCCCCTGCTGGAAGAGGAGCGGCACCCGGTTCGCGAACCGAAGGATCTGCACCGGCTGGTCCGGGGGGAGCGCCCCGCCGTAGACGATCCCGACCTCGACCATGAACGGAAAGCCGGCGCGGACCTTCGGCGGGCGGCTCACCGGCGGGGCGTAGAACTCCGGTCGGACGTCCCCGAGGACGTTCCGGAGCCCCCGCTTGATCAGCATCGATCCGATCGGCGAGAGGCAGTCCCCGCTCGGGGCGATCAGGGCGGCCCCGTGGAGGGCGGTGAGCAGCCGTTCCTGCTCCTCGCTGTGGACGGAGGAGGGGGGCCGGTTCGCCGGCAGAGCGCACTGGGCGAGGACCTCCCGGGCGGCGCGGGCGGAGACCCCCTGGAGATCCTTGGCCAGGAACTCGCCGAGGGTCGGCCGCTTCGTCGACTTCAGGAAATACCCGAGCTCCCCGAGCTCGAGCCCGTACGGGTGGGGGAGGGTCTCCTTCGCGATCGGCGGGAGGTCGGTCGTCGCCCGCTCGAACGTCACCCGGGTCCCGTCCGGCTCGATCAGGAGGATGCGGGCATGCGGGTTCACGATCGCGGTGCCGCGGAGGTACTCGTACGGCGACTGGCGGCCGCGGACGTAGCGGGCCCGCAGGACCAGCTCGACCTTCGTGCCGTGCGGGCGGTCCCAGAGCAGGACGTCCTCGGAGACGATCCTCGGCTGGTTCTTCTGGGTGTCGAGGAACAGTTCGAGGACGTGGGCCGCCTCCTCCTCCTCGATCTTCGAGACGATCTTCGCCGGGCGGGCGGTCGTCAGGTTGGCATACAGCACCGCGGCGCTGATGCCGATCCCCTGCTGACCACGGGCCTGGCGGTTCGAGTGGAACCGGGAGCCGTAGAGCAGCCGGGCGAAGACGTTCGGGATCTCCCGGCGGAGGATCCCCGGGCCGTTGTCGTCGATCGTGACCCGCAGCCGGTCCTCCCCCTCCTTCGCGATCTGGACGGTCACCTCGGGGAGGATCCGCGCCTCCTCGCAGCTGTCGAGGCTGTTGTCGACCGCCTCCTTGACGGTCGTGAGCAGGGAGCGCTGCGGGTTGTCGAACCCCAGGATCTGGCGGTTCCGCTCGAAGAACTCGGCGACCGAGATCTCCCGCTGCTTCGCGGCGAGTTGCTGGGCGATCGAGGGGGGGGCCACCGACCGCACGGGTTCCGCGCCCCCTATAAGGGCCGCGTTCCACCCGAACGGTCGCCCGTCACGGCTCGGACGGCGGGGGCCGCTGGGCGACGTCCCGCAGCACCGGTCGGAACGGCCGCCAGCGGGCCGGCTCCTCGAGGTCGATCTCGACCCCGAGGAGGCGCTCCTCCGGGTGAAGGCGGGGGTCCGGGATCTCCTCCGTCGGCCGCCGCTCCCCCCGGGGGTCCCACGCCCCCGAGCCGCCCCCGAAGACGATCCCGTCCTCGACCCCGACGCGGTTGACGTAGACGACGGGCAGCCCGTTCTCGATCGCCCGCGCCGGTAGGAGCTTCTCGAAGAGCGGCCCGCTCGTCACCGGCGAGGCGGAGAGGACGACGAGGAGGTCGGCGCCGGCGAGGGCGAGTCCGCGGAACACCTCGGGGAAGAACGTGTCGTAGCAGATCGCGATCCCGGCCCGATGGGCTCCGAGGGGAAGGGGCCGGCTCCGGTCGCTCGGGGTGAACGGCACCCCCTCCTCGAACGGCCCGAACGTGGGCAGATACCGCTTCCCCTGGATCGTGACGTCCCCCGACGGGGCGACGACGAGCGCCGCATTCTGGAGCTCCCCCTTCCGCTCGGGGGAGGCGATCGGCGCCCCGGCGATCACGGTCGTCCCGTGGGCGCGGGCCAGGCGCTGGAGCGCGCTCCACGGCCCGTCGCCCGGTCGCAGCGCGATCTGATGGAACCGGTCGCCGATCCGGTACCCCGAGAGGAACAGCTCCGGGGCGATCGCGACCTCCCCCTCGCGACCGTCGAGCAGGGCGGAGAGGCGGTCGATGTTCGCCGCGGGATCGCCCGGGATCGGGGCGAGCTGGGCCAACAGGAAGCGGGTCAATAGAAGTACCGGCGGCAGGCGAGCAGGTAGACGAACAGGACGATCATCAGGACGAAGAGGACGGTGATCGACCCGGTGAAGAACAGGTAGACCGTGGCGCCGAAGACCAGGACGAGGGTCGTCCAGAGGGCCCACGTCTCCTGGCGCCAGAGGGCGGTGGCGATGGCGAGGAGGGCGACCCCGAGGAGCAGGAGGATCGCCGAGCCCAGCAGATCGATCGACGGGAACAGGTCGAGGGCCGACGGGATCGCATTCGAGCCGAACTGGTCCAGGAGGTAGAGCGCCCCGCCCAGGATGAGGACGATGGCGAGGCCGCTGATCAGCACCGAGACGACGGCGACGCCGATCGGCAGCTTCGGGCGCGTCGACTCGGGCCGCCACGGCGCGGGGAGGCGGTCGAAGGAGACGGGGGCGGCGCCGCCCCCCGCGGTCGATGTGCTGCCCATGGCCCCGAACCGGCGGGTCGATCCGGGGGAGGGGACTTGTAGTTTTCCCTCAAGTCGCGGCCGCTAGAACCGCCGCGCGGCCGCGCCGCGGGCGAGCTGTTCCAATAGGCGGCGGTACGGCCCGTTCGGCAGCGCCTCGAGGCAGTGGATCCCGCGGTCGACCCAGTCGGTCGCCTCGCGGGCGACGACGTCGGACGCGTCCGTCATCTGGGTCAAGTCGCGGAGCCGCAGGAGGTGCTTCGCCCGCTTGCGGCGGAGCTGGAACAGCCGCTCGAACTCCGCCTGGTGGCGGGGGTCGAGCCGGGCATACGTCTCGAGGGAGAGGAGGGTCGGGTTCCCCTCCCGGAGGTCCCCGAAGAGCGGCTTTCCCAGGAGGTCGGGGTCGCCGTAGACGTCGAGGAGATCGTCCCGGATCTGGAAGGCGAGCCCCAGGGCCCGCCCGTATCCCTGGAGGGCGTCGACGACCGCGGGGCCCGCGGCGGCGATCTCCGCGACCGACGTGAGCGCCGCGGCGATGATCGCCGCCGTCTTCCGCTCGATCACCCGGAAGTAGTGGTCGCGGCCGCTGGAGAGATCGAACCGGGACGCCTCCTGGAGGACCTCCCCCTCGACCAGGTCGGCGCACGCCTCCCCGCACCGCATGATGATCGAGCGGGGGTACTCCGCGGCGAGCTCGAAGGCGCGGACGAAGAGGTAGTCGCCCGAGACGATCGCGAGCGGGATGCCGAAGGCGCGCGGCATCGACGGACGGCCCCGTCGGGTCTCGGCGTGGTCGATCACGTCGTCGTGGACGAGCGTCGCCGTGTGGATCAGCTGGAACGCCGCCGCGAGGGAGTGGATCGGTTGCGTCGTCTCCGACCCGAGCGCCCGGTGGGCGACGGCCATCAGGAGCGGGCGGACCCGCTTGCCGCCGGTCGAGCAGGCGTAGCGCGCCGCCTCGGTGAGCTGCGCGTAGGTCGAGCCCAGGACCTCGGCGACGCGCCAGTCGATCTCGGTGAGATCGCGCACCAGCGTCGGGGCCAGCTCGACGAGGGAGTCGGCGGCGGCGTTGCGCAGCGTCTGCTGGACGATCGTCTCGAGGGAGGCATCGACCGGGGTCCGGGCGGCGCTCATGCCTCGACCCCCCGGCGCCCGGGCCAGCGCAGCCGCATCATGGCGTCGAGACCGCGCGCACCGATATAGCGCATTCCGAGGGCCAGGACGGGGTCGAAGACGGTATACGGGTCGCTCCACGCCTGGATCGCCGCCGCCCGGGCGAGGGGTCCGTAGAGCGCCGAGCGCCACGCCGTGTCGTAGGCGGCGAGCGGCGTCCCGTCCCGGATCGTCCGCGCCGCCGCCTCCCCGGCGAGCCAGCCGCTGAGCATCGCCGTCGGGATGCCGCCGCCGTTCGTCGCCATGACGAGCTGCGCCGCATCGCCCGCGAGGAGGATCGGCCCGTGCACGAGGGAGTCGGGCGGGGTCCCGATCGGGACCCACCAGCGGGTCGGCTCCCGGGCGGGGCCGAACCCCCGGTGGGCGAGGAACCGGTCGAGCAGCCCGCCGAGCGAGCGGCCGCGGGGGATCCGCGTCACCCCGAGCCCCACGTTCAGGTCGTGGGCCCGCGGGAACGCCCAGGCGTATCCGCCGGGGGCGTCCCGGCCGAAGAAGAGGTCGATCTCGTCGTCCAGTCCCCCGTCGACGGTGGCGGTGATCATCCGGTAGAGGGTCCGCGGGCGGGGCTGGCCGACCGAACGGGCGACGATCGACAGCGGCCCGTCGGCGCCGATGACGACCCGCCCCTCGATCTCCTCCCCGTCCGCGGTCCGGACGGTCGACCCCTGGACCCGGGTGACCCCGAGGGGGAACCGCAGTTCCGCCCCCGCCCCCTCGGCCCGGTAGGCGAGCGCCTTGTCGAACGACCGGCGCGAGACGGTCGCCCCCGCGAGGGGAAAGCGGAACCGGTGCCCGTAGGGGGAGACGCACGACATGTAGCGGGTCGACCGCAGGATCGTCTCCGGCGGGAGATCGAACGCCCGTTGGATGAGGTCGGGGCAGTCGAACAGGTCGGCGAGCTCCGCGGGGGTCGGGACGAACTCCCCGCACTGCACCGGGTGCCCGAGCTCGGTCCGATGGTCGAGGAGCAGGGTGCGGGCGCCCCCTTCCGCCGCCGCCCGGGCGGCGGACGATCCGGCCGGCCCGGCGCCGACGACGATCACGTCGACGCGCTCCATGCGCTACACTCCGGTGAGGAGGAAGTGCTGGGCGGCCGACTGGATCGCGCCGAGGATCGGCTGCGGGTAGAGGCCGATCCCCACGATCAGGACGGCGGCGAGGCCGATCGCCGCCGCCCGGCCGTAGCCCAAGCCGCCCGCGCCCAAGCCGCTCGCGGGCGGGGCCTCGATCGCCGCGATCGGATCCGTCCGATCGAAGTACATCACCTTCAGGACGCGGGCGTAGTAGAAGACCGAGAGGGCGCTGTTGAGGAGCCCCGCGACGGCGAGCCAGATGAACCATCCCTGGGCCTGGACGGCCGACGAGAAGAGGACGAACTTCGAGACGAAGCCGATGGTGAGCGGCACGCCGGCGAGGGAGAGGAGCATCAGGGCGAAGGCGGCGCCGAGCAGCGGGCGGCGGACGCCGAGCCCCTTCCAGTCGTCGATCAGCGGACCGATCCCGAGGCCCGCGACACCGGCGACGACGAGGAACGCCCCGCCCTTCATCAGGACATGCGCGAGGATCTGGAGGGTCGCCCCGGTGAGCGCCGGGGCGGTGCCGATCGTCACGCCGATCAGCATGTAGCCGGCCTGGCTGATCGACGAATAGGCCAGCATCCGCTTCATCTCCTTCTGGAGGAGCGCGAGCAGGTTGCCGACGGTCATCGTCAGCACGGCGATGACGCCGAGGGCGATCGAGAGGGTCGGGCCGAGGTCGAGCGGCCCGCCGCCGAACGGGGACGCCCCGGCGGTCGCGGGGTGGACGAGGAGGACCGGTCCGAGGAAGACCAGGAAGAAGGCGAACAGCCCGATCTTCTTCGTCCCGCCGGCGAGGAACGCCGTCACGTCGGTCGGGGCCCCGTCGTAGACGTCGACGGCCCAGGCGTGGAACGGCACGAGGGTGACCTTGAAGGCGAGGCCGGCGAGGAGGAACCCGTAGCCCACGAGGACCAGGACCGGCGTCCCGACGCTGGCGGCCGCCGCGTGGATCACGAACAGGTTCGTCGATCCGTAGGCGCCGAAGAGGAGCGAGGCGCCGTAGAACGACAGCACGGTGGAGAGGGCGCCGACGATGAAGAACTTCATCGCCGCCTCCATCGACCGCGCCTCCCCCCGCCGGTAGGCGACCAGCAGGTACGACGGGACGCCCACGACCTCGACCGCGAGGAGGAGGAAGATGAGGTCGGAGGCGACGGCGACGAGCAGCATCCCGACCGTCGCGAGCAGCAGGAGCCCGTAGAAGATCGGCGCGCCGCGCTCGCCGCTCGGGCGGCTCGAGGAGGCGAGGACGACCAGCAGCGCGGCGACCAGGAAGATCGCCTGGAAGATGAGGCCGAACGACGTCAGGTGGTAGAGCGGCGCCGCGCCGGCCGCCGGGGCGACGTTCAGGGCGCCCGGGCCGACCGTCGCGAGGACGCCGAGCGGGGCGAAGCCGAGGTCGCCGAGGATCGAGAGGAAGGCGAGCGCGAGGGCGGTGAGCGCGACCGTCGCGAGCGTCTCGTTGCGGCGGACGCCGAGGACGTCCAGCAGCAGGACGAGGAGCATGCCGCCGAGCAGCAGCAGCTCGGGGACGAACGGGCCGACGAACGACGAGAACGCCACCACCCCGTCACACCCCCGGGAAGACGCGGATCGGCGAGGCGGTGATCAGGTTCACGAGGAGGAACGGCAGCACGCCGAAGACGATCGCCGCGGCGGCGAGGATCCCCATCCCGACGGTCTCGTAGGCCGGCAGGTCGTGCGCCGACTCGGGGATCCCCTTCTCGGGGCCGAACAGCATCCGTTGCATCATCCAGATGTAGAAGGCGGCGGTGACGACGAGGATCCCGAGCGGCAGCAGGACCCAGTAGGCGAGCCGGTCCCAGGTGGCGAGCAGCGCCGTGAATTCGGCGGGGAAGCTGATGAGCCACGGGAGGCCGAGCGACGCGAGCGAGCCGATCATGATCATCGTCGCGAGCACCGGGGTGCGGGGGGTGATCCCGCCGACCGAGGCGATGTCGCGGGTGCCGAACGTGTGGTGCACGCTGCCCGACGACATGAACAACAGCGCGCTCACGATCCCGTGGGCGAACATGAGGAGGACCGCCGCCAGGAGACCGAGCGACGAGCCGACGGCGATCGCCAGCAGCACGATCCCCATGTGGTTGATCGAGGAGAAGGCGACCATCCGCTTGAGGTCCCGCTGGGCCAGCGAGACGACCGATCCCCAGGCGATCGAGGCGAACGCGACGACGAAGAGGACCGGCTGCACCTCGTGGAAGCCGTTCGGCAGGACGAACACCGCCCACCGGATCAGCCCGTAGCCCCCGAGCTTGAGCAGGAGCCCCGCGAGCAGGACGGAGCCGCCGGTCGGGGCCTCGACGTGGGCGTCGGGGAGCCAGGTGTGGAACGGGACGATCGGGAATTTGACGCCGAAGCCGAAGAAGAGCGACAGGAACAGGAACGCCTGCGTGACGACGGAGAGCGACGGGGCGGCGGCGTAGACGCTCGCGTAGTCGAAGCTCGTCGCGTGGGAGTAGAAGACGAGGGCGAGCAGCCCCACGAGCATGACGATCGACGCGACGTGGGTGTAGACGAAGAACTTGATCGCGGCGTACCGCCGGCGGGGGCCGCCCCAGTAGCCGATGATGAAGAACATCGGGACGAGGACCGCCTCCCAGAAGAGGAAGAAGAGGAGGACGTCCAGCGCGACGAAGACCCCGACGCAGCCGAGGCAGGTCAGGAGGAGCAGCCCGAACCACGCCGCGGGCTTCTTCGTCTCGCCCCAGGAGTAGACGACCGTGGCGAGCTGGAGGATCGCCGTGAGGACCAGGAGGACGAGCGAGATCCCGTCGATCCCGAGCGTGTAGTTCACTTGCAGCCAGCCGAGGTGGATCCACGCATACGACTCCCCGTCGGCGAACTGGGGGACGCCGCCCGCGAACCCGGCCCAGCCGGGGAACTGGAGCAGCAGGTAGGCGACCTCCGCGAGGAAGACGAACGACGTCGCGAGCGCGACCCAGCGGGCCGACTTCCCCGAGAGGAACGTGAGCACGGTGCCGACGAGCAGCGTCGCGAGCACCGCGGAGAGGATCGGGAACACCTACGTCCCTCCCAGGTGGGCGAGCAGGTACGGCGCGACCAGCAGGAGGAGGACGAAGACCCCGAGGAGCCCCGCGATGACGTAGGCGGCGTAGTCGGAGACGACGCCGGTCTGGCCCCGCCGGAGCCGGTCGCTCGCCGCGCCGAAGGCGCGCTCGAAGCCGTGGACGGTGCCGTCGATCACGTACCGGTCGACGAAGTCCGCCCCGCGGGCGATCCCGTAGACCGCCCGGGCCCCGACCCAGTCGTAGGCGGCCTTCAGGTAGTAGCGGTTCAGCAGCAGGCGCCGGACCGGCTGGAGCGGGCTCGATTCGGGGAGGACGAAGATCCGCCCGTTCCCCCACAGCCAGTAGGCGACCCCGATCCCCGCGGCGCCCAGCGTCACGCTGATCCCCGAGAGCGCGAGGTCGGTCGGCCCGTAGACCGGAGGGATCCCCGAGGCCCCGGCGCCGTACAGGAGCAGGCCCTGGAACCCCGGGACGAAGATCAACAGGCCCCCGAACACCGCCATCCCCGAGAGGATCACGAGCGGGACCTGCATCACCCACGACCCCTCGTGGGCCGGCGGGAGCGTCGGGTCGCGCGGACCGTTCCCGCCGAACGCCAGGAACCAGGCCCGGAAGATGTAGTAGGCGGTCAGGAAGACGGCGAGGAGCGCCAGGATCCAGAACGGCCAGTAGAGCGGGTGGCTCCCGAGCTCGCCGTACATCGAACCCAAAATGTCGTCCTTCGACCAGAACCCGGCGAACGGCGGGATCCCGGCGAGGGCGAGGCCGCCGATGGCGAAGGCGGTGCCCGTGACGCGCATCGGCTTGCGCAGCCCGCCCATCTTGAACAGGTCCTGCGTGCCGAGGGCGTGGATCACCGAGCCGGCGGCGAGGAACAGGAGCGCCTTGAAGAAGGCGTGGGTGAAGAGGTGGAAGAGGCCGACCATCGCGAAGCCGGCGCCGACGGCCATCACCATGTAGCCGAGCTGGCTGATCGTGGAGTAGGCGATCACCCGCTTGATGTCCGGGTGGACGACCGCCATCGTCGCCGCGAAGAAGGTCGTGAACCCGCCGACCGCCACGATCGCGAGCTGGTCGGTCGCGGTGAAGCCGATGAAGACGCTCGTGACCGCGAGCAGGTAGACGCCCGCCGCGACCATCGTCGCCGCGTGGATCAGCGCGGAGACGGTCGTCGGGCCCTCCATTGCGTCCGGCAGCCAGACGTGGAGGGGGAACTGGGCGCTCTTCCCGGCGGCGCCGCCCAGGATCATGAGGCCGGCGATCGTGAGGAGCGTCGAGCTGCCGACCGAGCCGGTCGGGAGGAACGGCGAGGTGCCGTGGGCGAAGACGAAGCCGTTCGCGGCCCATCCGCCGGACGGGCCGGTCGTCGCGAAGTGGAAGAAGTAGATGAAGATCCCGAGCAGGAACAGCACGTCGCCGATGCGGGTGACGAGGAACGCCTCCTTCGCCGCGCTGGCGGCGCTCGGCTTCTCGTAGTAGAAGCCGATGAGGAAGTACGAGCAGACGCCGACCAGTTCCCAGAACAGGAAGAACTCGAGGAGGTTGTTCGACAGGACGAGGCCGGTCATCGCCGCGAGGAACAGCGACAGCTCGGCGTAGTACCGGGGCAGGCCCCGATCATGGTGCATGTAGCCGATCGAGTAGAGCAGGACCAGGAACCCCACGACCGTGACGACCAGGAGCATCAGCGCCGAGAGCGGGTCGACCAGGGTGCCGGCAACGAGCGAGATCCCCTCCGGGAACGGGCCCGGCGTCCCGGCGAGGTGCAGCCAGGTGTACTGGGCGTTCACGTACGTCCCGGGGTGCAGCATCTCCCCGATGGCGATGCCGACGCCGAGGACCATGGCGATCCCCCCGATCCCGACGGCGGCCCACCCGCCCCACTCCAGCGCGCGGAGGCGGGTGCCGAAGAGGCCGACGAGGGCGAACGAGACGACCATGAGGAGCGGGATCAGGAACGCCCACTGGTCGAGGAGGAGGAATGCGTCCATCGGTCGGTGCCTACTCCTTGAGGAGGTTTCCCTGGGCGACGTCGATCGTTCCCTTGAGGCGGTTGAGGCCGAGCACGATCGCGAGCCCGACGGCGACCTCGGTCGCCGCGAAGCCGATCAGCACGACGGCGATCGCCTGGCCGGAGAGCCCGGCCGCGTGCGGGGCGAACGCCGCGAAGTAGACGAAGTTGAGGATCGTGGCGTTCATCGCGATCTCGAGGGCGATGAGGACCAGGATGAAGTTGCGGCGCGTGAGCAGGCCGAAGACCCCGACCCCGAGCAGCAGCCCCGAGAGGAGCAGGAAGCCGCTCTCCGGAAGGGTCGTCACTCGCGGCCCTCCCGGACGAGGTAGATCGCCCCGGCGACGCCGCCGAGCATGACGAGCCCGAGGAGGAGCAGGTAGGGGCCGTAGGTGTCGAACAGCGCCGCGGAGAGCGCCGACGGGTCGTAGCCGGTCACGGGGGTCGTTCCCGCGGGGAGTTGGCCGACGGCGGAGACGAGGAAGATGACCAGCACCGCCGCGAGGGCGAGCGGGACCGGGCCGAGGCCGGCGGCGGCCTCCCGGGAGAAGATCCGCTTCCGCGTCACCATGATGCCGAAGAGGAGCAGGACGGTGACGGCGCCGGCGTAGACGCCGAGCTGCAGGACGCCCAGGAACGGCGCGGCGAGGAGGAAGTAGATCGCCGAGAGGTCGACAAAGAAGACCGAGATCCAGAGGATCGTGTGGACGAGCTCGCGGACGAGCAGCGCCGCGAGCGCCGTCGCGACGGCGACGGCGGCGAGCGCGAGGAACGCGAGTTCCCCGAGGTTCACTTCCGACTCCCCCAGAACAGACACTCCTTCGGGCAGACGCTGATGCACGTGCCGCACCGGACGCAATCGGAGTCGTTGATCACCGGCTCCTTCCAGATGCGCTTCGGCAGCTTCTCGCCGGGTTTCGCTTCCGGCTTCGGGATCTCCATCATCGTGATGCAGTTCGTCGGGCAGTCCCGCGAACAGGCGTTGCATCCGATGCACAGCGGCGGCTCGAGGACGATGCGGTCCTCGTTCGCCGGCCGCTCGACGCGGATCGGGTTCATCGGGAGCTTCTGCTGGTAGATCCCGAACAGCTTCTCCGGCGGGAAGACCATCTCCCGGCGCGAGTGGACGGAGAGCTCGTAGCGGGTCGTCATCGACAGGCATCCCTCGGGGCAGGCGTCCGAGCAGAAGCCGCAGTAGCTGCACTTCCCGTAGTCGATCTGGGGGCACTTCTTCGGATGCTTCGGATCGCCGCCCGGGACCGTCACCATGTCGATGCACAGGTCGGGGCAGGAGAACGCGCAGAGGTTGCAGCTGATGCACGTGTCGATGTTGAGCGCGTGGACCCCCCGGTAGTTGTCCCAGATCGGCCCGACCCCGATCGGCTTGCCGGACTCGATCCCGACCTCGGTCCGGAACTTGGGGTCCTCGAGCCGCTCGAACGGATAGACGACCGTCGACGGGTGGAGCAGGCTCCGGGCGAACTGGCGGGCGGCCGTCACCATCGGCTTCGCGACCCACAGGATCGGGTTGTCGGACGTCTTCTCGGTCGCGGTGAGCGGTTCGGTCATCGGTCGGCTCTCACACCCCCGGGGACGGCAGGCAGCCGAAGACGGGGAGGCACTTGACGGTCACCAGCGCCGCGGCCAGGAAGACCGCCGCCAGGCTCAGCGGGATCATCCGGTTCCAGCCGACGCGCAGCAACTGGTCGGTCCGCACCCGGGGCAGCGACGCCCGGATCCAGACGAAGAGCCCGAAGACCAGGTAGGTCTTCACCAAGAACCAGAAGATCCCGGCGAGCGGGAAGTTGGTGAGCGCCCCCGGCACCCAGCTCGGCATCGTCCAGCCCCCGAGGAACAGGAGGACGACCAGGAAGCTCCCGACCAGGCCGCGGAGGTAGTCGGCGAGCATGAAGAAGGCGAACAGCATGCCGCCGTACTCGGTGTTCCACCCCTCCACGAGCTCGGCTTCCGCCTCGGGAAGGTCGAACGGGATCCGCTCCATCTCCGCGAGCATCCCCGCCACGAAGACGACCAGCGCGAGGAACAGCGGGCCCCAGAACCAGTAGTTCTGCTGCTCCGTGACGATCGTCGTGAGGTCGAACGACCCCGAGACGATCACGACGGCGACGACCGCCAGCAGGAGCGGCACCTCGTAGGCGATCATCTGGGCGGCGGAGCGCATCCCGCCCATCAGGGAGTACTTGTTGTTGGACGACCACGCGCTGACGAAGATGAACAGCGGGGCGAAGGAGAAGATCGCGAGGGCAAGAAGCAGGCTCAGCGGGAGCGACCCCGAGTTCCAACCCGTGGAGATCGGCAGGACGCCGAAGAGGATCATCGACGTGACCATGTAGGCGGTGGGGCCCGAGAAGAAGCCGAGGGTGTCCGCCTCGGCCGGCTTGAAGGTGTGCTTGCGGAACAGCTTGAGGCCGTCCGCGAAGTTCTGGAGGAGCCCCGCGTAGCCCACGTGCATCGCGCCGCGCCGGTCCATGAAGCGGCCGAGGAGCTTCCGTTCCCACCAGATCAGCACGATGGTGTTGATCATGCTCGCGGCGAGGAGGATCGCGGCGAAGACCAGGACCGAGAGGACGAGGACGAGCGTGCCGTTGGTGATCCAGGCGTCGAGCGGGTACGGCAGGACGGAGCCGATCGACGTGAGCAGGAGGTGGACGAGGTCGAAGGAGACCCCGTAGAGCGACAGGCTCGACATCGGCGCCTACCGGTCGACCTCCCCGACGCAGATGTCGACGCTGCCCATGATCGGCGGGATGTCGGCGACGCGGTAGCCGACCAGGTAGTGGCGCGTCGCGGAGAGGTTCGCGAAGACGGGGGAGCGGAACTTCACGCGGTACGGATGCTCGGATCCCTCGTTCACCACGTAGGCCTGCGCCTCCCCGTGAGGCTCCTCGATGGAGGAGAAGCCGACCCCCTTGGGGTAGTTCCGCTTGAGGACGTACTCCTCCTTGCCGACCGGGGCGTACGGGGCGCCGAGCCACCGGGGGAGGCGATCCGCGAGGACCGGGCCCGGGTGGTGGTCGAGCCAGTCCAGGACCTGGCGGAGGAGGCGGACCGACTGCCGCATCTCCTCCATCCGCACGAGGTAGCGGGCGGTCACGTCGGCCCCGTCCGCGACGGCGACGTCGAAGTCGAGCTGCGGGTAGGCCGCGTAGGGCCGGTCCCGTCGCACGTCCCGCTTCACGCCGGCGGAGCGGAGCATCGGCCCGGTGACGCCGGTCGCGACGCAGTCGGCCGCGGAGAGGACCCCCAGCCCGTCGCAGCGCTTTCGGAAGATGTCGGAGCCGAGGCAGAGCCGGTCGTATTCGACGAAGCGGTCGCTGAGCCAGTCCAGGACCTTGCGGGCGTGGCCCGTGAAGCCGGGCGGGAGGTCGTTGCGCACCCCGCCGACCCGCATGTACTCGTAGGTCATGCGCGCCCCGGTGTAGCTCTGGAAGAGGTCGAGGACCAGGTCGCGGTCGCGCATGCCGTAGAGGAACGGGCTCATCAGCCCGATGTCCTGGACGAACGCGGCGTACCACATGAGGTGGGAGCCGATCCGCTGGAACTCCTCGCAGAGGGTGCGGAGGTACTCCGCCCGCTCGGGCGGCTGGATGTGGAGCGCCTCCTCCGCGGCGAGGACGTAGAGGTGCTCCCACGCGAATCCCGCGACGTAGCAGGTCCGGTCCATGAGGGTGATCACCTCGTTGTAGTGCCGGTCCTCGCTGATCTTCTCGATCCCGCGGTGCAGATAGCCCATCTCGGGGTCGCAGTCGGTGATGAGCTCCCCGTCGATCTTCACGCGGAGGTTCCAGAGGCCGTGCGTCATGGGGTGCTGGGGCCCCATGTTGATCCACATCTCAGACACTGCGCTGCTTCACCTCCAGTTCCTCCGGCTCGTGGAGTTGGAACGAGCGGAGCAGCGGGTGGGCCTCGTAGCCGTCGGGGAGGAGGAGGTGCCGCAGGTCCGGGTGGTGGTCGAACTGGATGTCGACGAGCTCCCACGTCTCCCGCTCGTGCCAGTTCGCCGCCGGCCAGACCGAGGCGGCCGACTCGATGTGCGGTGCGGCGGCGGGAAGATCGGCGGAGAGGAGCAGGTACTGGCGGCGATCGTCCGACCAGACGACGTAGAAGACCTCGCGATGCGTCACCCAGTCGATCCCGCCGACCATCGACAGGTGGTGGAAGCCGAGCTGCTCCTTGACGGTGTGAAAGAGCGGCAGCGCCGCCTCCGAGCGGAACCGGAGCCGCCCGGCGGTCCGGGGAAACGGCTCCAATCCGAGGAAGCGCTCGCCGATCTGGGCGGCGACCGTTCGGGCCACGTCGTCCGACTGCATCTCCGCTCCCCGCGCCGGCGCCGCGGCCCCTACTCCCGGCGCTCCCGGATCAGTTCTTCCAGTCGGAGGATCCCGTCGATCATCGCCTCGGGCCGGGGCGGGCAGCCCGCGATGTAGACGTCGACGGGGACGAGCTTGTCGACGCCGGGGACGACCGAGTAGGCGGTCCGGAACGGCCCGCCGCCGGTGGCGCAGTTCCCCATCGCGATCACCCACTTCGGTTCGGGCATCTGTTCGTAGAGGGTGATGAGCTTGTGGGCGACCTTCCATGTCACGGTGCCGTTGACGATCATGAGGTCGCATTGCCGGGGGGAGGAACGGGGGACGATCCCGAACCGCTCCGAGTCCCATCGGGCGGAGAAGGCGCTGGCAAACTCGATGGCGCAGCAGGCGAGGCCCCAGTGGAGGGGGAACAGCGAGTTTCGGCCGGCCCAGTTGAACGTCGGGCGGATCAGCTTCGCCTGCCCCTGCTCGGCGATCAGCGCGCCGAACGCCTCCTTGGCGGCGGGGATGAACTCGCGGGCCCGGACCGTCTCGATCTCGACGAACGGCACCGCGGGCTGCTCGACCATCGGGAGCTCCCCCTCGAGCCGATACGCCTCGGCGGCCGATCCGGCGGTTCGCGGCATCGGGGGGGCGGGCGGGGCGCTCATACGACCCACCGCTTTTCGCCGCTCAGCGCGTAGTAAATTCCCGTGACCGCTAGGGCGGTGAAGGCCAGCGCGATGAAGACCGGGTACCAGCTCGAGTTGACGCCCCGGAAGGTGAGCCCCCAGAGGGCGAGCAGAAAGCCGAGGACGTCGACCGCCACGAAAACGATCGCGAACGTGTAGTGCTGGGTGGGGAAGTCGATCTGCGCCTCCCCCTCCGCCTCCTCGCCGCATTCGTACGTCGTCCGCTGCAGGTACGACCGGCGGGGGGGAGCGCCGAGGGTCCGGTTGGCGACGATCGATCCAACGCCGAAGACGGCCGCGATCCCGACGAACACCAGGAAGGTTGTGACCCCTGCTTCCACTGCCTCCACCTCCGGCTAGACCGCTAGCGTCCCGTGCGACTCTTCCACGTTATTTAAGCCCTGCCGGATTCGCTTCGGTTCCTGACGGTGACGCCCCCCGGATTCGACGGCGACCGGGGCGCCGGGCTTTAGCCGCCCGCCCGTTCGGGGCCGGGTGGACGAATCGAGCTTCCGCTCCCCGCTTGCCCTGACCGGCCGGTTCGTGGAATTGGTCCCGTTGTCGGTCGACCATGCCGAGCCGTTGGCGGCCCTGCTGCGCGGTCCCGCTATCGTCCGGACCGGTTGGATCCGCTTCGGTCGGACGGGCGCCGGGGCCGCGGAGGCGATACGGGCGGTCCTGGCCGAACAGGCCGCCGGACGGGCCCAGGTCGTTGCGATTTGCTCCCGCACGGGAGGTCGGATCCTGGGCGCGACCGGCTTCGGTCCGATCGACCGTCCGAACGGGGTCGTCGAGATCGGGGAGACGCTCTTCGATCCGGCCGAGGAGGGTTCGCCGGCGGAGATCGAAGTTTCGCGGCTGCTGCTCGGCCACGCGTTCGAAACGGAGCGGGCGCACCGGGTACAGTTCCGGACCGACGAACGGGACCTCGATGCCCTCCGCTCGATCGAGCGGCTCGGGGCCGTCCGCGAGGCGACGTTGCGGGACGATTCCCTGCGGGCCGACGGCACGTACCGCTCGACCGCCTACTTCGCCGTGCTCGAGGCGGAGTGGCCCGCCGCCCGCGCCCGGCTCGACTCGGCGCTCGAACGGCCCTGGAACCCCCGCCCGCCGAGGGCGGCCTCCTCCTACCCCCCGGCCGCCCCGGACGGATCGGTCGGGCCGGGGAGCGACCGACCACCGGTCACGGTACTACCCGCCACCTCGTTCCGCGACGCCGTCGAGCTCCGGGGACGATGGGTCCGGCTCGTCCCGCTCGCGGCCTCGCACCTGGCCGGGCTGATCGACGCCGGCGCCGATCCCGCGATCTGGGAGTTCATGCGGATCCGGCACGGGGACTCCCCCGACGCCATGCGCCGGCTCGTGGAGGAGTTTCTCGCGGAGCGGGCGCGGGGCGAGCTTCTCCCGTTCGTGGTCCAGGTCGGCGACCCGCCCCGCACGGTCGGGACGATCCGATATCTCGACATCCGTCGCGGCGACCGCGGCGTCGAGATCGGGACCTGGCTCCACCCCTCCGTCTGGAGGACGCCCGTGAACACGGAGGCGAAGTACCTCCTGCTCCGCCACGCGTTCGAGACGGAGCGGGTCCATCGGGTGCAGCTGAAGGCCGACCGGCGGAACGAGCGCTCGCAGCGGGCGATCCGGCGCCTCGGCGCCGTGCCCGAGGGGGCGCTGCGGGAGCACGTGCGCCTCGAGGGGGAGACCTACCGCACCTCCGAGTACTTCAGCATCCTCGCCCCGGAGTGGCCGACGGTCCGGGGGCGGCTCGAGGCGTGGATCGTGCGCCCGTTCGGCGGGGAGGGACCCACGCTCGCCCCGCTTTCGGCGACGCCCGATCGATAGCCGAACGTCACGGCGGGGGCGGGAACGTCGGCCGGCGCTTCTCCCGGAACGCCCGGATCCCCTCGGGCAGTTCGGCGCCGCGGGCCGCCTCGACCGCCCCCCGCCGTTCGAGCATCATCTGCGATTCCAGGCTCCCCGAGAAGGCGGAGAGCATCAGCCGCTTCATCCAGCCGATGGCGAACGTCGGGCCGGCGGCGAACTCTGTCGCCCGCGCCCAGGCGCGCGCCCCGAGTTCGGCCGACGGGACGATCTCGTGCAGCAGCCCTAGCTCCCGCGCCCTGTCGGCCGACAGGCGGGCGTTGGTGAGCAGGATCTCCTGGGCGAGCCCGATCCCCACGTAGTGGGGCAGGAAGTAGGTAAGGCCCCCGTCCGGGACCGCGCCGAGTCCGGGGAACGCCGGCACGAACGCCGCCGCTTCGGAGCCGATCCTCCAGTCGGCGGCGAGCGCCAGGGAGAAGCCGCCGCCGGCCGCGACGCCGGGCAAGGCGGCGACGACCGGCTTCCGCATCCCGACGACTTCGCGGACGGCCGACTCCTGTTCGCCGGTGAGTTCGTGGAACAGTCTCGGCAGATCGCCCCGCTGCCGGGCCTCGTCCATGGCGGCGACGTCCCCGCCGGCGGAAAACGCCCGCCCGTCGCCGGTCAGCAGCACGCACCGGACGTCCCGGTCGAGGGCGGCCGACTGGAGCGCGGCGCGCACCTCGCGGAACGTCGGCACGTCGAGCGCGTTCAGCCGATCCGCGCGCGCGATCCGCACTTCCTCGACCGCTCCGCGTCGCTCGACCCGCACGTTGGATGCCATGCGGAGGCGGAGCCCCCCGCCTCCTTATAGGCGGCGGGATCGGCCCGGGCGTTCAGGCCCCTTCGGGGGGTGGGGGTCGCCGCGCCGGGGTCGTGGGGGCGCCCGGCGATGCGGGCGGGGGCGGAGGGGGGACCAGGTGCGCCGCCGCGCCCGGGTGGCCCGCGGGGGGGGACACTGGGGGCGGCGGGGCGACCACGTCCGGCTGGGGGAGACCCGGGATCGTGGAATCCTTGGACTTGGCGCCGACGGCCATGGCGGTCGACTCGTCCGTCTCGGCCTTGATCTCCTCCTCGATGGAGCGGATCTCGCTCATGAGCTCGTCCTGCTTCGGGATCGGGCCCAAGATCTCGTCCATCGTGCCGACCTGGTGTTCGAGCTCGGATAGGCTGTTGAGCGGGCGATCGGGGACCTGCCGGCCCGCGCCAAGGTACTCGGCGGCCCCTTCCACGATCCGCGAGAATTCGAACGGGAAAAGGATCTTCGTCGCTTGTCCGTTGCCCAGGTTCGAGACGGTGTCCAGCGAGAGGACGGTCAGCGCCTTCGAGTCGAGGACGCCGGCACCGAGCGCGAGGATCCGCAGGCGCTGGGCCTCTCCCTGCGCCTCGAGGATCGTCGCCACCCGGGCCCCCTCGGCCTCGAGGATCTGGGATTGCCGGACCCCCTCCGCCTGCAGGATGCGCGACCGTTTGTTCCCCTCGGCGACCAAGATCGCACTCCGCTTCTCACCGTCCGCGCGCAGGACCGCGGCCCGCCGCTGGCGTTCGGCGGAGGTCTGCTCCTCCATCGCCGCCTTGACCGGACCGACCGGGTCGACCTCCTTGATCTCGACCGCGTCGACGCGGACGCCCCACTTGTCGGTCGCCTCGTCGAGGATGTCCCGGAGCCGGGTGTTGATCCGCTCGCGGTTGTAGAGCACCTCGTCGAGCTCCATGTCGCCGATGATCGACCGCAGGGTCGTCTGGGCGAGGGCGACCGTGGCGACGTGGTAGTCCTGAACCTGGAAGATCGCCTTCGGGGCGTCGACGACCTTGATGTAGATGATCGCATCGACGTTCGTCGGGGAGTTGTCCTTGGTGATGACCTCCTGGCGGGGGACCTCCAGGACCTGGGTACGGAGGTCGATCTTCATCACCGTCGACAGCGGGCTCACGACGTTGAACCCCGGGTTGAGGATCCGCTTGTACGATCCGTAGAGCGTCTGGATGCCGTTCTGGTACGGCTGCAGCGTGTAGATCGCCCGGTAGAGCAAGACGATCAGGATCAGGAAGAAGAAAAACAGCCCAACGGTGATGAGGGTCGCGGTCGCAGCGTCCACGGTGTACGTCCTCGGACGGAAGGACCGCAGCCGCGGGGGGGTGTTATGCTTTCCCTACGAGGTCGGCGGCGGAGGGGGGGGATCGATCGGCACCACGCGGAGCGAAACCCCCTCCCCGTGGACGACCTTGACGCGGGTGCCGACCGGGATCGGGACGGCCGAGGTCGCCGACCAGACCTCGGAACGGACCCGGACCTTGCCCCGGAGCGTGTTCGGCTCGGTCGCGACCAGCACCGTCGCCTCCTCCCCCGTCAGACCGGCGCTCGTGGTGCTCATCGGCCGGTGGATCGGGGCCACCCACCGGTAGTACGGGATCTCGATCCCCGTCGCCAGCAGGGCCGCCAGCACGATCGCCAGCGGGCCGACCCAGCTGTCGAGAAGCGAGGAGGGGAAGAATAGGTACAGAAACCCGGCGACGAGGAGGATCGAACCCGGGATCAGCAAGAGCGCTCCCGGGTGGATCACTTCGAGCGCGAGCATCGCGATCCCGGCCAGAACGATGGCGATGCCGAGGACATCCAGCGGCATGGGCTCCTTACGATACGGAGGCGGCGGCGCAGATAAAGACGGGGGCGCCTACCGGATGTACCTTCCGGTCGTCTCGAGGTCGAACCCGGAGACGACCCGGAGATGCCGCCCGCGCCCGCCCCGCGCGGAGGCCAGGAACGGGTACTGGCTCCAGAGGTCCCCCTCGGCCATCCGGGTCGCCGGGTGGTCCGCACCGAACACCGTGCGGGTCACGCGGGCGGTCACCGCCCGGACGGCTCCCTCGTCGAGGTAGCCGAGGGAATGAAGGTACTCGTGGGCCAGGAGGACGTAGACGAACGAGTTCAGCTCGAGCGGCGAGGCGGCGTGGGTCCGCATCGCCTCGACCAGTCCCTCGTTGAGGACGATCATGTTCCCCGTGACCGGCCAATAGGCCCCCAGCTGGGGCGGGAGGTCCGAGAGCGAGAGCCCGAGCCCGGGGCGCTCGACGCCGAGGACCGTCCGGACGGCGGCGCGGACGACCCGGAAGACCTGATCGAAGTCCGCCGGCGCTTCGAGGCGGCGGCCGAGCTCGGACGACGGCCGGGGAGGACCGGGGGGCGCGTCGGCCGGTCGACCGTCTCCTCCGATCGGATCGAGCGCGGAGAGCTGCGGCATCATCGGAGGAAGGTCCGGGGCGCAGTATATAGGGGCGGTTACGGCGACGCCAGCAGGACCGCAGCCGACCGAGACCCTAAGAGAGCGACGGCCCTGCCGAAGTCGTGCCCCACCCCGAAGACGTGGTCCTGCCCCGCCGTCGGGAGCGTTTCGAGGAGCGGCGGAAGGAGGCGTCGCACCGCGACCTCCTCGACTCGTTCTTCGATCGCCCGACGCTCCTCGCCGTCTCCCGGCTCATCAACCAGGGGAAGATCGACGCCGTCGACTTCCCGATCGCGACCGGGAAGGAGGGCGGGGTCTTCCGGGCGACGGCCGGCGACGGCTTCCGAGCGGTCAAGATCTACCGGATCGGCAACAGCACGTTCCACAACCTCCCCGCCTACGCCCTCGAGGAGCTCCGGCGGGAGACGAGCGTGCGGAACTTCGGGGGCCTCATCTTCGCCTGGACCCGGCGGGAGCACAGCATCTTGGGTCGGCTCCACGACGCGGGGGTCCGGGCGCCGCATCCGTACGGGCACCTGCGCAACTGCCTCGTGATGGAGTTCGTCGGCTCGACGGCGGGGGCGGCGCCGCGCCTAAGGGACGCCGTCCTCGACGACCCCGCGGCGATCTACGAGCAGCTCGTCCGTCAGATCGGGCGCATGCTGCGCACGGCCCGCCTCGTCCACGGGGATCTCTCTCCGTACAACACCCTCCTCTTCGAGGGGGAGATCGTCCTGATCGACGTCGCCCAGGCCGTCTCCGTCGACCACCCGGCGGCGCGGGCGCTCCTCGAGCGGGACCTGGGGCATTACGCGCGGTTCCTCACCCGCGCCGGCCACGCGGTGGATCCCGCCGAGTTCTTCGCCGCCGTCGGGGGCGACGCCCTCGCGGTCCCGGCCCCGGAGGCGGGACGATGACGACCGTCTTCGTCCGCATCCCGGAGGATCGGGTGGGGGTGCTCATCGGCCCCGGCGGGCGGACGCGGCGCGAGCTCGCCGCGGCGACCCACACCGAGGTGACGATCGAGTCGGACGACGGGGAGGTGCGGATCGACGGGCCCGACGACGACCCGGACGGGGTCCTGCGCGCCCGCGACGTCGTGCTCGCGATCGGCCGCGGCTTCTCCCCGCCGCGGGCGGCGCGGCTCCTGAAGCCGGAGACGTACCTCGGGATCCTCGACATCAAGGTGACGACCGGCCACCGCGACAAGGCCGGCCTTCGGCGGATCCGCTCCCGGGTGATCGGGACGCGGGGGCAGGCCCGCGCGCGGATCGAGGATCTGTCGGGCTGCTCGATGAGCGTCTACGGCTCGACGGTCGCCCTCATCGGGACGGAGGAGCAGCTCGCCCGGGCGACGCGGGCCGTGGAGCTGTTGCTGCGGGGCAGCGAGCACGCGACCGTCTTCCACCTGCTCGCGCGGCTCCGCCGCGACGCCGCGCTCGAGGAGGCGCTCGGGCCCGGCGCCGGGGTCCCCGGAGAGTAAGCGGTGGCGAAGATCGCGCTCCTCGAGGGGGCGACGCTCGCCTGGGCGCGGGAGCGCTTCGCGGAGTACTACCACTCCGCCGCGATCCCGCCCCCGGAGCGGCTCGACCGGCGCGAGTTCGCCGCCTTCCCGTTCGCCGTAGAGACCGGGATGCGCCGGCACACGACGCTCCGCTCCCCGGAGGAGTTCCACCGCTTCCTGGTCCGGGAGATCCCGCGGCACGTCTACTACTCGACGGCCTACTACCGGCTCCCCGCCGAGCCGACGATGGCGCGGAAGGAGTGGATCGGCGCCGACCTCATCTTCGACCTGGACGCCGACCACCTCCGCGGCGCCGAGGGCCTCGACTACGCCGCCCAGCTCGATCTGGTGAAGACGCGGCTCCGGGACCTGATCGACGACTTCCTGGTCCGGGACTTCGGCATCGACCCGGCCGAGATGGCGATCGTCTTCTCGGGCGGACGGGGCTACCATGTCCACGTGCACGACCCGCGGTTCCTGCCGATGACGAGCCCCGAGCGGCGGGAGCTCGTCGACTACATCCAGGGGACCGGGTTCGACGCCCGCCGCGCCGTCGCCGCGCGGCACCTCACCACCGGGGGGGAGGACGGGCGCCGGATGTCGAGCGTGCGCCTCCAGGAGCTCCCGTCCCCCGACGATCCCGGCTGGCGCGGTCGGACCGGCCGCGCGGTCGTCTCGCTGCTCGACCGGTGGGCCGAGAGCGGCCGGGCCGTCGACGACCTGGTCGCCTGGGGGGTGCCGCGGCCGGCCGCCCGGAAGATGGCCCACCGGCTGTTCGAGGAGGGCGGGGCCGCCTCGATCCGCTCGACACGCTCCCTCCAGGTGCTCCCCGGCCCGCTCCAGGAGCGGTTCCTGGAGGCGGTCGTCCCGCGGGCGGCGGTCGAGGTGCAGGGGGAGACGGACGCGCCGGTGACGACCGACGTCCACCGGCTGATCCGCCTGCCCGGCTCGCTCCACGGGGGGACCGGCTTCCGGGTCCTCCCGCTCACGCGGAGCCAGCTCGATGCCTTCGATCCGCTCGTCGACGGGCCGGTCCCCGGGCCCGCGCGCGCGCGGACGGACGTCCTCCTCTCGGAAACGGTCGCCTACCGCTTCGGGACCGAGCCGGTCGCCGGGCCGGCCGGCGCCCGCCTCGAGCTCCCTACGCCGGCGGCGCTGTTCCTGTGCCTGCGGGGGGAGGCGGCGCTTCCGCCCTGACCGGCAGCACCAGGCGGCCGACCTTCTCGATCTGGGCCTCGATCTGGTCGCCGGCCCGGAGCCGGCGGCTCTCCTTCCCGAACTCGAAGCCGGGGGTCCCCCCCAGGCTCCCCATCGAGATCACGTCCCCGGGCTCGAGGGTGATCCCCTTCGACAGGTGCGCCAGGACCTCGGGGATCCGGAAGACGTAATCCGCGGTATCGCCCCGCTGGCGGACGTCGGCGCCGACCTTGAGCTCCATCCGGAGCGGAAACGGCTCCCCGACCTCCTCCTTCGGGACGACCCACGGGCCGACCGCCATCGTCGCGTCGAACCCCTTGCCCATCACCCAGTCGACCGGGCTCCCCTCGGGGTACTGGAGGTCGCGGTACCCCATGTCGAGCGCGATCGTGTAGCCGGCGACGTGCTCCATCGCCTTCGCCGGGGAGATATGCTTCCCCCGCTGGCCGATGACGACCGCCAGCTCGAGCTCGACGTCGGGGAACGTCGCCTCCGTCGAGAGGACGAGCGCCTCGCTCGGCCCGACCAGGCTGTTGAAGAAGCGGGTGAACGCATACGGCTGCCGGGGGGTCGGCTTCCCCTGCTCGGCCAGGTGGCTCCTCGAGTTCGTGGCGAGGCAGTAGATCTTCGAGCCGCGCACGACGGGGGCGAGGAGCCGGACCCCCTCCTCGGGCTTGAAGAGGAACCGCGCCCCGGTCGCCGCCCGCGGCGTCCACCCCATCGCGCGGCGGCGCTCGATGTAGTCGACGATCTTCTTGGTGATCTGCACCGACTCGGAGCCGCCCTGGAAGTACGTGAGCATGTCGCGGAACCGGCTCGGGTCGGCTCCTTTCACGGGGTTGACCCCGAAGTAGTCGCGGCAGGCGGTGTCGAGGTCGATGAACTCGTTCGAGTCGGTGATCATCCCGAAGTGGAACTGGTCGGCGACGGTGAAGTGCACGAGCTTCACGGGGGGACCTCGGCCGCGGGGGAGCCGCCGCGGTTGATAAGCGGTGCGCGGGGCGCCGCCGCGCCCTACGAGAAATGGCGCCGGACGGCGACCAGGTAGATCAGGAGGACGAGCGAGACGAGGAAGCCGAGCGAGAGGAACGCCCCGGCGAGGGCGTTCAGCCCGACCTCGATGAGCAGCACGAGCACCGCGAGGACGAGCGCCCACATCCGCAGGTCCCAGAGACCGTAGGCGACCGCCAGGAGCACGATGCCGAGGAGGAGCACGATGCCGGCGAGCAGCAGGCCGGCGACGCCGAGGAACCCGGGAATCCCGAACGCGCTCCCGACGGTCGTGCCGAAGAGGAGGAAGAGGCCGTCCAGCAGGGTGAGGGCGGCAAAGATGCCGATCAGCACGGCGAGGATCGCGACGCCGAGCGGTCGACCCGGTTCGGCCATGCCCCACCGATGTACCCGCGGGAGGATATACCCACCCTATCCAGCGAAGCAGGGGAACGGGGGATCCCCCGTTCCCGGGAAGGGGTTGCGGGCGGTAGCCGGCCGCCTACGGCCAGGACGCGGGCGGGGTCTACGCCACCGGGGCCGCCGGAGGCACCGCGGAGGGCTCCGGCTGCTTGCGCCGCAGCACGAGCCCGACGATCAGGACGATGATCCCGATGACGAGGAGGATCGCCCCGATGGTGGAGAGGGCGGTCGTCATGGTGACGCTGGCGCCCCCCAGGGAGGAGAAGGCGAAGATCGCCGAACCGCCGTCCGGTATGGAGAACGACTCGGAGCCGCTCGTGCCGGATTGGTTGTGCCACGTGTACGGTCCGTTGCAGGTCCCCGCCGACGCCGACGACGGCGAACAGGAGGAGACCGCGACCGAGAGCGAGCCGCTGGTCGCGGCCGACCACGTGATCGACACCGGGATGCTCCCGGTGATCGAGAAGCCGGACGGCCCCTCCGCCAGCGACTGGAACTGGCCGACGTGCGTACTTCCCTGGTTCACCAGCGGGACGAACGCCAAGACGAGCCCGATCACCAACACCACCACTCCCGCCACGACGATTCCCGCTCGCATGGATCCCTGCGGCGGCAGCGGGATTCTCCGTTATAGAGCTGCCGATTTTCCCCCCGGGCGCTCCGTCGCATCGGGCGGCTCACGGCACGAAGGTCGCGACAAACCCGGCCCCGAGCCGGGCGACTCCCTCGAGCTTCAGCGCGGTGAGCTCCTCCGGTCCCGCGGTGTCGCGCCCGGCGACCATCGGCGGAGCGAGCGAACCGCCGATCACGACCGGGGCGTAGTAGACCGTCAGCCGGTCGAAGCGGCGGCTCCGCAGCACGCTCGCGAGCACCCGGGCCCCCCCTTCGACCATCAGCCGTTCGACCCCCCGCTCCCGCAGCGCGGCGAGCAGCCGGTCGAGGTCGATCGACTCCTCGCCCGCGACGACGGTCTCCACCCCCGGGGGAAGGCGATCCCGCCCCGAGGCGGAGGTCGCCACGAGCGTCGGGGCCGACCGATCGAGAATCCGGGCCCCTGGCGGGAGACGGCCGCGTGCGTCGAGGACGACCCGCAGCGGAGGGCGGCCCGGCGGGCGGCCGGCCCGCGCCCAGTCGACGCGGAGCGACGGATCGTCCGCCGCCACCGTCCCGACGCCGATCAGGATGGCGTCCGACTCGGCCCGCATCCGATGGACGCGGTCGAGGTCCTCCGGCCCGGAGAGCCGCGCCCGGGCCCCGCGCGCGAACGCGAGCCGGCCGTCGAGCGAGACGGCACAGTTCACCCAGACGATCGGGCGGTCGGCCGGCGGCCGGGTCGACGCGGCCACGGGGTCAGGTCCCGGCGCGGAGCGCCGCGATCTCCCGTTCCCAGACGTCGACCGCCTCGCCGGCGGAGCGGAGGTCGGCGAGGTTGATCTCGACGTTCGCGAGCGCCCCCTCGATCGCCGCCCGGAACAGCGCCCGGGCGGTCGCGAGATCGCTCCCCAGCGCCGCCTTGGTCCGCGGGCCGACCGAGCGGAGCCGTTCCGTGCCGGCGTGCGCCAGGCGGGCCGTGCCGAGGGGGACCTCGGCCGCGCCGCGCAGCGCGGTGCGCCAAGCCCCTTCCGCCTCCGGGTCCGCGGGGCGGGCCTTGCGGTCCCGGCGCGCGCTCCGCACGCGGTCGTACGACTGCGCGTCCTCCTCGACGAGTTCGAGGAAGCGGCGCCGGGCCCGGTCGAGCTCGTCGTGGGCCGCCGTCAGCTCGGCGTCGGGTCGTTCGGGGTCGATCGAGTAGGCGAGGACCATCTCCCCGAGCGCGGCGGCGAGGGCGCCGGCCGCCGCCGCGGCACTGCCCCCGCCGGGGGTCGGGGTGCGGGCGGCGAGCCGCTCCGAGAACGAGGCGAGCGACTCTCCGCCGGCCGCGCGGTCGACCGCCCGGACCTTCCGTTCCAGGATCGTCTTGCGGTCGAAGGCGTGGAGCTGGAGGTAGTACTCCGCCGCGTCGAAGAGCGCGTCCTCCGGGACGAGGCCGACGATCTCCGACTCCTCGGGCGCGACACCGTACCGCTGCGCCTCCCGCCGCACCGCCTCGAACGCCCGGTGGATCGGCGTCACATGGTAGTCGGTCAGGTTCATCGAGACCTGGGCCCGGTGCCGCTCCGCGATCTCGAACCCGAGCGCCTTCACCTCGGCGAGGCCGCCGTCGCGGGCCCGGACCGCCTTGGCGATCCGCTTGGCGATGGCGACATCCGGGGTGGTGAGGTAGACGTTGTAGGCGATGAGGACGGGGCGCGCCCCGATCGCCACCGCGCCGGCGGTCGGGTGCACGGCCGCGGGGCCGAAATCCGGCGCGCGGGCCGGGTCGCTCCCGATCGTCGCCCGGATCCCCTCGAACTGCCCTTCCCGGACCTTGGCGAGGTCGGCCCGTTCGGGGCGGCGGGCGGCCCGGGCGTAGAGGTAGACCGGTATCGCGAGCTCCCGGGCGACCCGCTCCCCGAGCCGTTCGGCGAGCCGGACCGCTTCCTCCATCGGGGCGGCCCCGAGCGGAACGAACGGAACGACATCCGTCGCCCCCATGCGGGGATGCTCCCCCTGGTGGTGGGTGAGGTCGATCGTGGCGGTCGCGACCTGCATCATCCGAAAGACCGCCTCGACCAGGGCGTCCCCCTCGCCGACGAGGCTGATCACGGACCGGTGGTGGTCGGCGTTCCGCTCCACGTCGAGGACGGTGACGCCCGGTACCGTCCGGGCCGCCGCCGCGATCCGCTCGATCTTCGCCTCGTCCCGGCCCTCGGAGAAGTTCGGGACGCACTCGAACCGGCTCATAATCTCACGCGGGCGGAGACCCCCCAACTTGTTGGGGGGAGGAAGCCCGCCACCCTTTCGGGCGGCCCACGGTTCTCGCCTTCTGGTCCCGCACATACCGAGCCACCGTCTCCTCGGAGACGTGTCCCACGGAGCCGACGTAGTAGCTCGGACTCCAGAGATGGCCGTGCCGAAAAACGGTCCTGAGGTTCGGATGCTCGCGGAACATCACCAGGCTGGTCGTTCCCTTCAGCACCTTGACGATTCCGGTGGGGGACTCGGAGGGCGGCGCGCCGATGAACAGGTGGATGTGGTCCGGCATGACCTCCAACTCCTTGACCTCCCAGCCCCGCGCTTCGGCC
>JAKABH010000078.1 GCA_021801925.1 Thermoplasmata archaeon | reverse complement strand
AGGGCCGGGGCGCGCGTCGGCCCATCGCAGAGGGGGCCGCCGGTTCCGGGGGGCTCTACGCCGAAAACCGCCGGTCCATCACGTACGGCAGGACGCCGCCGGCGCGGTAATACTCCACCTCGGTGGCGTTGTGGAGCCGCACCTCGAGGGGGACGGTCGTCGTCCGGCCGTCGTCGGCGGTCGCCCGCAGCTCCGCCCGTACGCCCGGGGCGAGGGCGCCGCCGTCCGCGAGGCGCAGCTCGAACGTCTCCCGGCCAGTGAGGCCGTACGTCGCGGCCCGTTCGCCGGGACGGTAGGTGAGCGGCAGGACCCCCATCTCGATGAGGTTCGTCCGGTGGATCCGCTCGAAGCTCTCGGCGACGACCGCCCCGACCCCGAGGAGCCGCGGCCCCTTCGCCGCCCAGTCGCGGGAGCTCCCCTGGCCGTAGTTCTTCCCGGCGAGCACGAGGAGCGGGACCCCCTCCGCCCGGTAGGCGATCGCCGCGTCGTAGACCGTCATCGGGCGGCCGTCCGGCAGGTGCACGGTGTAGTCGCCCTCCTTCGGCTGGGCGAGCGCGTTCTTCAGGCGGACGTTGGCGAACGTCCCGCGGATCATCACCTCGTGGTGGCCGCGGCGGGCGCCGTAGGTGTTGAAGTCGGCGGCCGCCACCCCGCGCGCGGCGAGGTAGGCCCCGGCCGGCGAGTCGACCGGGATCTCCCCCGCGGGGGAGATGTGGTCGGTCGAGACCCGGTCGCCGAGGACCAGCAGCGCGCGCGCCCCCCCCACGAGGAGGCCGGCCTGGGGCTGCCACGACGGCGGCAGGCGGAGGTACGGCGCCTCGGCCAGGTACGAGGAATCCGCCGACCAGCTGTACCGCGGTCCGGTCGGGGGGCGGAGCCGTTCCCAGTGGGCGTCGCCGACCTCGATCTGGGCGTACTTCTCCCGGAACATCTCCGCGTCGATGCTCCGCTCGACGAGTCCGCGTATTTCCTCGGGGGCCGGCCAGAGGTCGCGGAGGTAGACCGGCGTGCCGTCGGGCCGGGCGCCGAGCGGCTCGGTCGTGAGGTCGAGGTCGATCCGGCCGGCGAGCGCGTACCCGACGACCAGCATCGGCGAGGCGAGATAGTTCGCCCGGACCTCGTTCTGGATCCGGGCCTCGAAGTTCCGGTTCCCGCTCAGGACGGCGGCCACGAACAGATCCCGCTCCTTCACCTGCCGGGAGACCGCGGGCACGAGCGGCCCCGAGTTCCCGATGCAGGTCGTGCAGCCGTAGCCGACGACGGCGAAGCCGAGATCGGCGAGCGGGGCGAGCAGTCCCGCGCGCGCGAGGTAGGCCGTCACGACCTTCGACCCCGGGGCGAGCGACGTCTTCACGTGCGGCGGCACGCGCAGGCCGGCGGCGAGCGCGTTGCGGGCGAGGAGCCCGGCGCCGATCATGACGGTCGGGTTGGAGGTGTTCGTGCAGCTCGTGATCGCGGCGATCACGACCGATCCGTCGGCGACCGGGGCCTCCGACGACGCCGACGCGCCCGGCCGGGCGGGATGGCCGGCGCGGTAGGCGGCGAGCGCCGCGCCGAACGACCGCGGCGCTTCGGGGACCGGCACGCTCTCCTCGGGGTTCCGGGGGCCGGAGACGGTCGGCACGATCGACCCGAGGTCGATCTCGACGATCCGGTCGTAGTCGATCGATCCGGGGGGCGGCGCCCCCCAGAGTCCCTGCGCCCGGGCGTAGGCTTCGACGCGCTCGACGAGCGCCGGCGGGCGGCCGGTGCCGCGGAGGTAGGCGACGGTCGCCTCGTCGATCGGGAAGAGGGCGGCGGTCGCCCCGTACTCGGGGCACATGTTCGAGACGGTCGCCCGGTCCGGCACGGAGAGGGCGGCGACCCCGGAGCCGAAGAACTCGACGAACTGGTCGACGACACCGACCTCGCGGAGGCGGCGGGTGACGGTCAGCACGAGGTCGGTCGCGGTCGCGCCCGGCGCGAGCCGGCCGGTCAGCGCGACGCCGACGACGACCGGCCGCGGCATCGCATACGGCTCGCCGAGCATCACCGCCTCCGCCTCGATCCCGCCGACCCCCCAGCCGAGGACGGAGAGCCCGTTCACCATCGTCGTGTGGGAGTCGGTGCCGATCGCCGTGTCGGGGAACAGCTCGCTCTCGCCGTCCGCCGTCCGCTCGACGACGACGGAGGCGAGGTGCTCGAGGTTCACCTGGTGGCAGATCCCGTTGCCGGGAGGGACGATCCGCAGGTTCGCGTAGGCGGAGCGGGCCCACTGCAGGAACCGGTACCGCTCGTGGTTCCGCTCGTACTCCCGGTCGAGGTTGATCTGGAGGGAGCGGGGGGAGCCGAAGCTGTCGACCTGCACCGAATGGTCGACCACGAGGTCGACCGGCACGAGCGGGTTCACCCGGTCGGCCGGTAGCCCCCGGGCGACCGCGGCGTCGCGCAGCGTCGCGAGGTCGACGACGACGGGCACCCCGGTGAAATCCTGGAGGAGGATCCGTTCGGGAAAATACCGGAACTCGGCCGACTCGGGGACCGCCTCGCCGTTCGCCAGCGCGACGATCGGACCGATCGCGTCGTGCGCGGGGTCGAAGTGCCGCACGACGTTCTCGAGGATCACGCGGACCGTGCGCGGCCGCCGGGCCCAGCGGGCCGGGTCGACCCCGGCGAGCCGGTCGACGCGGACCGTCCGCGCGGTCGTCGAACCCAGCGAGAGCGACGCGGCGACGCCGAGGGGATCGGGGCGGGTCATGGTCCGGCGAGGTCGGGGGACCACTTGGCCGTTGTGGGGGCCAAGGCCGCGTCGACGCGCCGGCCGGTCGGCCACCGGACGGCGAGCCGGTGGCCCGGCGGCGGCCGGGCGGTCGTCGCCGGCGGACGCCACTCGATCCGCTCCCCCGCCTCCCCCTCCAGGATCACGAGCCCCTCCCGCCCGACGGTCCCGGCGGCGACGACCCGCCATCGGGCCGGTGCCCCCGGCGTCGGGTCCGGTTCGACCTCCTCGGGAAGGACGGCGACCGTCCCGCCCCCGCCCGGAAGCAGGTTGTAGCCGAGGAACCGGGCGGCCCGGGGACTCCCCGGGGCGCGGTAGACGTCCTCCGGCGCGCCCCACCGCTCGATCCGACCGTCGACGAGGAGGCCGACGTGGTCGCCGAGGAAGAACCCCTCCTCCCGGTCGTGGGTCACGTGCAGCGCGGTCGTCCCCGTCGCCCGCAGCGCGCGCCGGAACTCCGCGCGGAGCTCCGCCTTCGCCTCCGGGTCGATCGAGGCGAACGGCTCGTCCAACAGGACGAGGCGGGGGCGCGCCGCCAGCGTCCGCGCGAGGGCGACCTTCTGCCGCTCGCCGCCCGAGAGGGCGTCGGGGGTCCGCTCCTCGAGGCCCGCGAGGCCGAGCAGGGGGATCAGGGCGCCGACGACCTCCTCGACCTCCGCGCGCGGGCGGCGCTGGAGCAGCGGCGCGTAGGCGATGTTCTCGTAGGCGGTCCGGTGCGGGAAGAGGGCCGCCTCCTGGAACATCAACGGGACGCCGCGGCGGTGCGGGGGGACGTCCGTCACGTCCCGGCCGAAGAGGCGGATCCGCCCCGCAGCCGGCCGCTCGAGGCCGGCGATCGTCCGAAGGAGCGTCGTCTTCCCGCTGCCGTTCGGTCCGAGGAGCACCGCGAGCTCGCCCGTTTCGACGCGGAAGGCGACCTCCCGCAGGACGGGCCGCCCGCCCCACCCGACGCCGACGCGGGCGACGTCGAGCGCCGGCTCAGAGCTCGACACGACGGCCTCCGATCGAGAGGGCGAGGAAGACCGCGAGGCTGAGCAGGAGGAGGAGGCCGGCCGCGGCGTCCGCGGCGGCGACCTGGCGGCTCGCGGCGAGGCCGTAGAGGGCGACCGGGAGCGTGGTGTACCGCGGCGTCACGAGGAAGTTCGTCGCCGTGAACTCCCCGAGCCCGAGGGCGAAGGCGAAGAGCCCCGCCGTCACGAGGCCGTCCTGCACCCGCGGGAGGTCGGCGTCGAGGAAGGCGGCGAACCGGCCCGCGCCGAGCGTCTCGGCCGCCTCCCGGGGCGCGGGGGCGAGCGCCGAGAGCGGCAGCGACAGCGCCTGCAGCGCGAACGGCAGCGCGAGCATCGCCTGGCTCACGATCACGAGCGCCCAGACGGTCGACTCGCCGCCCAGGATCGG
>JAKABH010000077.1 GCA_021801925.1 Thermoplasmata archaeon | reverse complement strand
CAAGGTCGTGCGCAGGGTTGCGGTGGGGTTCGCCATGGCGGCCCATGGCCCCCGACGATTATAATCCGGCGGCGCGCCCGTCGACCCCGCTCCTTATCGTCCCCGACGGGTGCCGGGGCGGGAACCCCCTTCCCCCCGCGGCATGCACCGGTCGATCGCCTATCTCGGGGCCGCCCTGCTCCTGGTTGTCTTCGCGCTGATCACCTACCCGCTCTGGGCGCACGGGATCGAACGGTTCGACGTCGAGCAGGAACTCGGGATCCTCTTCCTGCCCGCCGGGCTGCTCGTCCTCCTGGCGGCGGGAGTCGCCGCCGATCCCCGGGGGACCACGGTCGGCGGGGCGTTCGGCAACCCCGAATTCGCCCCGGCGGCCCCGCGGCGGGCGGCCGCCGACATCGCCCCGATCCGGTACCACCCGCGCGAGCCGGTCACCTGCGCCCAGTGCGGCACCGTCATCGCGGCCGAGGCGTCCCGCTGCCCCCGCTGCGGGCGCGCCCGCCCGTGCCGGCGCTGCGGCCGGCCGCTCGGCTGGGTCCTCGAACGGCCGACGTGCCCCCGGTGCGGCAAGGCGGAGGCTTTTTGCGACTGCCCGGTGCTGCCGCGGCCGGCGTCGCCGACGGTCCAGGTAGGACCGCGGGGCGGGCGCCGCTGACGGAGCCAGACCGTGATCGACCGGGATCTGCCGCGGGGGATTGCGACGATCGGCCCGGGGCCGGTGCGGGTCCACTTCGACGGGGCCTGCGAACCGGCCCGGGGCGGCGGCGTGGCGACGTTCGGCTACACGATCGAGGGGGGCGGCTTCGACCTGGAGGACAGCGGGCTCGCGGTCCGCCCGTACTCCGAGAACTCGACGAACAACGTGGCGGAATATTCCGGCGCGATCCAGGCGCTCGAGCGGCTCCGCGGGCTCGGCTACACCGGTCCGGTCGAGGTCTACGGGGACAGCCAGCTCGTGATCCGGCAGATGCTCGGCGAGTATGCGGTGAAGGCGGTCCACCTCCAGAGCTACCACGACTGGCTCGCCCGGCTGGCCCGCGACTTCGAGCGCGTCACCTGGACGTGGGTCCCCCGGGAGCAGAATACCCGGGCCGACGCGTTGTCGAAGGAGGCGCTCGCCGAACTGGCCCCGCGCGGGCTCCGCTCCCTCGGCCGTCCCCCCGAGCCCGACGAGGGGGAGCCGGACGGGGCGTCCGCCGCCGACGACGACGGGCCGGACGGGGCGGCGTGACGGCTCAGTCCCAGCGGACGGTGTAGACGAGCGTCCGCCCTTCGATCGCCGCGCGGGCCCGCGCGGTGTCGACGATCGTGGCGAACGCCGCGGCGGCTTCGGGGGAGAGCCGGGGGCGGACGCCGTAGCCGCGGGGGGCGGCCTGGCCCAGGAACATCTTCGGCGCCGGCGGGGCCGGGACGGGGGGGGCGTACGGCCGGGGAACGCCCGTCGTCACGGCTCCTCCGCGCGGAACGCCGTACGGCGGAAGAGGTCGGTCCCGCCGAGGCACGGCAGGACGGCGAGCGGCAGGCGGTCGTGGTCGGCCCAGGTCGCTTCGACCGGGGCGGCGGCGAGCAGGGGATTCGGCGCGAGGATGTCCGACATCGTCCCTCGGAAGGTGTCGGACGCATGTCATACATAAACTGCGGCCTCGAACGGCACGGCAGCCGGGCCCGCGGTGGGGGGGGGGCGTCCGCGGCGGCGGCACCGTCTTAGCGCCGGGCCCCAGTGGGGGGCATGTCCGCCGACCCCGAACGGCCGTCCGAGCCGGCCGCCGTGCTGCGCGCCGCCGAAGCGGAGCTGCTCGACCTCGCCATCGAATCCGGCCGCGCCGAGTGGGTCCAGGCGACGTACATCACCGACGACACCACCGACCTCTCCGCCCGGGCGACGGCTCGCCTCCTCGCGGCGACCGCCCGCTGGGCCCGGACGGCCGCCGCCCTCCCCCGGGGCGGGGCGAGCGCCGCCGACCAGCGGAAGATCCAGCTCCTCCGGACCGGCCTCCCCCTGATCGCGCCGGGCGATCCCGCCCTCGGCCGGGAGCTCGCCGGCACGGTGAACGGCATGCAGGCGATCTACGCGAAGCACCGCCATGCGCCGGCGGGCGCTTCGGAGCCGGTCGACCTCCAGGCGCTGTCGCGGATCCTCGCCGAGGAGCGGGACCCGGTGCGCCTCGAGGACGCCTGGACCGGCTGGTATCGCGTCGGCCGCGAGATCCGCCGACCGTTCGTCCGGTACGTGGAGCTCGCCAACGTCGGCGCCCGGGAGCTCGACTTCGCCGATCTCGGGGAGCTCTGGCGGTCGCGGTACGACCTGCCGCCGGACGACCTCGCGCGGGAGGTCGAGCGGCTCTGGCAGCAGGTCCGACCGCTCTACGACCTCCTGCACGCCTACGTGCGCGGGCGTCTGGTCGCCCGGTACGGGGCCGACCGCGTCCCCGAGCGGGGGCCGATCCCGGCGCATCTGCTCGGCAACATGTGGGCCCAGTCGTGGGAGTCGATCTATCCGCTCGTCGCCCCGCCGGAGGAGGCGGCCGGCGCCGACCTCACGGAGCTCCTGCGGCGGCGCGGCGTCGCGCCGGTGGAGATGGTGCGGACGGCCGAGCGGTTCTTCGTCTCCCTCGGCCTCCCGCCGCTCCCCTCGTCGTTCTGGGAGCGGTCGATGTTCGAACGGCCGCGGGACCGCGAGGTCGTCTGCCACGCGAGCGCCTGGGACGTCGACCTGGTCGACGACCTCCGCATCAAGATGTGCATCGAGGTGACCGGCGACGACTTCACGACCCTCCACCACGAGCTCGGCCACAACTACTACCAGCGCGCCTACGCCGGCCAGCCGTACCTCTTCCGCGACAGCGCCCACGACGGCTTCCACGAGGCGATCGGCGACACGATCGCCCTCTCCGTGACCCCGGAGTACCTCGCCCGGATCGGGCTCCTCGACCGGGCCCCCGCGCCGGGCCCCGACATCGGGCTCCTCCTCCACCGCGCGCTCGAGAAGATCGCCTTCCTCCCGTTCGGGCTCCTGGTCGACCGGTGGCGATGGGAGGTCTTCTCGGGGGCGATCGCCCCCGCCGACTACAACCGGACGTGGTGGGCGCTCGTCGCGCGCTACCAGGGGGTCGCCCCGCCCGCCCCCCGTTCCGACGCCGAGTTCGACCCCGGCGCGAAGTACCACGTGCCGGCGAACGTGCCGTACCTCCGCTACTTCCTCGCCCACCTCCTCCAGTTCCAGTTCCACCGGGCGCTCGCGCGCGCCGCCGGAGAGCAGGGGCCGCTCCACCGCGCGTCGATCTACGGCTCGACGGCGGCCGGCGACCGCCTCCGCGCGATGCTCGAGCTCGGGGCGAGCGTCCCCTGGCCGGACGCCCTCGAGGCGCTCACGGGCGAGCGCCGGATGGACGCCCGGGGCCTCCTCGACTACTTCGCGCCGCTCGAGCGGTGGCTCCGGGAGGAGACGCGGCATCTCCCGACCGGCTGGTAGGGGGGCCGCCCGGGACCTATTAGCCCGCGCGCCGATCGGGGCCGTATGCTGCTCGGGCCGGGCGAGACGCTGCTCCGGGGCGAGTACGCGATCGTCCGCTCGGCCGACGGGCCGGCGCCGGCGGTCGGCGCCGAGGGGGTCCTCTACCTCACCTCGCAGCGGGTGATCTTCGAGGTCCCCGTGCCGCGGGGGCTCGCGGGCGCCCTGCGGGGCGGGCGGGGGACGCGGACGGCGCTCGAGGCGCCGATCGCGACGCTCCGCGGCGCCGCGGTCGTCCGACGCCGCCTCGGACGGGAGCGCCTCGCGATCGAGACCGACCGGCTGCGGGCGACGTTCGACGTGCTCCAGCCGTCCGCCTGGGCCCACGCGATCGCGACGGCGCGCCGGGCCGGACCGCCGGCCGCCGAACGGCCCGTCGAGCGGATCCACACGATCGAGCGGCAGGTCGTGAAGGTCCGCTGCCGCTACTGCGGTGCCCTCGGCAACGAGGTCGACGGCCGGTGCCCCTCCTGCGGGGCGCCGCTCTGACGGCCGGTCAGAACGGGATCTCGCGCATCATCCGGTCGAAGCCGGAACGGGCCCATCTCCAGCTCGCGAAGCCGAAGACCGCGGCGAGCCCGGCCGAGACGGCGATGCCGATCTCCCCGGTCGTCCCGCCCGCCCCCATCCCGAGGACGACCGGGACCAGGATCGC
>JAKABH010000076.1 GCA_021801925.1 Thermoplasmata archaeon | reverse complement strand
CCCCGCGCCGCGCAGCGCGGCCCGGGCGCGCTCGGCCGCCCCCCCCGTGAAGTCGAGGGAACGTCCGCCCGGCGGATCGACCAGGACCGTCGGCGTCCGGGGCACGAACGGGGCCACGTCGGTGAGGTTGGCGAGGTTCGACGGCCCGACGGCGAACGGCGCGACGACGATCGCCCGCGCCTCCCCGAGCAGGTGCCGGTGGAAGGCGCGGGTCGCCTCGCCGAGCGGGGCGAACGGGCCTTCGACGGCGGCGACGACCCCGAGCGCCTCCGCGGTCTCGGCGTCGGAGTCGAGCAAATGGAGGGCGCCGGCGGTCACCCGGAACCCCCCGTCGACCAGCGCGCGCAGGATCGGGGCGGCGGCGCCGCCGCCGCCGACCACGTGCACGGGACCCAGGGCGAGGGCGCCCGGGGCCGGCGGGGAGTCGACGACCAGCCGGCGCGGGAGGAGGTACGGCATCCCGCTGAGGCGGTCGTGCTCCAGGTCGGCGTCGACCCCCCAGACCCGGGCCAGGAGGTCGGGCGAGAGGATGGCGGCCGGGGGACCGTCGGCGACCCGACGGCCGCGCGAGAGGACCACGATCCGGTCGGCGTAGCGCGCCGCCAGGTTGAGGTCGTGGAGCGCCGCGACGACCGTGACGCCGCGCTCGCGGGCCAGCCGCCGGACCCGGGTCAACAGGTCGAGCTGGTGGGCGATGTCGAGGTGGGTCGTCGGCTCGTCGAGGAGCAGGAGCGGGGTCTCCTGGGCGAGCGCCCGGGCGAGGATCGCCCGCTGGCGCTCGCCCCCGCTGATCGACAGGATCCCGTCCTCCTCCCGGTCGGCGAGGCCGACCGCCGCGAGGACCTCGTGCGCGACGGCGAGGTCCCGGGCCGAATCCCCCTCGAGGGGGCGGTGGAGCGAGTAGCGGCCGTAGAGGACGTAGCGCAGGAGGGGGACGTCGTCCCGCTGGGGCTCGGTCTGCGGCACCCAGGCGACCCGACGGGCCCGCTCGCGGACGGAGAGCGCGGCGACCGGGGTCCCGAAGAGCCGGACCGTCCCGCGGACGGGATCGAGGAAACCGAGGACGGTCCGAAGGAGGGTCGTCTTCCCGGAGCCGTTCGGCCCGGTGAGGGCGACGAACTCCCCGGGGGCGATGTCGAGGTCGAGGTCGTGGAGGACGCTCCGCTCGCCGAAGGCGACCTCCAGCCCCGCGAGCGCGAGCGCCGGCGTCGGGCCGGTCATGCCGTCCCCATCGTCGAGCTGCGGCGCTGGCGGTAGAGCAGGTAGAGGAAGAACGGCACGCCGGCGAAGGCGGTGAAGATGCCGAGCGGGAGGAGCGAGCCCGGGAAGGCGAGGTACGAGGCGTCGCTCGCGACGACGAGGAACAGCGCCCCGACCAGCGCCGATCCGGGGAGGACGACCCGGTAGTCGCTCCCCAAGAGGCGACGTACGAGATGCGGGGCGACGAGGCCGACGAAGCCGATGATCCCCGTGAAGGCGACCGCGATCGCCGTCACCAGCGAGGCGAGGAGCAGGACCCGAAGCCGCACCCGCGCGGCGTCGACCCCCGCGCTCTGCGCGACCTCGGGGCCGAGCTGGAGCAGGTTCAGTTCCCGGCCGTAGAGCGAGAGGGCGACGCCGAAGACCAGGACGCCCCCGAAGGCGATCCCGTCGACCTGCCAGTCGGCGAGCCCGAGCCCGCCCAGGAGCCAGAACGTCACCTGCTCCGCGCCGATCGGGTTGTAGAGGAGGACGAGGGAAAGGATCGCCGAGAGGAGGTTGGCGAGCGCGACCCCCGTGAGGAGGAGCGTCTCGACCGAGCTCGATCGGCCCCGCGCGACGCCGAGGATGACGAGCCCCGTCGCGATCGAGCCGACGAAGGCGAACACCGGCAACAGGAGGGTCGCGTCCGCCTCCCCGACCCGGTAGACGTAGAGGATCGCGGCCCCGAGCGTCCCCCCGCTCGAGATCCCGAGAAGGAACGGGTCGGCGAGCGGGTTGCGGAAGACCCCCTGCAGGGCCCCGCCCGCGAGGCCGAGCGCCGCGCCGACGAGCAGGGCGAGGAGGACCTCGGGGAGGTAGAGATCCCAGAGGATGAACTCGTACTCGGGGCAGCGGGCGATTCCGACCCCCGTGCCGGCGCAGGCGTTGGGGAAGAGGGCGCCCCCGCTCAGCTGGTGGAGGAGGATCTGGAGGCCGAGCCGCGGGGCGATGTCGGGGAGCCCGATCAGCGACGAGCCGAAGACGAGGGCGACGCCGCCGACCAGGAGCGCGGCCGCGACGAGGGCCGGACGCCGGCGCCCTCCCCGCCGCGGGCGCTCGGCCACGGGTCCCCGCTCACCGGGCGCCCGGGAATAGGATCGCCTGGATCGCCGGTAGTCCGCTCAGGATCATCGTCGGATCCGGTTCGGTGAGCCAGTTCGAATCGAGGCCGCTCACGTTCCCGTGCTGGACCGCGCCGAAGCTGCTCCAGTCGGGGCCGCCCGCATACGTGCTCTCGTTGAGCCCGAAGCCGGTCCCGTAGATGATCCACGACGGATTGTCGGAGAGGACCTGGGACGGAGCGAGCTCCGGGTACGGGGTCGAGGCGGCCGCGCTGATGCTCGCGCCCCCGGCGAGCGCGAGGAGCGACGAGCCGAACGTGCCGGGCCCGAACGTCCAGTAGCCCGAGGCGTCGACCGAATAGGTGACGAGCACCGTGGGGAGGGCCACCGCGTTGGCGGTGATGTTCGTCGCGTTGTACAGCTCGAGCGATAGGGCGGCGTTGAGGGCGTTGGCCGCGCTCCCGACCCCGAAGATCTCCCCGACCAGGGAGACGTCGACCAGGATCCCGCTCAACGTCGGCGGCTGCAGCATGACGACCGGGACGCCCAGGTTCTGCGAGATCTCCGTGACCGTCGCGACCGAGACGAGGGTCGTCGAAAGCACGAGCTGGGGGTCGAGCGCCGCGAGCATCGAGGGCGCGAACGTCGGGCCGACCTGGACGCACATCGACGAGGTGAGGTTCCACCGGGCGGTCTGGTTGGGGGAGTAATCCTCGGCGAGCCCGCCGTCGGCCGCCGCGTAGCAGTCGACGCCGACGACGTGGCTCCGCAGGCCGAGCCGGAACATGATGTCCATGATGCTCGGCCCGAGGACGACGACCCGGGCGGGGTCGGCCGGTACGGTGACCGTGCGCCCGAGGTCGTCGGTCACCTGGATCGAGCCGGGGGCCGCGGCGGACGGGGCCGGGTGGAGCGAGTAGTAGGTCGCCGTGGCGGCGACCGCCCCGCCCGCGATCACGATCAGCAGGACCGCGACCCAGACGAGGGGGCGCGCGGTCGGCGGCGCCAAGGCGGAGGGCGGCTCTTTCAATGACATGAGCCGGCGGACAAAATGTGTTGTAGATAAGCGTTCCCAAAGGAGAGAGGGGAGGTCGGCGCCGGGGAGCGCTCCCGTCGGGACCGAGGCCGCCGTCGGGAGAGACGGGCGCCCCCCGTCCGGGACCGTTTACCCCCCGAGGGAACAGCGCCGCACGCCCCGGGGGGGGTTCGGTCACGGAGGCCCCCGGGTCGCTTCCCGACCGGATGCGGGCGGATGACCGACCCGCGCTCCCGTGGCATCGCCCGGCGGGGTGACGGTCTTGGGGGGAGTGGCTGGTCCCTGCGCGGGTCGAAGGAGCCGTTCGAACCGTCGGTCGGTCCGGCGTGTCGCGACGGCAGCGGCCCCGGAACCGGACGCCGCTCTCCCCCGGGGCCCCCCTTTCCGGGGCACGGAACCCGGCGGGTTTGCGATCCTCCGAGGTGCACCGATTGTTGGGCTCCAGAGGGGCCCGCCCGGCAACAAAGCATATCTTCCCCGGCACTGAGGGGGGGGCGGGGAGGGAGCATAGGCTAACTTGGCAGACCAGCGGGCTCCAGTCAGGGTGACCTTGGGTCCCCTGTGAACGAACGGGTCTGCGGAGGGGCGCGTGCGCCCCCGTGACGAGTGACTGGAGCGCGCGGAGAGACCCGCATATGGGGGTTCAAATCCCCCTGCTCCCATACCCTGGGAGGGTGCGAAACTACGAACGGTCGGCGCACCCTCCCTCCCTCATCCCTCTCAAGCGCGCCCTTCGTGGGAACACCGACCCGATGCTCTCGGCCAAACGACTCTCGATAACGCGAGACCCGAAGGTCCGCCCGTGGTTCGGGGCGATGGAACTACCGGATCATGTCACCGCGGTCGAGTACACGCGGAAACTGGGTTTCGCCTTGGAGGGGCTGGACCTCGCGACCCGTCCGCGTTCA
>JAKABH010000075.1:2652-4298 GCA_021801925.1 Thermoplasmata archaeon | reverse complement strand
CCCCCCTAGCCGGGGGGACGTCCCGCCGGAGGGAGGGTCGCGAGCGCCAGGTGGACCCAGCCGAGGTAGGTGTTCAGCGCCGCCCGGACCGCGCCGGTGTCGCGGGCGGCGAGCACGATGTCGAGCCGGTCCGGCGCCGGCCGCGCGAGCGTCGCCCGGGCCCGCGGGACCTCCCGCGTCACCTCGGGGCCGAGCGCCCGCTCGAGCCATCCCGCCACCCGGGGATCGCGCGTCCGCACGGAGATCGTCACTGCCCACGGCTCCTCCGCGTCGCTCATCGGGCGAGTTCGCGGTCCAGCCGCGCCACGATCCGGTCGGTCTTCGCCGCCGCGGCCTCGACGTACCGGGCGGGATCGAGCAGCGCGTCGATCTCGGCCGGGCCGAGCCGGCGGGCGACCTCGGGATCGGCGCGGGCCCGGTCGGCGAGCGACGGGCCGGTCGCCGGATCGCGCGTGAGCCGCCGCAGGAGCTCGTGGGCCTCCGCGCGCGCGAGGCCCCGGGCCGTGAGCGCCAGCATGAGGCTCTCCGTCATCGCCCCGCCGCCGCTGCGCGCGATCTCCGCCGCCATGCGGGCCGGGTCGACCCGCAGGCCCGCGAAGACCCGGGTGAGCTTCCCCAGCAGGTCGTCGGTGAGCAGGATCGCGTGCGGCAGGACGATCCGCTCGTTGGCGGAGTTGGCGAGGTCCCGCTCGTGCCACTGGACCATGTTCTCGAGCGGCGGCAGCGCGAACGCGCGGACGAGGCGGGCGAGGCTCGAGACGTTCTCCGAGAGCATCGGATTGCGCTTCTGCGCCATCGTCGAGCTGCCGACCTGGTGCGCCTCGTCGAACGGCTCGGCGATCTCGGCGATCTCGGTCCGCTGCAGGTTCCGGACCTCGGTCGCCAGGCGCTCCGCCGTCCCCGCGACGAGCGCGAGCCAGTTCGTGAACTCGGCGATCCGGTCGCGCCCGACGATCTGGGTCGGCGCCTCGTCCGCCCCGAGGCCGAGCCGGCGCATCACCCCGTCCTCGACCGCCGCCGCCTGGGCGCCGAAGCCGGCGCCGGTGCCGACCGCGCCGGCCATCTTCCCGACAGCGAGACGGGGGAGGAGTTCGTCCAGGCGGACCCGCTGGCGCACCACCTCGGCGGCGGCGACCGCCATCTTGTAGCCGAAGGAGATCGGCACGCCGTGCTGCCCGTGGGTCCGGCCGACCTCGGGCGTGGCGCGGTGGGCGCGCGCGAGGGCGGTCAGCGCCCGGGCGAGCGTCGTCAGATCGGCGCGGAGCAGGTCGGCGCTCTCCCGCAGCTCGAGCGCGAGCGCGGTGTCCGTGATGTCCGCGCTCGTCGACCCGTAGTGGACCCAGCGGCCCCCGTCGCCCGACGCCTCCGCGAGCGCCCGGGCGATCGCCATGACATCGTGCTGGAGCGACCGCTCGAGCTCGTCGACCCGCTCCAGCGAGACCCGGCCGTCCTCGACGGCGGCCCGGATCGCGCTCGCGGCCTCCGCGGGGATCATCCCGAGCTCGGCCTCGGTCGATGCGAGGGCGGCCTCGACCGCCAGCGCGCGGCGGAGCCGGGCCCCGCGGTCGAACAACGCCCGGACGGCCGGTCGCCCGTACCGGAACTCGAGCGGGCAGAACAGGGACGAGGCGTCGTCGGCCACGGCT
>JAKABH010000075.1:0-2552 GCA_021801925.1 Thermoplasmata archaeon | reverse complement strand
ACCGCCGAGGGGATCCCGATCGCCTCCGCCGCCGCCCGCCCCGCCGCAAGGTCGGGACTGCCCGCGACGCCGACGACGGCCGCGACGAGCTGCGGCCGCTCCCGCAGCCGGGTCGCGAGCACGCCCGAGTCGACCCCGCCGGAGCAGAGCACGACGAGCGGCCCGCGGGACGGGAGCTCGCGGACGGCGGCGTCGAGCCCACGGTCGAGCGCCGCCCGGGCGAGCGCCGCGGCGTCCGCCTGCGCCTCCACGACCGGCGCAGGAGGCGATGGCCCCATAAGCCCGGCCCGGCTCCCCGGGGCGTGGCCCCGAGGTCGCCGCCCCCCACGGCCCGGGCGCTGTTCGTCGACCGCGACGGGACGCTGAACCCCGACCTGCATTACCTCAAGGAGGCGGAGCGGGTCGAGCTCTACCGGGGCGTCGGTCCCGCGATCCGGCTCGCCCACCAGTGCGGGCACCTCGTCGTCTGCGTCACCAACCAGTCGGGGATCGAGCGGGGGTTCTACTCGGCGGAGGACGTGGCGGCGATCCACGCGCGGATCAACGAGCGGCTCCGCCCGTTCGGGACCCGGATCGACGCCTTCTATTACTGCCCGCATGCCCCCGAGTCCCGCTGCGCCTGCCGCAAGCCGGGGACCCTCTTGTTCGAGCGGGCCGCCGCCGACCTCGGGATCGCCTTCGCGGAGAGCGCAATCGTCGGCGACCGGCCCCTCGACATCGAGGCCGGTCGGCGCCTCGGGCTGCTCACGGCGCTCGTCGTCCCGCCCGGCCACGAGGAGCTCCTCGCCGCCGAGGTCGAGCGGGAGGGGACGCGGCCCGACATCACCGCGAGCCGCTTCGGGCTCGCCGTCGCCCGGATTCTGGCGCGAGGGTAGGCCCCCGGTGGGGTTAAGGCCCCGGACCCCTCGGCCCCGGGATTCGTCGTGTACTTCCCGTTCCTGCCGTCGCTCGTCGCGGCGCTCGTCACCGTCGCCCTCGCCCTCGGGGCGATCGTCGCCCGGGCGCTCACCCCGGCCGCGGGCGCGGTCGCCGCCGCCTTCGGCATCGTGATCGTCCTCACCGCCGGCTACGGCTTCCTGGCGCTCCTGATCCTCTTCGTCGTGGGGAGCGTGCTCGCGACGCGGTTCCGGATCGACGAGAAACGGCGCCAGCAGGTCCAGGAGGGGACGGCGGGGGAGCGGGGGGTCTCGAACGTCCTCGCCCACATCCTGATCCCCACGGGGCTCGCCGTCGGGGTCGTGCTCTTCCCCGCGGACGCGCCGACCGTCGCGGTCCTCTTCGCCAGCGCCCTCGCCTTCGGCGCCGCCGACACGTTCGCGAGCGAGATGGGCGTCCTCGCGGGCGCGGCCCGCAGCATCCTCTCGTTCCGGCCGGTCCGTCCCGGCACGAACGGCGGGGTCTCGGCGGTCGGCGAAGGATGGGCGCTCCTCGGCGCCGTCACGACCGGCGTCGTCGGCGCGCTCCTCTTCCAGCTGTTCGGCAGCCCGAGCCCCGCCGCGCCGTTCCTGGTCGTCGTCGTGACGATCGCCGGATTCCTCGGCTGCCAGGTCGACTCGGTCCTCGGCGAAACGCTCGAGAACCGAGGCTATCTCACGAAGGGGTCGACGAACTTCCTCGGGATGCTCGCCGCCGTGGCGATCGCGGCGGCGGCCGTCGGGATCGTCGGCGGGAGGTTCGGGCTCTGACGGCGCCGGCCGGGAGCGTGGTCCTCCTCTCGGGCGGGATGGACTCGGCGACGTGCCTCGCCCTCGCCGTCCGGGAGGCGCCGCCGGTCCACGCCCTCACGGTCGCCTACGGCCAGCGCCACGACCGCGAACGCCGGTCGGCCCGCGCGCTCGCGCGGCACTTTGCCGTCGCCCGCCACGTGGAGCTTGCGCTGCCGCTCGCTCCGATCCTGCGCTCCGCCCTCACCGACCCGGCCCGGCCCCTCCCGCGCGGCGGCCCCCGGACGGGCCGGATCCCGTCGACGTACGTGCCGGCCCGGAACACGATCCTCCTCGCGGTGGCGCTCGGCTACGCGGAGAGCGCCGACCTCGACGCGATCTACCTCGGCGCGAACGCGATCGACTACTCCGGCTACCCCGACTGCCGCCCCGCGTTCCTCCGCGCCTTCGAGCGCGTCGCCCGCCTCGGCACCCGGCGGGGGATCGATTCGGGCCGGGGGATCGCGATCCGGGCGCCGCTGCTGCGCCGGTCGAAGGCCGGGATCGTCCGGCTCGGCGAGCGGCTCGGCGTCCCCTGGGGCCTCACGTGGAGCTGCTACGCCGGCGGCCGACGGCCGTGCGGGCGGTGCGACGCCTGCCGGCTCCGGGCGCTCGGCTTCGCGGGCGCCCGGGTCGTCGACCCGGTCGCCGCCGCGGGGCCCCGGACGGGGTAGGCGGCGGCCCTACGCCGCCGGCGCGGCCGCGGGGAGCGCCTGGGTGCAGAAGGCGCAGCGCGTCGCCTGCACGTTGATCGTCGAGCAGCAGAACGGACACGCCTTCGTGGTCGGGGGCGCCTTCGCCTTCTTCGCCGCCTGCCGCTGCTCGTGGAGGGCGAGCGGGTAGACGAAG
>JAKABH010000026.1 GCA_021801925.1 Thermoplasmata archaeon | reverse complement strand
GTCCCGTACGGGTTCTCGGCGTTCCCCCAGTCCCACCAGTAGTTCCCGCCCTGGATCCGGTAGGCGGGCCCGAGGACGTTCCCCGACAGCGAAAAGCCGTTCGCCGTCTCCGCGACGTTCGTCGCCGACTGGTTCGAGACGTTCCAGGTATCGCGGTACGACGGCGTGAACAGCGGCAGGCACTGGCCGGCGTAGCCGGCCCAGCACGAGTCGTTCACGATGTCGTAGGCCATCAGCATCGCCGGGTTGTCGACGGAGAAGTTGTTGTTGTAGATCCGGTCGCCGCTCTCCGCTTCGGCGAGCCCGGCGTAGACCGCCGCGCCGCCCGTCGCCGGTGCCACGCCGGCCGGGTCCGAGAACGTGTTCCCCCAGACGGTGTTGTTCCGCCCGCCGTAGAGCAGGAGCTCGTCCGGCGGCACGCAGCCGCCGCTGCAGGCGAACGGCGGACAGGCGCCGCCGGCGCCGCACGTCGAGCCGGGCTCGGTCTCCGTCGTGAACCGGTTGCCGCGGATCAGGATCGAGGTCGAGTCCCAGACGATCACGTTCCCCTGCGGGAACGGGTTCTGGGCCGCCGGCGTCGTGGCGATCATCAGGATCTCGTACATCGTGGGCCAGGTGCCGATACCGGTCGCGTTCGTGAGCGTCACGTGGGCGGCCTGGTAGAACTCGATCGGGAGGTCGAACGTCCAGTTCGCCGCGGCCGATCCGGTGCCGGCGCTCTCGTTGAAGACGGCGAACGGGACGGGGTCGTCGAGCTCGACGTAGGCGCTCGTCCCCTGGAGGAGCACCCCCGGGAACGTCGGATAGAGGTAGTCGTTGTAGTCGAAGAACCATCCCGAGAGGCTCCCGTTCGGCGCCCCGTCGCAGGCGGTGCAGCGGTGGGTCGGGTTCTGGAACAGCGCATACTGGTCGGCGATCGTTCCCGCGCCGCCCGAGGCGATCCCGGGGAGCTCGGCGTTGTCGAACGCCCAGAGCGGCGTGTAGACGCCGCTCCCGTTCGAATAGCGGAGGACGAGCGAGAAGTTCGTCGGGGTCGTCCCCACGGTGAAGGAACCGAACTGGGCGCCGTAGTCGGCGAGCATGACGAGGTAGCTGTAGGCGCCGGGCATCAGGTGCCAGAGGGCGACGTCCGGCGCCCAGGCATACCCGCTGCCGGCCGAGGTGTCGTTCAGGAAGACGAACGCGTACGGCCGATCGGTGCCGCCGTCGGGGCTCCCCGAGGTCGAGATCGCGACCGACACCGGCGTGCTGCCCGCCGCCACCCCGGCCGCGCCGCCGTACCCCCAGAGCCCGGACAGAAGGCCGGGGCCGGCGGTGGCATACGCGGTCGTTCCCTCGAAGCTGAAGGCGAGGCCCGCCCCGGTCTCCCCGGTCTGGGCGCCGAAATCCTCCGCCGCCGGGACCGACCGGATCTCCGACGGGGAGCACGGCGTCGTCGCGATCGGACAGTAGGCGAGCGTCGCCGAGAGGTTCCCGCCGAACGAGTCGATGGTGGCGCCGTTGTACGGCGCGATGCCGAAGTCGAGCTCGAAGTCGTAGGGAAGGCCCGTCGGGTTGTAGCTCGTCCCGCTCGCGTAGAACGGGGCGACCGGCACGGTCGCCGGATGCGCCGCGTTCGTCGAGTTGAAGACGATCCAGTCGTAGTTCCCGCTGCGGTACGGCTCGCCCGCCGCGGCGAGCGAGTAGTTGTACCAGAGCTCCTGGTCGCCGGCCGCGGTCCGGGTCGAGTTGAGGTACAGGGTGAGGGAGAACGGCGTCGGCGCGGCCAGGTACGGCCCGGCCCCGACGTAGATCCCCCCCGAGATCGACCCGTTCGGGCTGTGCGCGGCGATCGTCGAGTTGCCGGTCGGGATCCCGTTCGCCCCCTGGGAGAAGTTCCAGGTGTCCTCGCCGAGGCCGAGCGTCGCGTTCTCGGCGAAGTAGTTGAGGGCGTTCTGGGTCCAGAAGTCGTGGCCGGACTGGCCCTGGATCGTCACGTTGTAGAGGAAGGAGTTGAGCTGGATCCCCGAGATGTTCGGTGCGTTCGCGTCCAAGTACGTCGTCGCGAGCGACTGGACGCGGACGGTCCCGACGACGCTCGAGGCGTTCAGGGAGGTCGCGACGACCGTCCCCGAGGGGTTGCTCTCCCCGTAGTAGGCGACCCCCTCGGGGAACGCATCGTGGCCCGGGGCGGCGAGCGGACCCGGCACCACGACACCGTCGACCAGCCGGGCCGGCGGCCCGACGTTCGGGAGGCGGACGCCCCCTCGCGCCCCGCCGGCGGCGGCGAGGGCGGCTGCGGTGGCCCGGACCTCGGCTTCGTACTGACGTTCGGCTGGGGTGAGCGGGACGGCGGGCCCGGCGGCCGGCGGGGCCGGGGCCGTTAGGGGGGCGGCGGTTCGGGCCTCGTTCGGGGTGGGTCCGGCGACCGGCCGCCCGGCGACGGTCCCCGCAGTCGAGGTCGCGGGAGCGGTCCCCGCGCCGCCGGCCGGGCCGGCGGAGAGGAGCAGGAGCGCGACGACGGCGAGGGGAAGGGCCAGGGCGACCATCCGGGACGACATCGCCACGGCCAGACGAGCCCCCCAAGATGAAGGCTCGCTCGCGCCCGGCCGGCGCCCGGGGCCGGTCAGGCGGGGAGGCCGGGGGCGATCGGGACGGCCGCCCGGCCGCGCCGCTCCGCCCCGAGGGAGACCCATCGCAGCGACAGGGAGTTCAGCACGACGGTCGTCGAGGAGAGGCCCATCGCCACCGCGCCGACGATCGGCAGCACGTCATAGACCCGCAATCCGAACCAGGGGACGAGGACGCCGACGGCGACCGGCAGCAGCACCGAGTTGTAGCCGATCGCCCAGGTGAGGTTGGCGCGGACCTTGCGGACGGTCCGTCGTCCGAGGCGCAGCGCGAGCGCCACCCCCCGGAAATCCGGTCGGACGAGGACGACCCCGCTCGACTCGCGGGCGACGTCGGTCCCCGAGCCGATGGCGATGCCGAGATCGGCCGCGGCGAGCGCCGGCGCGTCGTTGATCCCGTCCCCCACGTACGCCACGAACCCGCCCGCCTGGCGGTACCGCGTAAGGATCCCGAGCTTCTCGGCCGGCGTCTGGCGGCTGTAGACCTCCCGGATCCCGGCGCGCTCGGCGATGCGGCGGGCGGCCCGGTCGTGGTCGCCGGTGACCATCACGACGGCGATCCCGTCCGCGGCGAGCGCCCGGACCGCCTGCGGGACGCCGGGGGCGATCTCGTCGTCGAACCCGAGGACGCCGATCGGCACGCCGTCCCGGCGGACGACCGACCACGCCTGGCCGGCCGCCTCGAACGGCGCCGCGAGCGCGCGGAGAGGGGCCGAGTCCGAATCGTTCGGGGTCCCGGTCTCCCCAAGCCGGACGTCGATCCGGTGCCCCCCGACCACCCCTTCGACCCCGCGGCCGGGTTCGACCCTAAGCTCGGTCGCCGCCGGCACGGCGATCCCCCGTCCGGTCGCCGCCTGGACGACCGCCCGGGCGTACGGATGCTCCGACCCGGATTCGACCGCCGCGGCGACGGCGAGCAGGTCGGTCTCGGTGCCGCCCGGCACCGGCACGGCGCCGACGAGCGACGGCCGCCCGACGGTGAGGGTGCCGGTCTTGTCGGTCAGCACGACCGTGACCCGGCTCGCTCGCTCGAGCGAGTCGCGGCCCTTGAACAGGATCCCCTCCTCCGCCGCCCGGCCGGTGCCGACGACGAGCGCGGCCGGGGTGGCGATCCCGAAGGCGCACGGGCAGGCCGTGATCGCGACCGAGACGAAGACGAGGAGCGCGATCGACACCCCCGCCCCGGCGAGGAACCAGGCGACGGCCGCCCCGACGGCGAGCGCGAGGACGACCGGGACGAACGCCGAGGCGATGCGGTCGGCGAGCTGCTGGAGCGGGACCTGGCTCGTCTCCGCCTCGGCGACGAGGCGGCCGATCTCGCCGACGACCGTGTCTTCCCCCACGCCGGTCGCCTCGACCCAGAGCGCCCCTTCCCCGTTGGTGGTGCCGGCGACGACCGGCCGACCCGGCTCCTTCGGCACCGGCCGGCTCTCGCCGGTGAGCAGCGACTCCGTCGCGCTCGACCGGCCGTCGACGACGACCCCGTCGACCGGGAACCGCGCCCCGGGGAGGATATGGACCCGGTCGCCCGGGACGACCTCGCCGACCGGCACGACCCGTTCGACGCCGTCGCGCGCGATCGTGGCCGTCGGCGGGACGAGCTCGTGGAGGGCGCGCAGCGTCCCCCGCGCCCGTTCCCGGGTGAGATGCTCCAGATAGTTCCCCGTGAGGATCAGCGTGACGATCAGCGAGGAGGCGTCGAAGTAGTAGGCGATCGGCAGGCCCCGGACGCCCGCGAGCACCGCCACGCTGTAGCCGAAGGCGACGGTCGTCCCGACGGCGATCAGGATGTCCATGTTCCAGATGCGGCTTCGGATCGCATCCCACGTCCCCCGGTAGTAGCCGAGGCCCGGATAGAACTGGACGACGGCCGCCGCCGCCGCGGCGACGTACGGCCAGCCGGCGAACGGCGTCGCGTACGTCAGCGCGGCGATCGCCACGGCGAGCGGCCAGGCGACCGCGAGGCGGCGACGCAGCCGGGCGAGCTCGGCCGCCGGTTCGGCGAACTGCCGGAGGCAGGAGCCGGAGCAGAAGTAGAAGGTCCGGTTGTCGCGGACGAGCTTGAGCTCCGCCGTCTGGGGATCGACGGCCATCCCGCAGATCGGGTCGGTCGCCATCTACGGGGGGCCGCCGCGTCCGATCATGGTGTGACGCCGCTGAAGTAGAGGAAGAGCCAGATCAGCACGAGGACGCCCGCCGTGCCGAGCACGAGGACGAAGGCGTTCCACCAGCGGTCCCGGTCCATCGCCGACCCGCTCCCCGACGTTCCGGAGCCCTCTTGGGCCTTTCGGGCCCGGTTTCGGGGTCTGGAGTACAGGAATCGGTTCCGTGTCCGAGCGGGGTGGTGGGGAACCTGCCCTTCCGTGGAAGGAGGGGGTCGGAGGGAGGGCGGCTACTCGCCGGGCGGGGCGGCTGGGCCCGCCGACACGTCCGGCGCGGGCCGGATGTCGGACGGCCCCCCGACCCCGCTCGGGCCGGTGGCGGGCGCGCCGACCGCCGCCTCCGTGTGGAAGTACTGCCCGCCGCGCAGCGAGGAGATCGTCGCGGCGACGAGGGTGAGGCCCCCCGCGAACCAGAACGCCGAGCTGATCGCCGAGCCGAATCCGGGGGCGACCGTCGCCGCGAAGAAGTGCGGAGCGAGGAGCGCCTGCGTCGTGGAGGAGGAGAGCGGGACCCAGCCCGGCACGGTGGGGGCGACCTGGAGGAGGGTCGACATCGGGTTCTGGCCCAGGAAGGCGCCGAAGAGCGCGCCGGTCGGGTTCGCCGAGATCAGGTGCGCGAGGATCCCGCCGTCCGCCGCCGGCACCCCGGCCCCGCCGAGGACCGACGAGGCGCCCTGGCCGAGCCCGTGCGTGAGCCCGAGGATGACGATGGTGAAGAAGATCGCGAGCGACATCTGTTGTCCCGCGTTCTGCAGCGTCGTCAGCATGCCGGAGGCGGCGCCCCGGTTCTGGGCCGGAACGGAGCTCATCACCGCGGAGGCGTTCGGGGCGGCGAACATCCCCATACCGCATCCGTTCGCGAACAGCAAAAGGCCGACCTGCCAGTAGGCGAAGTCGACCGGCAACAGCGCGAGCAGGAAGAAGGCGGCCGAGCCGAGGACGAGGCCGATCGTCGACAGCGTCCGCGCCCCGCGGCGATCGGAGGCCCATCCGCTCAGCGGCCCGGCGACCAGGAAGCCGCCGATCATCGGGATCATCATGATCCCCGCCCAGAACGGCGTCTCGGCGAACGAGTAGCCGTGCAGCGGCAGCCAGATCCCCTGGAACCAGATCACGAGGACGAGCATCAGGCCGCCGCGGGCGAGCGACCCGAGGAGGGAGGCGCTGGCGCCGGCGGCGAAGGCGCGGATGCGGAAGAACTCGAGGCGGAACATCGGGTCGCGCACGCGCCGCTCCACCGCGACGAAGGCGCCCAGGAGCGCGGCCCCGCCGAGGAGGGCCCCGAGGACCCAGGGAGAGGCCCAGCCCATGCTCGAGCCGCCGTACGGGAGGAGGCCGTAGGTGACGCCGACCAGGAGCAGGGTGAGCCCGAGGGCGAAGGTGATGTTCCCGAGGTAGTCGATCCGCTGGTTCGCCGCCCGGGTCGATATCTCGTGGAGGCTGCGGTAGGCCCAGATCGTCCCCGTGACGCCGACCGGGACGCTGACGAGGAAGATGATCCGCCAGGTCGGGAGGATGTACGGGCCGATATGCAGGTTGGGGATCCCCGCCAGGATCCCGCCGACGACGAGCCCGACCAGAGAGCCGCCGATGAAGGCGATCTGATTCACGCCGATCGCCTTGCCGCGCTCCCCGGGGGGGAACGCATCCGTGAGGAGGGCGAGCGAGTTGGCGAAGAGGAACGACGCCCCGACCGCCTGGATCAGGCGGAAGCCGACGAGCGCCCACGCTCCGGTCGTCCCGGACCAGGGCTCGACGAAGAGGAGGATCGACCCCGTCGAGAAGATGGCGAAGCCGAAGTTGTACATCCGGGCCCGGCCGAGGATGTCGGAGAGCCGGCCGACGGTGACGAGGAGCGTCGCCGTCACCACCCCGTAACCGAGCAGGAGCCAGATGAGGAGCGGGAAGTTCCCGGCCTGGAACGGGTTCACCCCGAGCCCGGTGAAGACGACCGGCATCGCGATCAGCAGGATCGATCCGTCGATCGAGGCGAGGAGGCCGCCGAGGGTGGTGTTCGAGAGGACGGTCCACTTGTATTCCATCGTTCCCTCCGTCTAGGCGGGCTCGGGGTGGGCCCGTTCGGCGCGCAGGAGGGCCCGCAGCCCTTCCGACAGCGCCCGGTACTCCCCGGGGCCGAGGCTCCCGGTCATCTCGCCCCACAGGGCGACCACGCGGCGGCGCGTCTCCGCGTGGAGCCGCCGACCGTCGTCGGTGAGCTCGACCCGCATCGCCCGACGGTCGTCGGGATCCCGGGCGCGGCGCACCAAACCGCGGCCCTCGAGCCGGTCGACGACGTCGGTCGCCCCGGCGGGGGTGAGGTCGCCCATCTCGGCGATCTCCTGGCCCCGCGCCGGCCCCTGCGAGCAGAGGTGGAGCGCGATCCATTCGGTGTGGGAGAGTTCCTGGCTCCGCAGCACGACCCGCTGCCGTCGCTTGAGCGCGAGGAACGTCTCGCGCAGGAGTTCGTGCACGTCGTCGCCCGCCGGGACCGGCGGCGCGGCGGGCGGCGGACGCGGGGGAGGGGGCACGCCGACCGCTGTTTCGCAATCATATATTACGACTTCTAACTACTTGAGACGGCGACGCACGGGGCGCCGACGACGCGGCCCCGGGGGCCCCGTCGCACCGGTCGGCGCGCCCGTCAGGCCGGGGGGCGCGCAGGGACGGCGGGGGGCGGCGGGGAGGCGGGGGCCGGGGAGGAGGCTACCCCGGCGGCGTGGACGAGGTCGGCGATGAGGAGGAGGAAGTCGCTGCGGGGCGGCTCCTCGAGCGCCCCCTGGCAGAGGGCGTCGACGCTCAGGACGTACAGGGTCGGGGAGGCATGGTTGACGAGCACCTGGACCGACGCGGGGTCCTTCACCCACGGGCTCGAGGCGACAGCGGCGCGGATCTGTTCCATCAGCGGCCGGATCTCGACCGTCGCGGGGACATCGAACTTCGTCCGGACGCGGCGTTCGGACGGCCGGTGGGAGATCACCGCCGCCTGGAGGAGGATGCTGTTCGGGATCTTGACGAGCGGCCCCTCGTCGAGCGCGACCGTCGAGTAGACGATCCCGATCGTGCGGACAACGCCGGTGTAGCCCGGCATCAACAGATCGTTGGAGTAGAACTTCGGCGGGTACGTCGGGACGTCGAACGCGTACTGCCAGGTGACGAGCGTGACCCGGTCCCCCGGCTGCATCGGCCGCGTGCCCAGGAGGACGACCCCCGAGACGATGTTCGAGAGCGCCGTCTGGCTCGCCAGCCCGAGCACGAGGCCGCCGAAGGTGCCGCCGGCGAGCAGCGCCAGGCTGTTCACGTTCGCCGCGATCAGCACCGCGAAGGCGAGGATCGCGTAGGCGGCGAACCGGTAGGCCGAAAGGACGAGCCCTCCCCAGCGCACGCCGGCCCGCTGGACGACCCGACCCGCGACGAGCCGCTCGATGCCGAGGACGGCGACGAGGCCGAACCCGGCGGTGAGCAGCACCCGCAGCCAGACCGTGCCCCCGATGCCGGCGGGGTTGAAGTGCCCCACCACGTAGTAGAGGAGCGCTCCCGCCGCGACGAGCGCCGCGAGGATCCCCACCGCGACGAGCGCGGCCGAACGGGAGGTCAGCGCCACTGAGGTTCGAACTCGGCGGGGAGTATATCACCTGCCTTCGTACGGTCGAGGGGAAGCGGTCGGGGGCCGGTCCCGAGGCTCGGTCCGGCGACTCGCCGGCCCTCCGCCCCCGGACCGGGCGGCGCCCCGTCCGACGTTCAGGGAGGGGCGGGATCGTCCGGGCCGACGAGCGCGCCGGGGCCGTCCGGCACACCGCCGCGCCCCCGGGGGGACTGCGCTTGGTGGAGCCACCGGCGGCCCCAGATCGCGACGTAGACGAGCGAGAGCAGGACCGGGACCTCGACGAGCGGACCGATCACCGAGGCGAAGGCGACCCGGGAGGCGACCCCGAAGACGACGACCGCGACGGCGATCGCCAGCTCGAAGTCGTTGCTCGCGGCGGTGAAGGCGACCGTCACCGTCTTCTCGTAGCCGAAGCCGAGGGCCCGGGCGCCCAGGAAGCCGAGGAGCCACATCACGGCGAAGTAGGCCACGAGCGGCGCGACGACCCGGAGCACGGTGAGCGGCAGGGTCGTGATCGAGATCCCCTGGATCGCGAACATCACGACGATCGTGAACAGGAGGCCCCAGAGCGTCAGCCGACCGATCGCGGGGGCGAACCGCTCGTCGTACCAGGTCCGGCCCTTCCAGCGGGCGAGGCCGACGCGGCTGAGCAGCGCCGCGATCAGCGGGACGCCGAGGAAGACGAGGACGGTCAGCGCGACCGTCGACGGATCGACGGAGATCGCCTGCGACGGGAGGTGGAGCCACCCGGGCAGGACGACCAGGTAGAAGATCGCGAGCCCGGCGTAGGCGACGATCTGGAAGACCGCGTTGAGGGCGACCAGGACGGTGGCGTACTCCGCATCTCCCCCGGCGAGCTGGTTCCAGACGAGCACCATGGCGATGCACCGGGCGAGGCCGACCAGGATGACCCCGGTCCGTAGGAGCGGGGCGTCCGGGAGGAGCGCCCAGGCGAGAGCGAACATCACCGCGGGCCCGACGACCCAGTTGAGGAGGAGGGGGAAGACGGTCGACCGCCATCCGCGCGTGACGTCGCGGATCCGTCCGTAGCGGACCCGGGCCAGGATCGGGTACATCATCAGGAGGAGCCCGAGGGCGATCGGCACGGAGACCGACTGGATCTGCCAGGCGCCGAGGGCCGTTCCGATCCCCGGGTCGGCCCGGCCCAGCGCGAGGCCCGAGACCATCGCCAGGAGGACCCAGAGCGGGAGGTACCGGTCCACGGCGTCGAGCGCGAGGCTCGGCGACTCCACGGTCGCGGCCTCACCCGGGGTGCGCCCGCCCGTCATGCCGTCCGCTCCGTCGAGAGGCGCGGCGGAGCCTGGCGGCCGGCGCCTTGAGCGGGGCGGGAATCGTGGACCCCGGAGACTCCTGGCGCAGGGGCCAGCTCGTGTCTAAGGAGGTCGACGAGCGTCCGGATCCGGTCGCGGACCTCGCGGAAGCCCGCCTCGTCGAGTTCCGCCGGGTCGGGGAGCCCCCAGTCCCGGAGCGGTCGCGAGGCGAGCCGGACCGGACAGCTCGCCTCATCGAGGCAGCCCATCGAGATGCAGATCCCCGCCCGGTCGATCATCTCCGGGGTGAGGGGCTGGGGCGGGTGGGACGGCAGCTCCAGCCCGATCTCCCGCAGCATCGCTCCGGTCCGCGGATGCGGCGACGCCGCCGGGCGCGTCCCCGCCGAGATCGCGCGCCAGCCAGAGGGTGGGTCCGCGTTGAAGATCGCCTCGGCCATCAGGGAGCGCGCCGAATTCCCGACGCAGACGAACAGGACCTGCTTCGACCCGGAGGCTGCGGCCTCCGCGTCCGCCGCGGCCCGGTTCACGGGATCTCCAGGAACGCCCCGGGCCGCAGGGCGTAGTACATCCACTTGCCCTGCCGGCGGGCGCTGACGAGTCCGGCCTTCCCGAGCACGGACATGTGGTGGCTCACGGTCGCGTGGCTGACGCCGAGCGCCGCCTGCAGTTCGCATCCGCACAGCTCGCCGTGCCGCCGCAGGAGCGCCGCGATGGCGAGCCGGTGCCCGTCGGCGAGGGCCTTCGCCCGCGCGAGCGCGGGAGCGAACGCCGGCTCGCGCGCGATCGCCCGCCCCCACCCCGCATACTTCGGGAGGCACGCCGCGCCGTCCGTCCCGGTCAACCGCTCGAGGCGGGGCCCCAACGCCCCCGCCCGCCGCGCGCGCTGCATCATGTCGACCTACATCTACACCATATATGTAGACATGCATCGACATAACGGGCGATCGATCGACGAGCCGCGGGAGCGGGCCGGGGGGGGGCGGTCGCCCCGTCCCCCGCCTACCGCGGCGGGCCGCGGAGGGCGTCGGCCGGGATCTCCCCCCGGGCGAGCCGCTGGTCGACCTTCCCGAGGGCGAGCCAGAGCCCGTAGAGCAGGGAGACCGGGGACGGCGGACACCCCGGCACGTAGACCTCGACCGGCAGCACCCGATCGACCCCGCCCTCGACCTCGGGGGAATCCCGGAACGGCCCGCCGGAGATGCCGCACGCCCCGACGGCGACGACGAACGACGGTCCCGGCACGGCCCGATAGGTCTTCTCGAGCGCCAGCCGCATGTTGCGGGTCACCGGGCCCGTCACGATCAGGGCATCGGCATGGCGGGGCGAGGCGACGAGCTGGATCCCGAGGCGCTCGAGGTCGTACCGGGGCCAGAGGAGCGCCGCCACCTCCACCTCGCAGCCGTTGCAGCTTCCCGCGTCGACCGCGCGGATCGCCAGCGAGTCCCCGTAGAGGCGCCGGACGCGCTCCCGGACCTCGTCGGCGAGCCGGGAGCCCGCGAGCGGCGGCGGGGGCGGACCGTGCCGCAGGCGGAGATCGGCCCGATCCCGGACGGCCATCTCCTCGAAGCGGACCGACGCCATCGCCCCCGACGGGCAGGCATCGATGCAGAGCCCGCAGAAGAGGCACTTCCCGTAGTCGAGCTCCACGACGGTCGGGCCCAAGCTCCGATCCACCGAGATCGCGTCCGTGGGGCAGGCGCGCGCGCAGGCCCCGGTCCCTTCGCACCGCTCCGCCCGGTGGAGCGGGGTCCGCGGCGGTCCGACCGGCGGCTCGAGCGGCCCCAAGGGGTAGCGGATCGGGCTCGCCGCGGGGTCGGCGGGCCCGAGAAGAGGCCCCCGGGCGGGGCGCGGGGGAGGATCGACCGTTCGCTCCGTCATCGGTCGTACCCCGAATAGGAGAGGTTGAGGCTCTTGTTGCAGAGCGGGAAGTCCGGCAGGATCGCCCCCCGGACAGCGAACTCGATCGCCGGCCAGTTCAGGAACGACGGGTCCCGCACGTGCACGCGTTCGAGGCGGGCGTCCGGACCGATCGTCACGTGGACGAGGAACTCGCCCCTCGGCGATTCGACCCATCCGAGGCCCGACCGGCGCTCCCCCGGCGTCGGCGGGCGGGGCGACTCGACCGGCGACCGGTCCGCGGGGAGGCGGCGCAGGAACTCCTCGGCGAGCCGGCACGACTCGACGATCTCCTCGACCTTGACGACCAGCCGGGCCCGCACGTCCCCGGTGAGCCCCCGGGGGACCCGCACCTCGGTGCCGACGTAGGCGCCGTACGGCCGGTCGTGCCGCAGGTCGATGCGGAGCCCCGAGGCCCGGGCGACCGGCCCGACGAAATGCATGAGCTCGGCGACCCACCGGGAGATCTCGCCGGTGCCTTCCAGCCGGTCCACGACCGAGGATTTCCCGAGCCACTCGTCCCGCAGCCGACCGATCGCCTCCCGCCACCTGGCGTACGTCGTCGCGAGATCGGGGTCGAGGTTCCCGCGGATCGGCCGGCGCAGCCCCCCGACCCCGATGGTGCCCCGTCCGAGGCGGGAGCCGGTGGCGGCCCGGAGGGTCTGGTAGGCCGCCTCGCGGAGCCGGTTCGCCCGGGCGGCCCCCGCCGCATACCCTACGTCCAGGGCGATGCCGGCGACGTCCCCCAGCAGGAACGCGATCCGTTCCGTCTCCAGGAGCAGGCCCCGGACAACCTCGTCCCCGGGCGGGGCCGCAACGTCGAGGGCCCGCTCCACGGCATAGGCGTAGGCCGCGGCGCCGGCGAGCGACATGTCGCCGGAGACGGACTCCGCCCAGATGGAGCCGAGGTCGCTCGGCTTCCCCTCGAAGAGGCGTTCGGTCCCCTTGTGGGTGTAGCCGAGGCGGGCTTCCAGGTTCAGGATCTTCTCGCCGACGACCTGGAACCGGAAATGCCCGGGCTCGATGACCCCGGCGTGGACCGGGCCGACCGGGACCTCGTAGATCCCCTCCCCCTCGACCGGGCGGAACGAATACTCGACGCGCCGCCCGTCCGGGGCGGAGGCGGGGCCGGGGCGGAGCGGCGGATTCGGGTGGTGCTCGTGGAGCAAGAGCGGCCGCCGGTCCGCGAGCCCGCTCACGTCGACGCCGAACATCTCCGTCAGCTCCCGCTCGAACGGCGCGACGTACGGCAGCGTGGTCGAGAGCGTCGGCAGCGTCGGCCGCGGGGGATCGAGCGCGCAGCGGAGGTGGACGCCGCCGGAGGGCCGGATCCCGAGGAACAGGGCATGGACCCGGATCGTCCCCGGGGCTTCGCGCGGCGCCTCGCCGAAGAGCGTCGAGAGGGGGTGCTGGAGGGCGTCGGACGCACCGACCGCCGCGGCGACCCACCCCTCCGGCGGCACGTCGACCCGCCAGAGATCCTCGGACGGATCCCACACCGGGTCGAGGCCGAGGGCCCCGAGCGAGCGCCGCTCCTCGGCGGGGGTCGGCCGGCTCGGAAAGTCGCCGGCCAGCGCGACGGACGGCGCCGGCTCCAAGGGAGGCTCCTCCCCCTCCTCCGCGGAGGGCGTCATCCGCTCACCACCCGGGCCGCGCCGTGCAGGAGCTGGGAGAGGGGATCCGGCAGCAACAGGCCGAGGCCGAGGGCGACCGCGAGCACGATCCCGATCCCGAGGGAGGCGGCGACGCCGAGGCGGGCCGACCGGTCGTACGGCTGGTGCGGATCGCCCAGCAGCATCCGGCTGAGGTGCCAGAGCAGGGCGCCGAAGGCGACCAGGAGGCCGAGCAGCAGGAGGCCGGCGGCGACGCTGTCGCCCCGGGCGAAGCCGGCGGAGAGGATCAGGAACTCGCTGGAGAACATCGAGAACGGCGGCACGCCGGCGAGCGCGAGCCCCCCGAACAGGAGGAGGAGCCCGGTGCCGGGGGCGGCGACCAGGGCCCCCTGGATCTCCGGCAGGCTCTTGGTCCGGGCGACGACGGCGACGTGGCCGCCGATCAGGAACATCGCCGACTTGGTCGCGGCGTGGTTGAGGAGGTGGTAGAGCGACGCGAAGATCCCCGCCGCTCCCCCGAAGGAGAGGCCGACGGCGATGATCCCCATGTTCTCGACCGAGGAGTAGGCGAGCAGCCGCTTCAGATCCCGCTGCACCACGAGGAAGAGCGCGGCCAGGAACACGGAGAGGAGCCCGAGGAGCAGGAAGAGCCACTGGGTCCAGGTGAAATCGGGGATCCGCACCGTGATCGCGTCGATCCGCAGGAGGGCGTACATCGCGCAGTTGAGGAGCGCCCCGGAGAGCAGCGCCGAGACCGGTGTCGGCGCCTCCGAGTGGGCGTCCGGCAGCCACGTGTGGAGCGGCGCCAGCCCGGCTTTCGTCCCGTATCCCACGAACAGGAAGACGAGCGCGACGCGCACCACCCCCGGATCGAGCTCGGCCCCCGAGGCGACGAGCCGGGTCCAGTTGAGGTCCGCGTTCCCGGATCCGAAGGCGTGCACGGCCGCGACGTAGAGCAGGAGCGTGCCGAAGAGGGCGAAGGCGAGCCCGACGCTGCAGAGGATGAGGTACTTCCACGACGCCTCCTGGGCCCGCCGGGTATGGTAGTAGCCGACCAGGAGGGCGGAGACGAGGGTCGTCCCCTCGAGGGCGATCCAGAGCACCCCCAGGTTGTTCGCCTCCGCGACGAGGTACATCGAGAAGAGGAACAGGAACACGAGCGCGTAGTACCGGCGCAGCCGGGGGAGCGGCAGCTCGTGGGCGCCGCCCGGCCGTCCGAGGTAGTCGAGGGAGTACAGGAGGGAGGCGAGCCCGACGAGCCCGACGACGAGCAGCAGCAGGCCCGAGAGGTCGTCGGCGTAGAGGAAGTTCCCGGCGTACGACTGGGGGCCGCGGAGGAGGAGGCTTTGGAGCAGCCCGGCGACGGCCAGCGCCGCCGAGACCGCCACGGCCGCGGCGACGGCGTTCGCCTGGCGCCGGCTCCGCGCGACGGCGACGACGCCGGCCCCGGCGACCGGGACGATCAGCACGACGAGCAGCCAGGGGATCGGCACGGCGGGCGGTCACCCCTCCAGGGCGCGCAGGGCGTCGGCGTCGACGTGGTCGAACGACTCCTTCATCCGCTGGAGGAAGATCCGGGCGACGATCGCGAGGACGAGGAGGTTCGCCGCGAGGCCGAGCTCGACCAGGAGCCCGAGGCCGTAGGTGAGCGCGATCCCGGCGAGGAAGACCCCGTTGTTCATCACCAGCAGGCCGACGACCTGGGTGACCGCCTTGCGGCGGGAGACGAGCAGGAAGAACCCGATCAGCACCACGGCCACGGCGATCGGCAGGAGCCCCGCGGAGGGGATCTCCGCGAACGGGGCGATCGGGCCCACGACCCACACCGAGAGGAGCAGGAGGGCGAGGCCGATGAGGGCGCTCTCGCGCACCGAGGCGTACATGTTGACCATCCGGGGGACCCCGAGGACCCGGACGACCCGGCGCAGCAGCCCGGGGAGCGCGACCACGTTGACGGCGACCGTGAGGCCGGCGAGCAGGTAGAGGTCCGGCGCCCGGTACTCGTACGCCACGAGCCCCGCGGTCAGGGCGACGGCGGCGGACTGGATCGCATACGTGTCGACCAGCGCCTCGATCCGCCGATGGAGCAGGCTGACCCAGGCCGTGACCAGCACGACGGCGGCGGCGATGTCCAACGCCTGGACGGGCAGCGGGGTCATGCGCCGCCCCCGATGACGTAGGCGAGGGCGAGCGAACCGAAGGCGAAGACGGCGGCGAGCGTCAGCAGGTCCGCCACCCGGAACAGCCGCCATTTGGCGACCCGCGCCTCGAGCCGCCCGACCAGGACGTGGGCGCCCAGGAGCTTCCCCACGACGATCCCGACCGCCAGCCCGACCAGCAGAAGCGTCCCGGAGGTGCTGATCCCCCACGGGGCCGCGAGGGCGATCAGGAGGCCGAACATGATCGCGAGCTTGAACCCCCGGCCCCACTCGATGAGGGCGAGGTCGCGGCCGGTGTACTCGAGCACCATCGCCTCGTGCACCATCGTGAGCTCCAGGTGGGTCGCCGGGTTGTCGACGGGGAGCCGGCCGGTCTCCACGAGCAGCAGCAGCACGTAGGCGACGATCGCGAGGAGGAGGGGCGGGTTCGCGTAGGCGATCCCGAGCGCCACCCCCCGGGCCGCGATCGCCCCGGCCTGGGTCGAGCCGGCCGGGCTGCCGAAGGCGAAGATCACCAGGAGGAAGACGGGCTCCGCCAGCGCCCCCATCCACATCTCCCGCGAGGAGCCCATGCCGCCGAACGTGCTCCCGCCGTCGAGGGCCGCCAGGGCGATCACGAATCGGGAGAGCCCGAGGAGCCCGACGAGCAGGATCAGGTCGCCGAACGGGCCGAGGGGCGTCGGGAGGACGAACCAGGGGACCAGCGGGACGGCCGCGAGCAGCGCCGCGAAGGAGATCGCCGGCGCATACCGGGTGATCCAGGAGGCGGAGCTCGCGTAGATCCCGTCCTTGCCCATCCACTTCCAGAGATCCCGGTACGGCTGGAGGAGCGGCGGACCGATCCGCCCCTGGGTGCGCGCCTTGACCCGGCGCAGGACCGCGAGGAGGAGCGGCGACAGCCCGAGGACGAGAAGGTATTCCCCGACCAGCGCGAGCGCCGGGGCGAGGAACGACCCGCTCACGGCCCCGAGCCTCCTACCGCGCGGACGAGGAGCAGGAGTCCGATCAGGGTGACGAAGATGTAGCCGAGGTAGGCGTGGATGCGCCCCGACTGGAACCGGCTGATCGCCCGGGAGAGCGCGACCGTCCCCGAGGCGACCCCCTCATACGCCCATCCCCGAATCGGCTCCGTGATCACCACCGTGTAGCGCTGCATCCGGGCGAGCCCGCCCCAGGACGGCCGTACGGGGGGGACCTCCTCCGCCCGTTCCGTAGGCCGGTAGACATCCCGGAGGAGGAGCTCCACGGGCTGCGCGTAGCCGGCGGCGGTGTACTCCATCCGGGACGTCGGCGCGTCGAGGCCGCAGTCCCAGAGCGGTCGCTCGTCGACCGCGGGGGCGCGGCGGAGGCGCCGAACGATCCACGCCACCAGCAGCCCCCCGGCCAGCAACGCGGCGACGATCGCCGGGGCGAGGGGGAGCGAACCGCCGGACGGGTTCGGCAGGGCCGAGAGCACCCCCAAGGAGACCCCGGAGCCCACCGCCGCACCGGTCAGCTCCCGCAGCGGCCGGGCCGCGAGGTCGAGCGCGAGGATCGGGGCGACCCCCAGGACGAGGCAGAACGCCGCCAAGATCCCCATCCCTCCGGTGAGGGAGGCGGGCGGGCGTCCCGCCCGGGCGGCCGCCTCGGATCGCGGCCGCGCCAGGAAGGTGATCCCGAACGCCTTCACGAAACAGTAGGCCGCGAGCCCGCTGGTGAGCGCCAGCACCCCGGCCAGCAGCGAGAGGGAGATCTCGGCCAGGACCGAGCCGGTGGTGAATCCGGCGAAGAAGCTCTGGAAGAGGAGCCACTCGCTGACGAATCCGTTGAACGGGGGCAGGGCCGAGATCGCCATCGCCCCGACGAAGAAGCCGAGGGCGACCCCGGGCATCCGACGGATGAGCCCCCCCATCCGCTCCATGTCCCGCGTCCCCGTCTCCCCGACCGCCGCCCCCGCCCCGAGGAACAGGAGCGGCTTGAACAACGCATGGTTCCAGGTGTGCAGGAGCGCCGCCGCGAGCGCGAGCGCCGCGAGCACCGGGTCGCCGAGGCTCTGGAACAGCATCGCCGCCCCGACGCCGAGCAGGATGATCCCGATGTTCTCGACGGAGTGATAGGCGAGGAGCCGTTTCAGGTCGTGCTCGGCGATGGCGTAGAGGACCCCTCCCAGCGCGGAGACCCCGCCGAGGGCGAGGACGAGGTAGGCCCACCAGCTCGGCCCTCCGCCCAGCAGGTCGAGGGCGACCCGGAGCAGGCCGAAGAGGCCGAGCTTGATCATGACGCCGCTCATCAACGCCGAGACGTTGGTCGGGGCGGCGGGGTGCGCCTCGGGAAGCCAGCCGTGGAACGGCACCATCCCGGCCTTCGTGCCGAACCCGACGAGGGCGGCGAGGAACGCGGCATCGCGGACCCCGGGCGACAGGCCGCCGGCGCCGGCGGCGATCCCCGTCCAGCTGGTCGACCCGGTCCCCGTCGCGAGCAGGACGAACGAGACGAGGATCGCGCCGGTCGCCGCGTGGCTCATCACGAGATAGAGGAGGCCGGCCCTGCGGCTGGACTCGGATTCGTGGTCGTGGACGACGAGGAAGTAGGAGATGAGGGTCATCGCCTCCCACGCGACCAGGAACAGGAACACCGTCCCCGCGACGCAGACCAGCGCCATCGCCACCCAGAAGAGGCTCATGCCGCCGGCGAGGAGCCCCCGGCGCCCGTCGACGTACCGCTCCGTGTAGCCGACCGAGGCGAGCAGGATCGCGGCCCCGCTGACGGAGACGACGAGGAGGAAGAACGCCGAGAGCGGGTCCTCCTGGATCCCGAGGGCGAGCAGCGGGGAGGCCGAGATCGTTCCCGGTAGCCCGAGGGCCACGGTCGGGAGCGCCATCCCGATTAGCACCAGGACCGCCTGCCCCGCCGCGACGGCGCTCGCGAGCGCCCCCACGAGGAACGACGCCCGCACCCGGGCGGCCCCCGGGCGGGCGAACCCGAGGATCGCCGCGGCCGATCCGCCGGTGAGGGCAACGAGGAGGAGCAGCTCCGGCAGGTTCATGGACCGGGGGTTCCCACGACCCCCTCAGCCGACGACCGACGGCCCGCCCGCGCCGGTACGGGGGGGCGGTGCCATCGGAAGGTAAGAACCGGGGAAGGCCATCCCGAGACGGTACGGAAGGTCTACGACCGTCAGGACCCAAGCCGACACGGTAAAGACCCCCCTCGACCCCGAGCCGCCCGTGGAACCGATCCCCGATCCCGCCCCCCCGGTGGCGGGCCGGCGGCGACCCGCCGGCTTCCGCGCCCGCCGGGGCGCCGCGCCGTCCCCCCCGGCGCAGACCCCCAGGCACCTCCACCGATCCGGGCCCCATTCCCTGGCGGTCAGCCTGCCCAAGTCGTGGATCGAGGGGCATGCCCTCTCGCGCGGCTCCCTCGTCTGGCTCCACCCGAGGGACGACGGCCGGCTCGAGATCGCCCCCTCCGCCCCCCCGGCCGCCGGTGGGGCCACGGACCGGGTCCTTTCCGTCGAGGCGGCCCATTTTGGCGAACCCGAGGTGCTGGCGCGTACCGTCTTCGGAGGCTACGCGGTAGGATACGATCGGATCGACCTGTTCGACGCCGAGGGCTTCGACCCGGATCGACGGCGGGAACTCGAACGCACCGCCCACGCGCTCGTGGGACTCCAGGTGGTGTTCCTCGACACGCACCGCGCCCGGCTGCAGAGTTTTCTGGATGCCCGCCGCCATCCCGTCCCGAAGGTGCTCGCCCGGGCCGGACTGGTCGTGGAGGAGATGGCCGAGCGGCTTACCGAGGCGGTGCGGGGATCGTCCCCCGTGCCGATCGCCGAGCTCGGCGCCATGGAAGTCGAGTCCGACCGGCTGTATGCGCTGACCCTCCGCCAGCTGATGCTCGCGCAGGGGGATCCCGCGCTCGCCCGCCGGTTGGAGGTCCGGGAACCCCGCGACCTGCTCGGGGGCCGGGTCGTGGGGAAGGTCTACGAAGAGATCGCGGACATTCTGTGCCGGGCCGCCTCCGAGCTCGAGGCCGGGCTCCGCGGACCGGCCTGGCCGGGCCGGCTCCGCGAGGATCTCGAGCGGCATGCCGAGGCGCTCCGGACGACCCTCCACGATGCCGCCCTCGCCCTGCAGCAGTCGGACCGAACGGTCGCCCACCGGGTGCTGCGCGACCGGGAAGAAGGCCTCCGGGCGCTGCTCCGGACGGAGCAGGCGTTGGCCCGGGCCCGGCTCCCCCACCGGCAAACCGCTTCGCTGGCCGTCTTCGCGTGGGGGGTGGGGACCTCCCGACGGCTCTGCGGGACGATCGCCGAGGTCGCCCTCAACCAGTCGATCCAGTCCACCGCCACCGGGTCGGCGCCCCCCCCGGCTGCTTCGGCTTCCGCCCCGCAGCGGGCCTGACGCCGGCAGACGGCGGCCAGCCGCCCCGACCGGGGAGAGGCGGGGCGTTCCCCCCGCAGCCGCGGGTGGATCGCAGGCCGTCCTGGGGGATCGATCCTCCCCCGGCGGTCTACCAGCTCACCGGCCGGTCCGGGGAGCTGCGGATCACCGGGGCCTCGATCCCCCGGGCCCTCAGCAACGCCTCGTACCGTTCGGGGGTTTGGGCGGTGTGTACCGGCAGGATCCGGCGGGGCGCGGCGCGTCGGATGAACTCCAGCAGTTCCTCCTGGGTCGCGTGGCCGCTCGCGTGGTGGCCGACGTCCTCGGGGTGGTCGAAGCGGAGCCGTTCCCGTCCGCCGAGGGCCGGATCGGGCTCGTAGCGGAAGCCGACCTGATGCATCCCGGCCCAGCGGATCCAGGCCTGGAGCCGCTCGAAGTCGAACTCCTGCTCCTCCCCGTGGGCCTCGCTGGACGAGTAGAGCCAGAGGCCGCCGGGGGTCGCCGCGCGGAGATCGATGAGGTCGTTGCAGTCGAAGAAGCTGAAGCAGAGGAGGTAGCGGCCGGGGGACCGGGCGACCGCTTCCGGCTCCAGGAAGGCGGACCCGTAGCTGTCGACGACGAGCTGGAGCCACGGGGAGCCGCGGGTCGACGGCTCTTCGAGGATCCGCATCCCGCCGGGGGCGAGATCGGTCTCGATCGACGGGTCGGCGGCGTGGAGGAGGTGGAGGAGGTAGGCATCCTTCGGGGTGACGACGAGCTGCCGCCCCGTGTCGAGCGCGATCCGGCGGAACCGGCGCAACCGCTCGATGTTCCGCGGGCCGAAGTCGGCGACGACCAGCCGGCCCGGATACTCCTCGACCCGGGCGCGGCAGTTCCGCTCGACATCGTCTTCGGAGATCCGGCGCTGGGGCGGGGCGTCATCCCGGTCGGTGAGCCGGGTCCCCTCGACGATCAGCAGCTCGGGGCGGCGGGCCTCGAGCGCCCGGACGAACGCTTCGCTCTCCTCGCCCTTCTCGCCGTGGAAGCGGAGATCGCCGGAGTAGGCGACCGGGCCCCCGTCGGCGTCGAGCACGTAGGCCATCGCCCCGTAGACCGAGTGGTCGACCGGGTAGGCCGTGTACCGGAGAGCCTCCCCGAGCCGGTTCGGAGCGGCCCCGATCTCGCGGGGCTCGAACCGGGTGCGCTCCCCCGAGTACGGGGAACGCGCGAGCAGGCCCCGCAGCGCGGTCGGCGCCTCGCCGAGGAGGCGGAACTCGCGGCTCTCCTTCGCCGCCGACCGGTCGGTCTCGATCAGCCGCCCGCCCGAGACGGCCGACGGCCGCCGGGGTCCCAGGTAGGTCACCTCGGAGGTGACGTCCGACTTCCCGGACTCCTGCCAGGCCCGGAGGAGCGCGGCGGTCGTCGGCGAGCAGACCACGGGGATCGCGGGATCGAGGAACGCCATCGCGCCGCAGTGGTCCAGGTGTCCGTGGCTCAGGAGGAGGGCGTCGAGGTGGCCCCCCGGCCACCCGGCGTCCCCGTCCGGGTAGTCCTGGGGGGGCAGCAGGTCGCGCCGGTAGAGCCCGCGGCGGCGGGGCAGGAGGCCGAGCTCGATCGGGTCGACGAGGCCGCGCGCCGGCCGGGGCTGGAGATACTCCTCGAAGAACCGGGACATCTTCTGGTAGTTGGTCCCGAAGTCCAGCAGCACCCCCGTCGGGCCCTGCTCGAAGAGGATCTTCGTCCCCCCGATGCTCTGCTGTCCGTCCAGGATCGTCAGCTGGGGCGGCGTCACGCTTTCGCTCCCGAACGGCGAGAAGGCCGGGGAGGGGAATACCCCTTGCCGGCGGGTCGGGGGGCCCGGTCCGTCCCCGGAGTTATGCGGCGGGACGCCCTATCCGGCGGAGCGGGGCTCCCGGAGCGTCGATGGGTCGGGTAGCGATCTGGGCGAGGCCCGGTAGCTCGGAGGATCGGATCCGCTGGGATCCCTGGCGACGCCGGTGGATCGTGAGCTGCCGCGCGGCGGCGGTCGAGGGCGAGGCGAATGCGGCCCTCTTGCGCCTGCTCGCCGGCTGGCTCGGTCTCCCGGAGGCCCGGGTCTCCTGGGAGCACGCCGGTCGGACTCCCGCGAAGCAGCTCGCGGTCGAAGGGATCGACGACGACGAGATCGGGCGGAGGCTGGCGGACGCCTCCTCCGACCGGGGACCCACGCCCCCGATCCCCAGCCCGAGGAGTCGGAATCGCTGACGGGCCCCGCGGAGATCGAGCGGCCCCACGTCGACGGCTCGGATCCGGGGTACCCGGTGCGAACTCGGGAAAGCTGTCGAGGCGGGCGGACTACGGCGTCCGTCGACGGTGGGGAGCGGATCCCCGGCGCGCGCGGGGGGCAACCGGGTGGATCGTCGCCCACGCCAGGAGCGGGATCAGGGCCTCCCGAAGTTCTATTCCGGCTTCGGTGAGTCGGTACTCGACTCGAGCGGGGACTTCCGCGTAGACCGTGCGCGTGACGAGGCCCATCTCGGCAAGGTCCCGGAGCCGGGAGGCGAGCACCTTGCCTCCGATGCCGCGCACGGCATCCTGGATCTCGTTGAACCGGCTGGCCGAGCGGTTCCCGAGGACCCCCATCAGCGGCAGAGCCCA
>JAKABH010000074.1 GCA_021801925.1 Thermoplasmata archaeon | reverse complement strand
GCCGTGAACGCCGTCGCCCAGCCGGCGTAGATGAGGAGGCCCGCGCCCCCGATCCCCCCGCCGCCGACGGACCCGTCGATGAAGATCACGATGAGGAGGATGAGCGGCAGCAGCAGCATCGGCATCATCTCCCGTCGGCGGCCGAAGCCATGGAGGTCCTTCGCGACGATCGCCCCCTCCGCGGCCGTGAGCCCGAGCCGCCGGAGGATCGGGTGGGCGTCGCCGTAGCGGTGCGGGCCGAAGTGGGACTCGGGCGCCGAGACCGACCAGAACCGCTGCCGGAGGGCGTTCGCCGCCGCGAGGAGGAGGCCGGCGAAGGCGACGACCCCGACCACGAACGCCGCCGCCTCGAGGGGGTCGCCGGCGAGGTAGACGAGCAGCGCGTACGTCCCCCAGAACGGCGGGATCAGTTCGGTGAGACGGCCGAAGGCGTGGAGTGCCGAGAGGGAGTCGAACAGGATCACGGGGTTGAAGGCGAGCTCCAGGACGACGATCAGCACCACGAAGACGAGCGCCCGGGCGATCACCCCGAGCCGGTTGTGGCGCGCCGAGCCGCCCCCGCTCCGCTGCCCGACGGCGCGGACCATCTCCACGAGGAACGCGCCCTCGAGGAGGCCGATCGCCGAGAGGACGGCGGCGAGCCCCCCCGCCCCGGCGAGCCCGACCGCCGCGGCGGCGCCGACAAAGCCCCCGACGATCGCGGCGATCGGGATCGAGTAGCTGTAGGCGAGGGCGATCCCCGAGGCGAGGACGTACTCCCGGGGCGGCAGCGGGAGCCAGTTCGCCGCGTCGCTGCTGGCGAACTTCGCGGTCGTCGTGAGCTCGAACAGGAGCCCGCCGACCAGGATGGCGCCGACCCCGAAGAGGGGGAGGAGCGGCAGGGCGGTCCCGACGACGCGACCGGCGGGGGAGTCGGGGCCGCCGACGCCGCGGAAGGCGACGAGCACGACGGCGAAGAGGCCCGCGAACAGCGCGACGTCCGCCCAGCCGTAGACGGACGGCTGGTTGCTCCACTTCTTCGGATCGGCGTTGCGTCCGCTCGCCCGGATCTGCGAGGCGACCAACACCCACGCCAGCCGGCGGACCCGGTGGAGATCCATCGGTCCTCAGCGGCGGAGCGCCCCGACGACGTCCCCCACGTCGCCGGTCCCGGTGAGCGCGAGGAAGATCTCCTCGAGGCCGCTCCCCGACAGCCCGGCCCGCTGGCGGAGGTCGGCGACCGTCCCCTGGGCGACGACCCGGCCGCGGCTCAGGATCACGACGCGGTCGCAGATCGCTTCCGCGATCTCGAGGACGTGCGTCGAGAACAGGACCCCGACGCCGTCACCCGAGGCAAGGTCGCGGAGGAGGTCCTTCACGATCCGGGCCGCCCGGGGGTCGAGGGCGTTCAGCGGTTCGTCGAGCACGAGGAGCCGGGGATGGTGGAGGAGGGCGCTGATGAGCGCGATCTTCTGCTTCATCCCCTGCGAGTAGCCGCTGATGAGCGAATCCTCGTGCCCCGCGAGCTCGAGGCCGCGGAGGAACTGGGCGATCCGGTCCGCGCGGCTCGCGGCGTCGACGCCGTAGAGGTCGGCGATGAAGTCGAGGTACTCGGCGCCGGTGAGGAACTCGTAGAGCGCGGGCGACTCGGGGACGTAGCCGATCTGCTGCTTCGAGGCGACCCCGTCCGAGGCGACGTTCCGGCCCAGGACCCGGATCTCCCCCGCCTCGGGGCGGAGCAGCCCGAGGATCGACTTCATCGTCGTCGACTTGCCGGCGCCGTTCGGCCCGAGCAGGCCGACGATCTCGCCGGGCTGGACCCAGAAGCTGACGTCCGAGAGGGCGCGGGTCGGGCCGTACGACTTCGAGACCCGCTCGACGGCAAGCACCGCCCCCGTCGACGCCGGCGGAGGGGGAGGGAGGATCCCGCTCGGAAGGGTCGCCACGGTGACCTCCGCCCGCCCGAGGCGTCGGCCCTCATTAGGTAACGTCCCCAAGGACGGCGGGGTCAGTTGTTCGGCCCCGAGCGGCCGCTTCGGAACGGGCCGCTCCCGGGCCGCTCCGCCCACCCGGCCGAAAGGTGCGCCACCAAGCCGCGGGCGGAGCCGGGTTCGGCGGTCCGCCGCAGCGCGTCGGCGACGGCGACCAACAGCTCGTAGGCGGAGTCGTCGGCGTCCGGCCCGTCGTCCGCCGCGCCGTCCGCGGCGTAGATGCGGGCGGCGCCGCGGGAGACCCCGAGCAGGACGCTCCCGCTCCCGTCGCGGCGGGCCCAGGCGAGGAGCCGCTGGTCCGGCCGTTCGACGATCCCCATCCACCGCAGTGCGCCGAACCAGCGTCCGGCGAGCCGGTCGAGCACCGCCGCCGGTTCGATCCCCGGCGGCAGATCGACGCGCGCCACCGTCCGAAGCAGCCGCTCCGCCCCCGGGAGCTCCGCGGCGGGGCGCGTCGACCGGTAGCCGGCGGCCGACCGCTCGACGAGCCCTTCCCGCTCGAGCCGCCGCAGCGCCCGTACGAGCGCCTCGGGATGGGCCCCGAGACTCCGGCGCAGCCCGCTGAACGGGATCCGGACCGGCCGCTCCGTGAGCGCCTCCAGCACCCGGTCGTCGAGGCGACCGGTCGCCCGGACGGGCGGAGGGGACTCCACGGTCATCGTCCCTCGAACGGCCGGCCGGCTTGTAAACGGCCGGTGGCCGGGCGGTAAGTTGCTGGCGGGCGCCGCCCGATCCGGTCGGTGTGACCGGAACGCCGGTGACCCGGTCGATAACCGCCCCCGGGACGTAAGCGATCCGGAACTTCGGTTCCGAGGAAATCGATGCAGGACGAAGGAGAATGCGGATCCGGGCCGGTCCACGGCCCGTGGATCTGGTCGGCGTATCGGGCGTACCACGAGCTGCTCCGCGAGAAGCTCAAGAAGAAGTTCGAGGCCCAGGAAGGTCCCTGGATGGACCAGGTCGCGGAGGTCCTCGTGAAGATCGTCAACGCCCGCTGGGAAGGCGGCCGGAAGCAGGAGCGGGAGCAGGCGGAGCTGTTCGAGCAGCTCGAGCGGCTCCTCGCCGAGTAGCCCGGGCGATGCCGAACCCGCTCTCCCCCGGCCCGTCCGGGCCCCCCGCGGGACCCGAACCGCTTCGCCCCTGGCCCCGGGGGCCGTAGCGCCGACGTGACGCTCCCCGCCTCCCGACTGGAGGGACGGGTGCCGGCCGCCGTCCGGGCGGTCGCCCCGTCGGTCGCGGCGGTCGAGGCGCTCCGCCCCCTCCGCGGCCGCCCGACCCTCGCGCCCGCGCATGCGTCCGCGGTCGTGATCGATCCGGCGGGGTACCTCGCCACGAACCAGCACGTCGTCGACGGGGCCCGGCAGCTCCGCGTCACCCTCGCCGACGGGAATACGCGGCCCGCGACGGTCGTGGGGGGCGACCCGGTGACGGATGTTGCCGTGGTGCGGGTGGCGGAGGGCGGGCTACCGGCCGCCCGGATCGGCCGCTCCGACGAACTCGCGGTCGGGCAGTTCGTGATCGCGGTCGGCCACGCCCTCGGCCTCCCGGGCTCGCCGACGGTGTCGCTCGGGGTGATCAGCGCGCTCGACCGGCCGCTCCCCGGGGCGGATTTCGTCTTCGAGGGCGTGATCCAGACCGACGCGGCGATCAACCCCGGCCACAGCGGCGGCCCTCTCGCGGATCTGGACGGCGCCGTCGTCGGGCTCAACACGGCCGTGATCCCGACCGCCCAGGGAGTCGGCTTCTGCCTGCCGATCCAGGCGGTCGTCCGCATCGCACGGGAACTCCGGGAGCGGGGCCGGGTCGTTCGGCCGTGGGTGGGGGCGCACGTCGTCGACCTCCGACCGGAGCTGGCGGCGGCCCGGGGGCTCCCCCCGTACTCGGGGGTCCTGGTCGTCCAGGTCGTCGCCCGCTCCCCGGCGCACCAGGCCGGGATCCGTCCGCACGATCGGATCGACCGGGTCGGCCGGTTCCCGGTCGCCCGCCTGAAGGAGTTCCTCGAGGCGCTCTCCCGGTATCCCGTCGGCGGCGACGTGGAGATCGGGCTTCGTCGGCGGGGCGAGTCGATCGGCACGATGCTCCCGCTGCGCGAACGGCCGCCCGCGGTCCCGCCTCCCACCGCGTCGCCGGCGGCGTGACGTACGATTTCGGCGCATCGGGAGCCGACCCCCCGCGGTCCGATCGCCCCGTTCGGTCGAGCTCGCACCCCGCCGGCCGTCCGATTTTGGTCCGGTTCGTGGGCGATCCGGGCGCTCGCGGCAGGGGGGATATCCAAAGCGACCGGTTGCCGGCCCACCGCGAGGCTCGGCGGGCGATCGGGCCGGCGGCCGGGTCAGCCCGGGTTCGACCGCAGCCGATCCGTGTACTGGTGCCGCAGTTTGGCGACCTTGGGGGCGATCACGAACTGGCAGTACCCCTGCCCGGGGTTCCGGGCGAAGTA
>JAKABH010000025.1 GCA_021801925.1 Thermoplasmata archaeon | reverse complement strand
GGCCGGGCGGCACGTCCGTCATCCGGGCGGCGCGGTAGAGGAGCCCGTAGCGGGGCCCCCGGCCGGCCGAGGGGCGCCGCCGGGCGCCGAGGAGCTGCAGCCGGGAGGCGCCGATCCGGCCGAGGGGGGCGACCCCGCCGGCCGCCGCGACCAGGCGGGCGGCGACGCGGTCCCCCACGAGCGCGGCCAGGTTCGGGACGAGTCCGCGGACGGTCCCCTCGAGCAGCGCCAGCAGGCGCGCCTGGTGCTCCGCGAGGCCGGCGCGGGTCGCGCTCCAGATCGGCGCGTAGTCGGCGAGGACGGTCGACGGCACGACGACGAACGCCTCCGCGGCGCGGGTCTCCCGTCCGAGCGCCCGTTCGACCCGCTCCTCCTCGCGGGCGAGGGCGATCAGCACCTCCTCGGGAGAGGCGAGGGCGCGGGCAAGCGCCGCGCGGGCGACGGCGAGACGGAACCGCCGCTCGTCCGGGGAGGCGGGTCCGTCGACCGCCGCCCGGGCGGCCCGCAATTCGCCCAGGGCGGCGAGGCGGACCGGCCGCTGGGCGGCGCGGGCGAGCGGAGCGATCCAGGGGCGGGCGGCGGCGGCGACCTCGCGACCGGCCGGCAGCGCGCGGATCGCCCGGACGACGGCCGGCGGGAAGGCCCCGTCGTCGAGCGCCGCGTAGCCGGCGGCCGCCTCGGCGGCGGACGACCCGAGCGGGACCCGGGCGCCGGCGCCGGGCGCTTCCAGGTCGACGAGGGCGAAGCGCGGCCCCTCGACGACGACGACCGCCGGGCGCACGCCTAGTACTCCGCGAGCGACGTCTGCAGCCGGCGCCGCTCCTGGGGGACCTCGACCGGGTAGCGGCCGGTGAGGCACCCGAGGCAGAGGTCCCCGGGCGGCTTGCCGATCGATTCGACGAGCCCCGCCATCCCGAGGTAGTGGACGCTCTCGGCGCCGATCTCCGAGGCGACCTCCGCCTCGCTCCGCTCGAAGGCGATCAGGTCCTTCCGCTCCTTCATGTCGATGCCGAAGTAGCACGGGGCGACGATCGGCGGGCAGCCGATCCGCACGTCGACGCGGGTCGCCCCCGCCTGGCGGACCATCTGGACGATCTCGCGGAGGGTCGTCCCGCGCACGATCGAATCGTCGACGAGGACGATCCGCTTGCCGCGGAGCAGCCCCGGGACCGGGTGGAGCTTCACCCGGACCTCGAGCTCGCGGCGCTTCTGGTCGGGAATGATGAACGTCCGCTCGACGAACCGGTTCTTGATCAGCGCCTCGGCATACGGGATCCCGGAGCCCTCGGCGAAGCCGAGCGCCTGCGGCCGGGCCGAATCCGGGACCGGCACCACGAGGTCGGCCGCCGCCGGGCTCTCGGCGGCGAGGCGGAGCCCGATGCGGTGGCGGACGTCGTAGACGCTCTCGCCCTCGACGACGGAGTCGGGCCGGGAGAAGTAGACCCACTCGAACATGCAGTGGGCCCGGGGGCCGGTCCCGGGGACGAAGGAGGAGCGGACGAGCTGGCCGCGCTCCAGGACGACGACCTCGCCCGGAGCGACGTCCCGCAGCGCGGTGCCGCCCATCAGCTCGAGCGCCACCGACTCGCTCGCGACGGCGACGCCGCCGTCGATCGTGCCGAAGACGAGCGGGCGCATCCCGAGCCGGTCGCGGAAGGCGATCACCCGCTGGCCGACCAGGACGACGACGGAGTAGCCGCCGACGAGCTCGGTCGACGCCCGGCGGATCGCCGCCTCGAGGTCCCGGGTCCGGGCGAACTCGAGGGCGATCATCTGGGCCATCGTCTCGGTGTCGGCGTTCCCGAGCAGGTCGACCCCCTGGGCCTGGAGGCGGCGCCGGACCCGCTCGAAGTTGACGAGGTCGCCGTTGGCGGCGAGCGCCGCCTCCTCGTGGCGGAGCTTGAAGACGATCGGCTGCGCGTTCTCGAGGTCGGTCGTCCCGGTCGTCGGGTAGCGGTTGTGCCCGATCCCCGCGGAGCCGCGGAGCGCGTCCAGGCTCTCCTGGCTGAACACCTCGTGGACGAGCCCCCGGCCCTTCTGGTGGTGGAGGGTGCCGTGGCTCGAGGTCGCCATCCCGCTCGCCTCCTGGCCGCGGTGCTGCAGGGCCCGCAGGCCCCGGAAGAGGTACGGCGCGGCCCCCTTGCCCTGGAGGGACGCGCCGACGATGCCGCAGTACTCCCGCGCCGGCACAGGTCGACCGAACGGCCCTAGCGGCCCCCGGTCGACATCACCCGGTCGCGGGTCTTAAGCGGAGCGCTCAGCCGAAGAGGGCGGAGAGACCCTCGGCCGCCTCCTCCTCGGAGACGCCCTTCTCTTCCTTCTTCTCCTCTTCCTTCTTCTCGCCCTTGCCGTCCTTCTTGTCGCCGGCGGCGGGCGCCGCGGCGGCGGGCGCGCTGAACGTCTCCGCCTTCGCGAGGACCTCGGCGAGGTTGACGCCCTCCAGGGACGCCATGAGCGCCTTCACCCGGGCCGCGTCGGGCGCGACGCCCGCGGCGGTCAGGACCCCCGAGAGGGACTTCTCTTCGATCGGCTTTCCGGCGGCGTTGAGCAGCAAGGCTCCGTAGACGTACTCCATGGTTCTCTCTCCGTGACACTCGGGGGTCCTTTCTAGGTACCAGTGATGCGCTGGACGGCCGCCGCCGCCCGGATCGCCTGCGCGAAGAGCGGGGCGATCGTCTCGGGGGTCGCGTAGCCGGCCGCGACGGCGAGCGCCAGCGCGCGCCGGTGGGCCCGGGTGACGAGGAGCGGGACGGTCGAGGGGGTCGCATACCCGATCTCGAGCGCGAGGCCGAGGGCGCGCCGGGCCGCCGCAGCGAGCTCCGCCCGCTGGGCGTCCAGGTCGACCGCGAGGACCCGGGCCGGGTAGAACGTCTCGCCGTCGACGACCCCGCGGAGCGCGAGGCCGACCTCGAGCGGGAAGATGTCGAGGCGGGTGAGCATCCCCGCGACCTCGCGGGAGATGACGTCGCCGGCCTTCACGATGAGGGTGTCCTTCTTGAGGACGACCTTCCCCTTCTCGATCGCCGCCGGGAACCCCGCGTGCTGGAGCTCGCCGACGATCGGGCCCGGCTTGAAGTTGGTCGTCTGCGCCGGGACCAGGATGTCGGCCGGCGCGATCTCGCCGCCCCGGGCGGGGGTCGGAGAGCGGGTCCGAAGGAACTCCTGGTAGAGGGCGAACGGATTCCCGTCGGCGACCAGGATCGCCGTCTGGTCCTGCACCTGCTCGAGGAGCGGCGCGAGGGACGGGCGGTCGCGGGCGGCCCGTTCGAGGGCATGCCGGATCGCCGCGTTCGGGGCGACCGCGATCGGGCGCTGGCGGCCGCGCAGCTCGCGGCGCATCCGCTGGAGCGCGGCGGCGGGGACGCCGCGGATGCCGACCAGGCCGGTGACCGGCCGGGCGAGGATCGTCTGGGCGATCGCCTCGACGCGTTCGAGCTTCGCGGGCGGTACGGCTTCGCGACCCGGCATCGTCGTCCCCCTACCAGATCCGGACGGCCGGGCCCATCGACGTCTTCACGTAGACGGAGTCGATGTTGGAGCGGCCGCGCTCGAGCTTGCCCACGAGGCGGTTCAGGACGGCGTCGACGTTCTGCGCGATCTGGTCGGCCGGCATCGTGCGGAGGCCGACCGCGGCGTGGAACGTCCGGTTCCCCTTCGAGCGGATCCGGACCGAGCGCTTCATCGCCTGGATGAGGTTCGACGGATCGCTTCCCGGGGGGACCGGGCGGGGCATCTTCCCCCGCGGACCCAGCACGACGCCGAGCCGCTTGCCGATCGCGGGCATCATCGGCGCCTCGGCCAAGAAGAAATCGACGTCCTGGACCAGCCGCTTCGCCGCCTTCGCGTCCCCCGCGAGTTCCTCGAGATCGGCCGGGGTGAGGACCCGGTCGGCGGTGCCGCGCACCTTCGCCCCGAGTTCGGGGGAGCCGAAGACCGCGACCTTCACCGGCTTCCCGCGCCCGTTCGGCAGCGGGATGTCGTCCTCGAGCCGGTTCTTCGGGACCGAGAGGTCGAGGTCCTTCAGATTGACGGAGAGCTCCACGCTCTCGGCGAACTTCCGTTCCGGGGCCTTCTGGAGCGCCTCGGTGACGGCCTCGAGGGAGGTACGGTCGACCATGAGATTGCTACCCTCGGTGAGGGCGGGGCCGCCGAAAAAGCCGACTTACTTAAGGCTTGGCGCCGCCCGGGCGCCGGAACCGGGCCGCGCCCCCGCCGGGCCGCCCCACCGGGGGGACGGCGACGGCGAGCGCCCCCAAGCCTAAATAGCGCAGGGGTGTCGCGGCGCCCGATGCATTATCCGAAGGTCGTCTCGACGTACTGCCCGAAGTGCAAGGTCCACACGGACCACGACGTCGAGAAGGGCAAGAAGCGGCCGGCGTCGGAGCTGGCGTGGGGGCAGCGGCGGTTCCGCCGGGCGACCCGCGGCTACGGAGGGTTCCCGCGCCCGAAGCCGGAAGGACGCGCGAAGGCGGTCCGGCGCGTCAACCTCCTCTACCGCTGCAAGAAGTGCAAGTACACCGTCAAGCCCGCCAGCTTCCGGGCGAGCCAGCTCGAACTGGTGGAGCACCACTAGCGGAGGAACCCCGTGCGCACCCCGTCCCCGTTCTGGATCGTGAAGTGCCCCGACTGCTCGACGGAGCAGACCGTCTTCAGCCGACCGGCGACCGTCGTCAACTGCACCGTCTGCGGCGCGACCCTCGCGACGCCGACCGGCGGGCAGGCGAAGCTCCGGGGCGAACTCGTCCGTCCCGCGACGGCGTAGGCGGGGCCGACCGCGACCGATGCCGCTGCGACCGGAATACCCCGAGGAGGGGGAGCTCGTCATCGGCACCGTGACCTCGATCCGCAACTTCGGGGCGTTCGTCACCCTCGACGAATACAACGGCCGGGAGGCGTTCATCCACCTCTCCGAGGTCGCGACCGGGTGGGTCAAGTACATCCGGGACCACATCCGCGAGGGCCAGAAGATCGTCGCCCGCGTCCTGCGGATCGATCCGGCGAAGAAGCAGATCGACCTCTCCCTCAAGCGGATCAACGACCACCAGCGCCGGGAGAAGACCCAGGCGTGGAAGAACGAGAACCGCGCCCTCCGCCTCATCGACCAGGTCGCGACCGCCCTCAAGCTGACGGCGGACGAGGTCGTCGACCGGCACGGCCCGGCGTTGGTCGAGCGGTACGGCTCGCTGTTCCAGGCGTTCGAGGTCGCCTCCGCCGACCCGAAGCGGTTCCAGAAGGAGAACGACAAGGCGCCGTGGGTCGCGGCGTTCCTCCAGGTCGCCGCGGACAACATCGTTCCGCCGCACGTCACGATCTTCGGGACCCTCTCCCTCACCGACCCGACGCCGGACGGCGTCGCCCACCTCCGGGACGCCCTCGGGGCGGCGGAGGAGGTCGACCCCGCGTCGGTCGAGGTCCAGTACGTCGGCGCCCCCCGCTACCGCATCCGCGTCTCCGCCGGCCAGTACAAGGCCGCCGAGGAGACGATGAAGAAGGCGACCGAGGCGGCGCTCAAGTCGATCCACGCCGCCGGCGGCGAGGGGACGTTCGCCCGCGCATGACCGACGCCCTCCTCCGCGTCTGCCGCGTCTGCGGCCGCTACACGTTCCGCGCCGACTGCCCGGACGGCCACGGCCCGACACGGACCCCCCACCCGGCGCGGTTCGATCCGGGGGACCGCTACGGGAAGTACCGCCGACGCCTCACGGAAGCCGCCCGCGGGCGGCCGGGCGCCGCGTGAGCGGCTTCGGAGCGGGGACGATGCATCGGATCAAGGTCATCAACGACGTCAGCGATCTCGTGCCGATCCTCCGGGCCGTCGACTCGGCCCTCAAGCTGCGGCTTGTGACCCGCCTCGGCGAGGCGTGGCTCACCGAGGAGGACGTCCGGGGCGAGTTCGGGGAGGAGGGCGTGAAGACGCTCGCCTTCTTCGAGAAGCTCCGCTTGATCGACACCCGCTGGGTCGCCCGCGAGGGCCGCCGGCAGCCGGACAAGAGCTACCATTTCTACTACTCCACGATCAACATCAACACGACCTCGCCGCTCGCCGAGATCTCGGAGGTCCTCGCGATCGCGATGATGCCGCTGCGGGAGTACGCGAAGCTCGAGGCGAAGATCCACGCCGCGGTCGGTCCCGAGGGGCGGTTCTTCTCCGATATCGCCGAGGAGCTCGGGATGAGCCCGACGCGGCTCAAGGGGCTCGTGAAGCGGTCGGAGCGACTGGAGTACCGTGGCCACCGGATCGAGCGGTTCCAAGCGGAGCCGGCGGCGTAGGCGCCCGGCGGTCACGGTCCTTCGGATCGGCCACCGGGCCGGCCGGGACCCGCGGCTCTCGACCCACCTCGCGCTCGCCGCGCGAGCGTTCGGCGCGGAGCGGATGCTGCTGCACCCGCCCGACCCCGATCTCGCCCGGCGCATCGCCGCCGTCGTCGACGGCTGGGGCGGCGCCTTCGAGGTCGCCCCGGCGCCCGAGTGGCGGCGGGTCGTCCGCGACTTCGACGGGCCGTCGGTCCACCTCACGATGTACGGGCTGCCGCTCTCCCGCGTGCGGGCCCGCCTCGCCCGCGCCCCGCGCCTCCTGGTGATCGCGGGGGGGGCGAAGGTCCCCGCCGACCTCTACCGGCTCGCGACGTACAACGTGGCGGTCGGCTCCCAGCCCCACAGCGAGGTCGCCGCGACGGCCGTCCTGCTCGCCGACCTCCTCGGGATCCCGCCGCCGGGACCGTGGCCCGGCGCCCGGCGGGCGATCGTGCCGACGGCGCGGGGCAAGCGGGTCGACGGCGGCCGGGGGACCCCGTGACCGGGGCGATCGGGGCGGCGTCGCTTCCGCTCTCCGCGCGCGCGCCGGGCAAGTGCATCGTCTTCGGGGAGCACGCCGTCGTGCACGGCGGGCCCGAGCTCCTCTTCGCCGTCGACCTGACGACCCAGCTCTTCCTACGGCCGGGCGCCCGCGCCCAGCTGAACGGCGACCCGGCGGCGCCCGAGCGGCATCCGTACTTCCGGGCCGCCCTCGCGCAGCCGTGGGCGCCCCGGACCCCGCTCGAGGTGCAGGCGGTCTCCCGGATCCCGCGGGGGGCCGGGCTCGGCTCGTCGGCGGCGTTCTGCGCCGCCTTCGCCGCCGGGGGCTCCGCGCTCGGCGGCGGGGTCGACCGCGCCGGGCTCGCCCAGCGGAGCTTCGACATCGAGCGGACCGCCCAGGGGGTCGGCTCCCCCGGCGACACCAGCGCCGCCGTCGCCGGTGGCTTCCTGACGGTGAACGCCCCGGGATCCGGCCCGACGCTCTGGAGCGTCCGCGACGGGCCGCGGACCTGGGACGTCCGGCGGGTCGACGATCCGGGGTGGGTCTGGATCGTGGCGCACAGCGGGATCCCCCGCGCGACGGGCGACGCCGTCCGCTCGGTCTCCGCCCGGCTTCGAGCGCCGGACGGACCCGAGCTCCTCGAGCAATTCGCCCGCGTCGCCCGGGAGGGGATCGCGGCGATGGCCGCGGGGGACCGCGCCGCGGTCGGCGCCCGGATGGCCGAGAACCAGCAGCTCCTCCGCGAGGTCGGCGTCTCCCACCCGCGGCTCGAGGCGCTGCTCGACGCCGTCGCCCCGAACGTCGACGGGGCGAAGCTCACCGGCGCCGGGGCCGGCGGATCGATCGTCGCGCTGCCGCGGCCGGGGGCGGAGGTCGAGGCGGTCCGACGGCTCGCCCGCGCCGGCGGCCTGCCGTTCGTCGTCCGGCCGGCCCGCGACGGGGCGGAGCTCGTCGGCCCCCCGGCGTGAGCCGGCGGGCGCTACTTCCGGGCGACGATCCGCACGACCGCGTTCGGGGCGAGCGGCTGGTCGGCGGCGATCGCCCGGTGGCTCCGGCCGTCGATCGCCCGGACGAAATGGTCGCCGAGGTCGGTGTGGACCCGGTAGGCGACCGAGCGGGCCGGGGTGTCGGCGGGGACCAGCAGCGCATCCGGCAGCACGCGCCCGCGCCCGTCGGTCCAGTGGGTCTCGTCCTCGACCGGATAGACGACGATCTGGTGGAGCCGGTCGAAGACGAGGCGCTCGAGCACCGCCTGCACGCCGGTGCCGCCCCACGTGCGCATCGTCGCCCGGAGCGCCGCGAGCGCCTTCGCCTGCGGGGGGGTAAGCCGCGCCGGATCGGGGACCGCGAACTCGGGATCCCCGGGCCGGTACGTCACGAGGCCGGCCCGGGCGGCCCGCCGCAGCGTGAGCTCGGCGTCGGCGGCCGTCGGCACGGCGGGGATCGGGGCGATCGCCTCCGAGAGCGCCGTCCGGTCGGCGTCGCCCGCCCGGTCGCATTTGTTCGCGGCGACGACCCGCGGCTTGGAGGCGGTCAGGATCGCCCGCGCGAGCGCGCGGCGCTCGTCGGGGGTCCAGTGGCTCGGGTGGGCCCGGTCGACGGACGACGTCCGGAGCGCCGCCGCCAGCGCGTGGGGGGCGACCGAGAGGCCCGTCAGGCGCGCGGCGAGGAACTCCTCGACCTTCTTGCCCTCGAGCTCGACGCTCCGCGCCTGCCGCTCGAAGTCCCGGCCCAGGATCTCCGAGACCCAGGCGACGAGCTCTTCCTCGAGCCAGAGGACCTCGCGGGACGGAGCCTCCGAGCCCGGGGCGACCGGCCGCCCTTCGGCATCGGTGGCGCCCGAGAGGTCGACGACCTGCACGAAACCGTCCGCGGCGCGAAGGTCGTCCAAGAACCGGTGGCCGAGCCCCTTCCCCTCGTGGGCGCCGGGGACGAGGCCCGGAACGTCGATCAGGTTCACCGGAACCCAGCGGGTCCCGTCGACGCACGCGGCGTTCCCCGGGGTGCACGGTCCCCCCCGCTCCGCGTGGGGGCACGGCGTCCGGACCGCCGCCACGCCGCGGTTCGGCTCGAGCGTCGTGAACGGGTACGGCGCCATCGCCACGTCGAGCAGCGTGAGCGCGTTGAACAGCGTCGATTTCCCGACGTTCGGCTTCCCGACGAGTCCGATCTCGAGCGTCACCGAGCCGGCCTCCGTTCAGACCGCGTAGTCCGGGGCGAGCTCGGCGATCCCGAGGGCGGCGTTCGCGGCCAGCGCCATGGCGAAGAGGAGGTCGCTCAGCCGGTTCGTCCAGCGGAGGAGATCGGCCGGGACCGGCTCGGCCCGGGCGAGCTGCCAGAGCGCCCGCTCGGCGCGACGGGCGACGGTCCGGGCGACGTGGAGCCGCGCCGCCGTCGGCGAGCCGCCGGGCAGGACGAACGACGTGAGCGGGGGGTGGAGCGCATCGAAGCGGTCGATCCAGCCCTCGAGCTCGGCGACGTGCGCCGCCCCGATCGTGTGGGCGGGCGGGCGGCCGCCCGGGGCGACCGCCAGTTCCGACTGCGCGACGAACAGCTGGTGCGCGAGCCGGCGCAGGACGGGCCGGTGCTCCGCCAGCGCCGAGGGGAGCTCGGCGTCGACAAGCCCGAGATGGGCCCCGACCTCGTCGAGCGTCCCGTAGGCCGCGATCCGCAGCGACTCCTTGGCTACGCGCGCACCATGGGCGAGACCGGTCGTGCCGTCGTCGCCGGTGCGGGTGTAGAGACGCGGGATGCTCTCGCCTCCGGACGCCACGGCAACTGGTCCAAGGGGGAGCTCAGGCCGTGGACGGGGCAGAACGAGATGTGCAGCACCTCATTATGCTTCGCGTCCTGACGGCACAGTCGGCAGATGAACCCGCTTCGCTCGCTCCAGGCGATGGTGATCGACTCCATTTCGCAACCAACCCTTCGTTCGGTGGGGACCTACTGCCCGAGGAGCCCCCGTCCCTCGTGGTCGGCCCGCGTCCGGCCCCGCCGCCGTTCCGCCACCGAGCGCGCGCGCTCGCGCAGCGCCGGCAGCCGTTCGGTGTGGGTCCGGGCCAGCTCCCTCAGCCCGAGGGTGACGACGATCGCCATCGCGCCGTCGACGTCCCGGGCGTAGCCGTCGTCCACGACCTCCTCGAGCTCGCCCCGGAGCGTCACCGGCAGCTCGTTGCCGCCGACGGGGGCCCGGCCCCCGCCGCGGACGAGCGCCCGCACCGCCTCGGAACGGGTCGATAGGTCGTGCTCGGTGCGGAACCGTTCGAGGAGCGCCTCTTCCTCGGCGGTCAGGCGCACGCCGAGGAATCGGGTCGCCGGAGCGGCTCGCGGGTTTCGCACGTGTTCCACACTATTAAACAAGTATTTAGACATTTGTAAAATAGCTTGACCGCCGCTCGGGCACCCGATCGATCGGGCTCTGCGACGCGAGAATCGGAGTCCGCGCTCCGTCCCGTCCCTATCGCATGCCGCGGCCCCGGGACCTGCCGCTGGAACGTGGCCCCGGCGCGAGGAGCCGGCCATGGGCCGTTCGCCGTGGCGGGGCGGGGGGCCCCTGGAAGTTCCCGTGACGCGCGAAGAGAGGCCGACGACCCTCGTCCAGTCGTCAGCGATGCGGAGGAGCCGGATACGGTCGGTGCGGCGCGGGGCAACGCCGGAAGCGGGATCGCCAGCCCCGTTCTCGTTCGCGGGCCCGCCGCTCAAGCCCGCCCTGCCCTCCGGTACCCCGCTTCCCTCGTTCCCTCGGCTGTTCCCCGACCCCCACCGCTACCCTCCGTCTCGGCCGCCTCGGGCAACCGCCGCCCCGCCGGCCGCGCGTTTCGATCCGGACGCGGGGCGTCGCTCGGCGGATCCTCCCCCCCCCGCAACGGAGGCCGGACGAACGCTCCGGAAAGCCGGGTCGCTCCGGATCCGGGACGGGGTCGTTCGCACGGGGTCGGCCGCTGCCCGGATGGCGCCTCGAAGGGGACCCAACTCCTACGCGGCCGCCCGAACCGGCCCGTCGGCGCGGGCCGATCCGGGGCGACCCAAGGCCACCGGCCCGGCTACGGGCGCGGGAAGGCGACCGCCAAGCGGTCGAGGTCGGCCGGGGGGATGAGCCCCGGATGGATGCAGAGCCAGACCCGGGCGTCGTGCCGCCGGGCCCGCTCCTGGAACTCCTCGAGGATCGGGACGACCCGATCGGCGCCGTGCAACCGGAGGAGGTACTCGAGGCCCTCGAAGAAGAACGCGGTGACCCCGTCCCGCTCGACCGCCCCCTCCAGGAAAGCGCGGAACCCGTCCAAGTCGCCGGGTTTCACGGTCGGGCCGCGCCCGAGGTTGGTGAGCCAGTAGACCTCCGCGGGCCGCTGGCCGATCCGGGTCCGGATCCGCTCGGGAGACTCCCGCACGAGCGCGATCCCGCGGTGGCCCGCCGCCGTGGCCTCAAGGAACTCCTCGAGCGCCGGAAGGTACGTCGGCGCGACGACGAGGTCGATCCCGCGGGGCGGAAGAGGCGGGACCTCCGGGATCGGGTCGGGGGCCATGGTCGCGGTCGGCTCCGCCTCCGACGCTCCTACCGCGGCGCCGAGCGCCGGCCCGACGTCCGCCGGGCGGTCGACCGCCTCCACGGCCGGGGTGGCGGCAACCCCGAGGTTCGTCCCGGTCGGCAGGAGCACGGCCCCGCCCTCGGCCCCCGGCGGCGTCGGTCCCCCCGGCCGATCCGTCCACCCGGGGACGCGCATCCCCTCCGCAGCCGGTTCGGGCGGCGTTCCAGGGGTCGATCCGATCGAGACCGGCGACGGCGCGGGCGCGGCCGACGGGGTCTCGGCGGCGGGCAGGGGGTGTTCGGCACGGGTCCCCTCCGAAGCGCCGATCGTGGGCAGGGCCGTTCCCGGTTCGGGATCCGTGCCGAGCTCCGGCTGGATCTCCTTCAGCGGGTTCGGAGCCGGGTCCGGCTCCGGGCCGGTCCGGGGCGCCGGTTCGCGCCCCGGCTCCTCGATCGCCTCGGCCGGCCGCGATGCAGGCGCCGCCCCCGAGTCCGCCGCGCCCGGCGGTTCGTTCCCGAGCGGCGGGAGCCCCGTCGCGGGACGGAGTGCGGACGGCGAGGAGGGGGCCGTGCCCGGGGCCGGCCGGCCGGACGGAGGCGGGACCGGACGGTCCGGCGCCCGCGCCGCGGCTACCGGGGGGACGATCCGGCCCTGGGCGGGGTCGGGGGAGCCAACCCGCGCTCCCGCGGATTCGGGGACCGGGAACGGGCGCGTCTCGGGGTCGACGGATCTCCCCGCCGTCGGAGGAGCGTCACCGACCGGCGCCGGGCGGGGAGCCACGGCGGCGAGCGGGCGCACGATCCGGGGGCGCGGGGGCGGAGTGCGGCCGAGCTTCTCGACGAGCGATTCGGCGAGCGGCCAGCCGAACCCCGGGACCTCGGCGATCGCTTCGAACGCGGCCGTCTCGAAGTCGGCCCGGGAGCGGAGCCCCGCCTCCCACGCGCCGTTCGTCTTCGCGAAGCCGAGCAGCGGACTCCCCAGCAGCCCGTCGAGCTCCTGCATCAGCGCGCGCACCTCCTCGGCATGGGCGATCTGCTCGGGCGAAGCGTAGTCGATCTCCCCGGCCGCGGGAGTTGGCGGCCGGGGGGCCCGGACCCGGGAGCCGGCGGCCGGCGGCCGCCGCGCCTTGGCCCGGCGGGGGGGTCGGGGGAGCCCGGGGAGATAGAGGTACCAGCGGACTCCCGTGTGGCTCCGCCCCCGGAACGACGGCCCGCGGGGGAGTCCTCCCGCGGCATCGACGACCCGCACCTCGGCGACGCCGAGGTGGGCCGCCAACGCCGGGGCGACCCGCCGGAGTTCCTCGGCCAAGGGGTCGACCGTGGCGACGACGATCGGGGCCGGCCCCGCGGGGGCGCCGCTCGGTCGCCGGCGGCGCTCCCGCCGGATCACCTCCACGAGCCGGAACAGGTCAGGGGAAAGGGGCGGGAGCGTGCCGGGAGGAGCGACGACCGTCGCCGGCCGCTCGACATATACCTCCCCCCACGGCCAGCCGACCGGATCGAACCGGTCGGGTAGCCGTTCGACATACGAGACCATCGACGGGAGGATGCGGCGGGGGAGTCCCTGGAGGATCACGTCGAGCGGCTCCGCCGTCGCCCCGTCCGGGCGGCGCCGGATCGGCGTGCGACGGAGCAGGTGGACGATCTGGGTCGCCTCGCTCGGGTAGACCTTCTGGATCTCCGACAGGACGGGGACCAGGTCCCGCTGCCGTCCGGACCAGGGGGTGGCCGGCCCGTAGACCTCGAGGCGGCCGATCGCCCCGAGCCGTTCGAGCGTCGGCCGGTCCCCGCGCAGCTCCTCGGCGAGCGGCTCCGCCCCGACGACCACGACCACCGTGGGCAGGGGCGTCCGGGCGGCGAGCCCGGCGGTGCGGCGATACCGGTCGCACGCCGCGAGGAGGCCTTGCCATCGGTCCCACGCCCGTCGGCGGCCGTCGTCGAGCAGCACCGCGTCGACCGGGCGCAACCCCTGCTCGAAGAGGCTCGTCCCGCTCGTCGTCGCATCGCGGTGGACGATCTCGGCGAGGTGCGGGGCGACCGGGGCGAGCACGGTCGCTGCCGAGCGGATCAGGTGGTGGAGCGTGCGGAGCGCCGCCCGCTCGGTGGGAGTGCCCGGGGCGGCGAGCCGGGGGGCGACGAGCGCCCGATACCGGAGGAGGTCGGTCGAGAGGAAGCGGGCCGCGCGTCGGTACGCCCGTCCCGGCTGCAGGGCATCGTAGTCGGCGAGCGCGGCGACGCGCACCCGCTCCCACCGGGCGAGGATGGCCCGGTCCTCCGCCTCGAGCTCGGCGAGGAACCCGGTGATCGGCGACTGGAGCGCCGACCGGGTCGGCGGATCGAGCCGGAGGAGGAGCTCCTCCGCCATCCGTCCGAACCGGGCGAGGAACGCCGCCGCCTGGGCGGATCGTTCCCCCATCGACCCGATCGTCGGCGCCGCGTGGCCGCCCCCGATCAACGCGGCCCGGACCGCGTCGACCCCGAAGGAGTCGATGAGCGCCGGCCACTCCGCCTCCGGGGTACCGGCGAGGAGCGACAGGCCGACATCGCGGGGGACCCCGTCGACGCCGGCGGCCGCCGCGAGATGGTGGACGAGCGCCGGCGCCCGGCGGCGCTCGTTCAGGTAGAGGCGGACGGCCTCCCCCGGCGGGAACGGATCGACGGCCGCCCACGCCCCGAGGACGCCGCGGATCGACGGCAGGAGACGGCGGCCGACCGGGCGGCGGGGGGCGCCGCATTCGCACGTCGGCGGGGCCGACGCCGGCGCGAGGCGTTCGCACGCGGGGCATTCGAGGAGGGAGACGACCCCGGGCCCGGGCGGCCGGGGCGTGGTCTCGGAGACCGGCCAGGCGGCGATCTCGAGCTGGGCGATCGGCGGCTCGTGCGGGAGCAGGCGACGGTAGGCGGCCGTCCACTCCGCCGGAAGCCGCGCCGGTTCGAGGCACCACGCCCGGCCGGGGGCCCAGACGAGGGAGGTTCCGCAGATGGCGCAGTGCGGTACGCCCCGCCGGACCCGGAGCCGCGCGAAGACGGCGCCGCCGTCCGCGAGGTCGCGCAGGACGAACTCGTTCGCCGTCGGGAGGTCGAGGCCGGCGTACTTGTGCTGGAGGGTCGTCGCGAGCTGCCCGTGCGGCGTGGCGAGCGGCCATCCCGCGATCCCGAGGCGGCCGGCGATCTGGGCGTCGGTCCCGCCGTGCCCGGGGACGAGGGGGACGATCCCGGTGCCGCTGTCGCCGACGTCGGGGTCGACCTGGAAGGTCCCGGCCGGCGGCGGCAGGTCGGCGCCCATCGGGAACTCGTTGCGGAGCGGGTAGTCGTACGGTCGGCCCGCCCACCGGCGGCCCGGTCCCTCGTCGACGATCTCGACCTCCGCTCCGGGCAGCCACGCGGCGAGGCGGGCGAGCGACGATCGGGAGGTGAGGACCAAGTCGTCCACCCCTTTGCGGCGGTACCGGGCGATCACGTACGGGAGCGTCGGATGGAGCAGCAGGGCCGTGGCGCCGAGGAGCCGCCACGGACCGTCGACCCAGGCGAGGGCGTGGACCGCACGCTCGCCGTCCGCGAACCGGAAGCGGACGAGGTACGTGTCCCCGTCCTCCTGCTGGTAGATGATCCGTTCGGGGCTCCGGGGCGCGGCGCAGTAGGAGCAGACCCGGAGCGACGCGTCGCGGGTGACGATCAGGCCCCGCTCGGCGAGGCGACCGAGGATCGCCGCCACGGGGTCGGGCCGGTCGGCGGTGTCGAACGGTCTCCCGTCCGATCCTCCCGTCCAGACGGCGAGCGAGCCCAGGAGCGGCCCGATCGGATCGTCCGTCTCCTCCCCGACCCGCCGCAGCAGCCCGGTGGCCCGGCGGCCGGCGAGGGCGAGGTAGCGGGCGTCGGCGTCCGCCGCCACCGCGCGCAGCGCGACGAGACCGGGCGGATCGCCCGCGGCGTAGGCCCCCTCGAACTGACGGAGGAGCGGAGCCGTCCCCCGGCCGACGACCCCGTCCACCGCGGGCAGGTGCCGGGCGGCCCAGATCGCGCGCGCAGCGCGCTCGGCCTCTGCGGGGCCGTACCCGGAACGTGGAGCGGCCATCGCGAATCCCGATCGCATCATGGCGCCCGCCCGAGAATAAACCCTCCCTTCGAGGACGCCGACCGGTCGGGGGCCGGCGCGCAGCAACTCTTATCAAGCGGAACGAGTGGGTCCGAACCCGAGGAGCGACTCCATGGCCTGGACCCAGCAGGAAGTGCGCGAGCTGAAGGAAGGCCGCTACATGCTCATCGACGAGGAGCCGTGCCGGATCCTCAGCATCCAGACCTCCAAGCCGGGGAAGCACGGGGAAGCGAAGGCGCGGATCGACGCCGTCGGCATCTTTGACGGCGGCAAGCGCAGCGTCGTCTTCCCGGTGAAGCACAAGGTCCAGGTCCCGATGATCGGGAAGCGGCAGGCCCAGGTCCTCTCGATGACCGACGCCGAGATCCAGCTGATGGACCTCGAGACGTACGAGACGTTCAGCCTCCCCGTCGACGCGGAGACGAAGGGCCAGGTCGCCCCGGGCGGCGAGGTCCAGTACCTCGACGCGATGGGCAAGCGGAAGATCACCCGGACCTAGGCCCGGATCCCGGTCGGACCTCGGCCCGGCGGCGGGCGGTCGGATCGACTTTCCCCCGGTCGCGATCGGGGCGCGGGGAAACACTCGCCGACGGATCGGGCGGAAAACGGTCCTGGTCGGAGGCCGGAAGGACCGGAACCCGACGTCGAGAGAGGAACGCCGACCCACCCGGTACGGGGTAGTTCGAGAGCGGGTCCTACAGCACGGTGGCGCCGCGGACGACCGGGGTCCCGTCTACGGCGATCTCGGCTCCGGCGAGCGAGAACCAAGTGAAGAAGGTCGAACGGTTCGAGCCGCCCATCTGGCTGTTCCGGCCGATCTGGAGGGAGACCGAGCCGGCCTCGACCGTTTCGAGCTGGGGTACATCCCGGACGGCCGGGTTGAGGCCGAACTTGAGCACGCTGGGGCGATCCTTGCCGGGGGTCCCCTTCCGGTATTCGCGGGCGAAATCGTCCGCGCCCTCTTCGAACGCGTAGGAGCTGAGCCGACCGCCCGCGAACTCGAGCGTCCCCCCGCGGTGTCCGCCCCACCAGATGTTCGTTCGGCGGTTCGCCCGGAACGTACCCTCGCCGGTGCGGGCATCGAGGGCCACGTCCAGGGTCCCGGCCGGGATCGACTGGAGCATCCCGAACGGGGGATCGCCCGTCCGGTACGGTCGGGGTCGCCCGTCCATCAACCGCGCCGGCCGTCCGGCCAGGGCCACCGTAAGGTCGGTCCCGTTGCGGTGGGTGATCCGTACCGTCCGGCCCCGAGCGAGCGCCTTCGCCAGCCGCTGTCCGCTCCGGGCCAGATCGGCCGGGTCGACGAGGCTGGCCCGGAGCACCTCCTCCTCCCATCGAGCCCGGTCCAGGCCCCACTTGCGGGCGCGTCCGTCCGTCACGAACCCCACGGTCATCCGGCTCCCCCGAAGCCCGGCGTGCTGGGCCACCTCGTACCACGGCCCGATCCAGGCGAGGGCCTCCTCGAAGGTCTTCTCCGGCAGCCGCTCGATCCGATCGGTGTCGCCGGGTCCCCAGAAATTCACGTAGAGGTCGGCCGCCTTCAGCGCGCCCCACTCGGGAGCGCTGGATCGGCCGAGGAGCTTGCTCTGTTTGCGGTCGATCGCCCGCCACCACGCCTCCTCGTCCTCGTGGACCAGGAGCGTATGCCCCCCGACGCGACGGACCTCGTCGACCATCGCCCGGGCGAAGGGCATCGTATGGTCCCACGACTCGATGATCGCGTTCTCCCCCGCGCGGACCTTGAGGTACCGGGTGACGATCGCCCGGGCGGCGTCGCGCTGGAGTTTCGACGGGGAGTCGGACATCGGAGGGACCGATGGGGTCCGTCTATTAACCGCCGGCGAGAGGGTCGGCCGGTCGCGCCCGGCGCCCCGGCCGGGCGCGGTTCATTAATAAGGGGGTCCGCCCATCATTCGAGCACCCGGTGCATCGGCGCTCTCGTGCCCGAGGTCACGGGGGTAGGGGGCGGGAAGCACGTCAGGTCCGGGCGGCGTGGGGGGACTGCCATCGTCCCGGCTCACCCGGATCCTCCAGGAGAAGGCGGAGGCGCTCAAGAAGAAGCGGCAGGCCGCCGAGGCGTTGCAGCATCAGGCCGAGGAAGGGGTCGGCCAGCTGGAACGGTTGGGGATCTCCCTCCCCGAGGTCCCCGAACGATCGCAGCGGATCCGCGAGCTCGGGCGGCGCTCCGACTGGGAGAGCGTGGAGGTCGAATCGAAAAGCCTGCTCGCCTACCTCGCCGAACGGGCGACCAGCTCGATCGGCGAGCGGCGCCGGGCGACCGAGGCGCAGGTCGCCCGGCTCGAGGCCGGGGGGATCGCGATCCCGTCCGCCGACCGCGCCGAATTGGCGGCCCTCGCCGAACTGCCGCCGGACGCCGCGTGGTCGGAGACGGTCGGCCGCCTCGTCCGGATCGAGGAGCGTCTCGCGGAGGAGGGGAGCCGGGCGGTGGCGGCCGCGCGGGCCCGGGCCCTCGCCGTCGCCGACTGGGCGGGTGTCGCACCCGAGCGCCGGAACGAGTTCGCCCGCGCCCTCGACGAGGCGCTCCTCGTCGCCCGGGACGGCCACGTCGTCGAAGCGCTCGAGGCCGCGGCCCGACTGACCCGGGACGACCTCCCCGAGGCGCGGGACCGCCGCGACGCCGTCCGCGCCCACGCCGAACGGCGGGTCGCCGCCGCGAAAGAGCACGGGGTCTCGACCGCGTCGCTGGACGACGCCCTGCGCGCCGACGACGCCGCGCCGCCCGACCGATGGCCCGAGACGGTCCCGGCGATCGCCCGCGCCTCCGACGAGCTCGCCGAGACGCTGCGGAGCGGGATGGCCCAGTCGCTCGCCACGCTGCGGGCCGCCCTCGAGACCCTCGCCGAGTACGGGGCCGATCCGACCGAGGCGAAGGTCGCCGTCGAGGAGGCGCTCGGCCGGCTCCCCGTCGTCCCGGCCGACGAGGCCGGCGCCCTCCTCGAGGAGGCCCGTCGGGTCGCCGAGGAGCCGATCGTCGCCGCCGTCGCGGCCCTGCTCGACGAGGTCCGCCCCCGCATCACCGAGGTCCGCCGGCTCGGCCGGGACCCGACGGAGGTCTTCGCGGCGATGAACCGCGCGCGGGAGGCTCTTCGGCTCAAGATCTACGGGGAGGCGCTCGCCGCCAGCCAGGAGGCGGTCGACCGCATCGCCCAGCTCACCGACGACCTCGAGACGGCGCGGGACGAGTTCCAGGCCCTCGACGAGATGCTCGCCCGGTTCGAGCGCTCCGGCTTCCCGCGGGCGGAGTACGCCCCGGCCCTCGCGCGGGCCCGGGCGCACCTCGACCGCGCCGAGGTCGACGCGGCCCGCGCCGAGCTGCGGACGGCGGTGGTGCGGGTCGGCCACGACGCGCTCGCCCATTTCCTCGACCGATGGGGCGGCTTGGATCGGGTCCGGGAGTACGCGGCCGAACGCGGCTTCCTCGGCGACGAGCCGGGCCGGACCCTGGCGACCGCCCGGGAGAAGCTCGTCGCCGGCGACCTCGCCGACGGCGCGGAGGTGCTCGCCCGCGCGGAGGTCGAGCTGCGCACCGCCGCCGCCCCTTACGTCGCCCGCCGCGTCGAGGAGATGGAGCGGGGTCTCGGCGACATTCCCGACGACGTCCTCACCGCCCCGGTGCGCCGGCTCCTCGCGGACGCCGACGTCGCCCTCCGCGTGAAGCAGGACCTCCTCGGCTCGATCGACAGCCTCCGCAAGGCGGAGCGGGAGTTCGCCTCGGTCTTCGCGGTCCACGCGAGCGCGCTCGTGGACCTCCTCGAGGAGGAGCGGCGGACGCTCGAGGCGATGGGCGGAGCCGGGGACGAGATCCAGCGCCAGATCGACGAGGTCCAACAGATCTTCAACATGGGGGACTTCGTGAAGGCGTCGCGGGCCTCGCAGGAGATCCGCACCCGCGCCCAGCAGCAGCAGCTGCTCCGGTGCGAGGAGGCGATCTCGCACGCGAAGCTCGCCCTCGTCGAGCTCGAGACCCTCGGCCTCGATCTGGGGCGGTTCCGCGGCCAGCTCGACGAGGCCGTGGCGGCGGCGCGGGCCGGCCACTACGCCGAGGCCAGCCGCCTCTCCACCGCCCTCGAGTCGACCGCGGTCCGCACCCGCGCGGAGACCCAGGCGATCGTGGAGGAGATCGCCCGCGCGCAGGAGACGGTCGGCGACCTGCGCGAGCTCGGGGTCGACCCGGAGCCGTTCTACGAGCCGATCCGCGCCGCCCGGCTCGCCTTCCAGGCGCTCGACCTGGAGAGCGCCCGCACCACGATCACCGGCCTCCGCCACCACCTGGAGGAAGCGATGGCCGGTGCGGAGACCGACCGCCTCTTGGGCGAGATCGACCGCATGGTCGAGGACGGCCGGCGGCTCGGCGTGCCGATGGAGCCGTATGCCGCCCGCCTCGGGGCGCTCACGACCGAGCGCGCCACGGCGGCGCCCGAGGCGACGCGGACGGCGACCCGGGCCCTGCACGAGGAGCTCGTCGCGCTGCTCGTCCCGATCCTCGAGGAGAACCTGCGCGGGCTCGAACGCGACCTGGACATCGCGCGGGCCGCGGGGGTCGACCTCGAGAAGATCGTCACCCCCCTTTCCGAGGCCCGCCGCCGCATCGCGCTCCCGGTCCCGATCGGGGCGGCGGCCCTCCTGGATGCGGCCCGCACCGAGTTCGTCGGCACCCGGGGCCTCATCGAGCACGCGGAACGGGTCGCGAAGCGGACCCGCGAGGCGATGGCCCAGGCGGACCTGCTGCGCGTGGAGGTCGGGCCGCTCCGGCGCGGACTCGAGGAGGTCGAGTCCGCCCTCGCCGCCCGGGAATACGCCCGCGCGATCGAGCTCGGCGGCGCTCTGGAACGCGAACTGATCCAGGCGACGTACCAGCAGGTCTCGAAGACGCTCGCCGGCTTCCGGGCGACCGTCTCGCGACTGCGCACCGAGGGGAGCGACACGACCGTCGCCGAGAACCTGCTCCACCAGGCCCGCATGGCGCTCGACGAGGGGCGGCCGGTCGACGCCGTCCAGCTCGCGGCGCGCAGCGAGGCCGAACTCGAGCGGGCCGACCTGCAACGGCGGATCGCGGAGGGGTCGCTCGAGGCGGCCGACCGCGCCCTCGACCGGGCGCGGCACGAAGGGGTCGCCACCGCCCCCGTCCAACCCGAGATCGACCGCGCCCGGACGCTCTTCCAGCAGCACGCCTACACCGAAGTCCTCGAGCAGGCGCTCTCGGTGAGCGACGCGCTCGGCGCCCTTCGGGAGGGACACCGCCGGGCCCGGGAGGCGATCCTGGCCGCGGAGCGGCAGGTCGCCGAAGCCGGGGAGCTCGGCGCCGACGTCGTCGAGGCGCGGGGTCGCCTCGCCGACGCCCACCGGAACCTCGAGGCGGGCCGCTACCCCGACGCCGTGCGGGGGGCCCGCGAGGCGACCGAGATGGGACGGTGGGCGATCGAGAAGATGTTCGCGGGACCGGTCGGCGCGCTGCGCCACCTGGTCGACGGCGGGCGGCGCGAGGGCCTCGCGGGGGAGCTCGAACCGGTCGAGGCCGCCCTCGCCGACGCCGAGGGGGCGCTGCGGGCCCGCGACTGGCCCACGGCCCGCGACGCCGTCACGCGCGGCGAGCAGGCCGGCGACCGGCTCTTCGCCGCGGTCGTCGACGGCCGCTGGCGCGAGCTCGAGTCGCTCGCCGAGCGGGCCGGTCCGCGCGACGAGGCGGAGAACGCCGCCGCCGCCGACCTCCGGGCCCGGCTCGCGGATCTCCAGGTTCGGCGCGACTTCGGCCCGGCCCTCGCGCTCCTGCGGGAGGAGCGCGAGAAGGTGGTGCGGCAGCGGCGCACCGCGGTGGAGGCGCGCCTCGCCCACCTCAAGGACCATCTCTGGGTCGGCGAGCGGCTGAACGTCGACACGACCCCCGTGATGCAGACGTTCAGCGAAGCCCGGAATGCGCTCGACGCGGGACGCCCGGACGACGCCGAGGCGCTGTGCGGGCGGGCCATGGAGGCGCTCGAGCACGCGGTCCAGGAGCCGTTCGACCGGCGGCGGGCGGAGCTGCTCGCCGAGATCAACTTCGCCGCCGACGGGCTCCGGGTGAGCGTCGGGCCGATCCGGGAGCAGTATGCCGAGCTCGAGAGGCTCGCCGAGCAGCGGCGACCCCTCGAGGGGGGGCGTCGCCTCCTCGAGATCGAGGAGGGGCTCAACCTGCGCAAGTCGCTCCACCGGGAACTGATGAACCTCCACTATCTCATCGACGCCGCGCTCGCCCGGGCCGGGGAGCGCCGCATCGACACCACGGAGGCGCGCGCGCTGCTCGCGGAGTCGATCCGCCTGCGCGACCAGGATTACGCTGCGGCGCTGTCGAAGGCGCGGGACGCCCTCCGGCGCCTCCAGGCGGACGTGCCGGCGCCGACGACGGCGCCCTCGGGCGAACCGGCCGCCCCGCCCCCGCGGACGGGCGGTGGGACGACCCCGCCCGCCGCGAACCCGTTCTGGCCGTTCAAGCGGCCGCCCGGCTGAGCGGTCGGCGGCCGCCCGCGCTCAGCTCCGCAGCACGCCGGCGGTCGGGCCCATCGGACCGAACCCGGGAATCCCGCGGGGCGGGCCGAGCGCCAGCCGGTCGTACTCCACCGTGTGGCGGATCCCCCGTCGGCGGAGCATCGCGGAGACCTGCTCCGTGATCTGGACGACCTCCTGGCAGCGCGCCGGTTTCGTGAAGTAGAACTCGGCCCGCCGCTCGTCGGCGAGCGGGAAGATCAGGCGGAGGCCGAACGGATCCTGCCGGTTGTATCCCGCCGGCTTGCGGTCCCCCTTGAGGTCTCGCAGGTTCTCGTCGAGCAGGACCTCGGGGAGGAGCGGATCGCTCTCCTTCACGAACGGCCGGTTCATCTCCACGACCTTGCGGTGGATGTCGGGATAGACCCGCACCAGGTCCTTGTACGAACGCTTCGGGTCGAGCAGGATGTGGCCGCTGCGGGCCTTCACGGGAGGCGTCACGTCGCCCGAAGAGCCGCCGGGGGCTCTTAGGCGCTTCGATGGCCGGGCGGTCCCTCGGGGAGGGGGAGCGGGGCGTCCGCAGCCCCGCTCCGCGCGCGCGGCGCGAAAGGCTCAAAGAGGGGGGTCGCTAACCGAGCCTCGGCGCTCCCGTAGTCTAGTGGTCAAGGATAGAGGCCTCTCGAGCCTCTGACGCGGGTTCAAATCCGACCGCCGTCCGCGGCGACCGGGGAAACTCCCGCCGGGAGCACCTACAAACCGGGCCG
>JAKABH010000024.1 GCA_021801925.1 Thermoplasmata archaeon | reverse complement strand
CGGGAGGATATCGACGGGATGCTCGTCCACCCGGTGCTCGGGCGCCTCAAGCGCGGGGACTACCGGCCGGCGGTGGTCGCCGAAGCCTACCAGGAGCTGATCCGGCACTACTACCCGGCGCGGCGGGTGATGCTGGCGGCGCTGAGCATCACGATGCGCTACGGAGGGCCGAGGGCCGCGCTGTTCCTCGCGATCATCCGGAAGAACTTCGGCTGCAGCCACTACATCGTCGGGCGGGACCAGGCCGGGATCGGAAAGTACTACGACCCGTATGCGTGCCAGCGGATCTTCGACGAGTATCCGATCGGGGTCGTGCCGGTCCGCTACGAGGAGACGTTCTTCTGCCGGGAGTGCGGCTGGATGGCGACGGGGCGGACCTGCGCGCACCCCGAGTCGTCCCGCGTCGACACCAGCCAGACCCGGATCCGAAGCGCGCTAGCCAGCGGAGAGCCCCTCCCGAAGGAGCTGCTCCGGCCCGAGGTCTATCGGGTGCTCGCCCGCGGGGACGTCCTCCTCACCGAATGACCGGGCGAGGACCGACCGTTTCGGGGGACGGACGGGACCCCGGGGCCGGGCCCGTCGGCGGGTCGGGCCGGGGACGACCCGCCGCCGTTGTCGGGCGTGCAACGCCGGGGACAGGCGCCCCCGCGCCTCGGTCGGGGGCCGGACGCTCCGAAAGGGGAGCGGAGCCGGCGGAGCGCAGGTAATATGGGTCGCCTCGCTGGTGAGGGAGGCAGAGATGGCGGACCGCCGGACCGACCCGCCGCCGATCGACCCCGCGACCTTCGACCGCGAGATGAACGCGAAGGTGCTCCGGTACGGCTCCCGAGCGGACGAGCGGTGCCCCCGGTGCGGGGAGATCGGCTACCGACGGGTCGCCGACTCCGAGATGGTCGCCCTCTACGCCTGCCGACTATGCGGGTTCCAACAGCAGCAGCTCCACGAAGAGCGGACCGTCGTCGAACCGCCGTTCCGGGAATACCGCGAGGGCCGGGGGTTCCGGGCCGCCGTCGAGGACGACTCGCCGGAATCCGGGGGGAGCGAACCGGGATGACGGCCCGCGCATCGCGGGCGGGCCGGGTCCGGCGCGCCCCGGGTCGGGGGACTCGGGCCCGTCCGGGCCGGCTGGTCCGCCGCGGACGCCACCGCAGTCCGGCCGAGCCGATCGACCCGCTGGACGTCGCGATCCTGTCGGTGCTGCAGGCGGACGGCCGGGCCTCGCTGCGTCGGGTGGCGAAGGCGGTCGGGGCGAGCGTCACGACGGTGAGCACGCGGGTACGGATGCTCGAGCGCACGGGCGTCCTGCAGGGCTTCGTCCCGCTCGTGAGCGTCCAGCGCCTCGCGGCGCTCGGCCGGTCCCCCCATTGCGTGGTGCTCCGGATCGTCCCCCGTCCGGCCGCCGAAGGCGGGCTCGACGGGATGGCCCGGGCGATCGCCGAGGAGCCGAGCGTATGCTATCTGTTCCAGATGGGGAAGGCGCCGGAACTGTTGGCGCTCGCCTCGACGGTCTCCCCCCGCGCCACCGACCGGCTGATCGGCGCGATCGCCCGTCTCCCGGGCGTGGAGCGGGTGGAGCCGATGCCGATCGCGCGAGTACACAAGGAGCGCCCGAACCATCCGGTCGGGATGCCGATCGGCGCGCCGTCCCCGCCCCGGGCCCTGTCGGCCGCCTAGGGCCTCGCCCCCGCGGCTACAGCGCCCGGGGCGACCCCGTGCAAACCCTTATCACGGGTCGTCCATTGGACGTTTGTCCAAGCCGGAGCCCATGACCATCGTCGCCCACCTTCCGCATCGCGCGCGCACGCTCAGCGAGGAGGAGGCGGCCGCGCCGCCGTCGATGGAGCTCACCGGCCGCCGCCCCATCGCCCCCGAGGAACGCGGGCTCGCGGAGACGATCTATACGGAGTTCCGCGCCGACCCGCGCCACCGCGAGTTCGTCCTCGGCTGCCTCAACTGCGGGGAATGCACCACGGGCTGCCCGGCGGCCCGATTCTACGACTTCTCTCCGCGGGAGATGCTCCAGATCGCCGAGAACGGCGACGCCACGACCCTCTGGGACGCGATCCAGGAGAAGATCTGGGCGTGCTGCCAGTGCTACACCTGCAACATGCGCTGCCGGTTCGGCAACGACATCGCCGGGATCATCAGCGTGATGCGGGAGCTCTCCGTCCGCCACGGGGTCGCGTCGACCCGCGCGACCCTCGCGCCGTTCGGGCGCTCGCTCACCCTCCTGATGACGGTCGGCACCCAGGTCTCCTCCGACATGATCCAACCGGATTTCTTCCGGGACTGGGGGCCGTTTGCGACCGGCTCCGACCGGGCGTGGGGCGTCGGGGCCGACGTCATGCGGCGGGCGATCCCCTCCGACGTCCTCCAGACGACCCGCTCCTCCTGGGAGGTCTCGGTGCAGACGTCGCTCGAGCTGTTCCGGATCTACGAGGAGACCGGGGTCCTGGACATGCTGCGGGGGCTGGACCCCGATCTCACCGAGATGCTCATCGACATCATCGAGGAGCGACGCGAGGAGTTCGAGGAGGCCCGCGCGCGGTTCCGCGATGAGCTCGAGGGGATGCGGGGCCCGGTGGCAACGTTCCGGGGGTAGGCGAGGAGGATGCTGAGCGCGAACGAGATCCGCAAGGTCGTGGCGGAGCGGCACGAGCGTCAGAAGGGGACCGGCAAGAAGGTCGTCGACGTCCGCGAGGAGATGGATCGCCTCGAGGCCGCGGGCGAGATCGTCGTCCACCGGATCCGCCCGGAGAACCGGCCGGTCGAGGTCTCGACGCTGTTCGGATGGACGAAGCGGATCCCGACCGACCGGCTCTGGCACCACAAGTCGTGCGGCCAGTGCGGCAACATCCCGGGGTATCCGTCGTCCCTGCTGTGGATGATGAACGAGACCGGCCGCACCTACCTCAACGAACCGCACCAGACCTCGTGCACCGCATGGAACTACCACGGCACGGCGACGTCGAACCCGGTCGCGCTCGCCGCGGTCGCGGCCCGGAACTTCCACCGCGCCTACGAAACGGACCACTTTCCGCTGATCCACTGCGGGACCAGCTACGGGGACTACAAGGAGATGCGAAAGCTCCTGGTCGAGAACGCGGCGGTCCGGACGAAGGTCCGCGAGGTCCTGGGCAAGATGGGCCGGGAGCTCGTCCTCCCCGAGGAGATCGTCCACTACTCCGAGTGGGTCCACGTGATGGCGCCCGAGATCCGGGCCCGCCAGCAGCACCCGGTCCGGGGGATCGTGGCGACCGTGCACGAGCCGTGCCACTACTACAAGATGGTCCCCGAGGACGCCGTCTACGACGACCGGGTCTACGCCGGCCAGCGGCCCGCCGTCCCGTCCGGGATCCTGCTCGAGCTCGGGGCGACCGTCGCCGACTACTCCACGTGGTACGACTGCTGCGGGTTCGGCTTCCGCCACATCCTGAGCGAGCGGGAGTTCAGCCGGTCGTTCGCCAACCTCCGGAAGATCCGCCCGATGATCGAGGAGGCGCACGCCGACGTCGCGATCACGAGCGACACCGGTTGCGTGACCACGCTCGACAAGAGCCAGTGGATCGGCCAGGCCCACGGGACCCCGTACATGCTGCCGGTGCTCTCCGACGTGCAGTTCGCCGCGCTCGCGATGGGGGCGCATCCGTACAAGATCGCCCAGGTGCACTGGCACGCGGCCTCGGCGGAAGCGCTGATGACGAAGATGGGGATCGACTGGGCGACGGCGAAGGCCGAGTTCCGGGAGTACCTCCAGGCGCTCAAGAACGGCCAGCCGCCCGAGCTGCTGCACCCGGCCCACGGGGAGATCGAGACGTTCTTCGCGATCAACAAGGGCCAGGTGCTCCCCGAGGAGGCGAAGGCCGCCCGGACGGATCCGGGGAGGCCCGCCCAGTGAACCCGATCCTCGTGCTCGGGGCCGGGCCGGCCGGCCTCAGTGCGGCGGCGGAGACCGCGGCCCTCGGCGCCCCCACGATCCTCGTCGAGCGGGAGTCGTACCTCGGCGGCAACCCGAAGCGCTGGCACTATTCGCTGCTCGCCCCGGACCTGCGCCCGTCGGACGAGGTCCTCGGACCGCTGATCGCGAAGGTCGAGGGGAATCCGAACGTCACGCTCCGCCGCTCGACGACCGTCAGCCGGGCCGAGCGCCTGGAGCGGGGGTACCGCGTGACGCTCACGACCGGCGCCGCGCAGGAGACCCAGGAGGTCAGCGCGGTCGTGCTCGCCACGGGATTCGACCACTTCGACTCCCACCGCAAGTTCGAGTACGGCTACGGCCGCTACCCGGACGTCCTCGATTTCAAGGAGCTCGAGGGGATGATCCACGACGACAAGGTCCTGCGCCCCTCCGACGGGAAACCCCCCCGACGGATCGCCTGGATCCTGTGCGTGGGATCGCGCGACCTCCAGGTCGGGAACCCGTGGTGCTGCCGGATGGGCTGCGCGGTGAGCATCAAGCAGGCGGTGGAGATCCGGCAGAAGCATCCCGAGATCGACGCCTACGTCTACTACATGGACATCCGGACCTACGGCCTCTGGGAGGACCTCTACTGGAAGTCGATGCAGGAGTACGGGGTCAAGTTCATCCGCGGCCGCATCGGCCAGGTGACGCTCGCCGAGGGGGGCTCGCGCCTGCTCGCGACCGGCGAGGACACGATCCTGCGCCGGCCGACCGAGGTCCCGTTCGACATGATCGTGCTCGCCAGCGGGATGGAACCGGGGACGGGAACCAAGGAGGCGGCCGCTCTCTTCGGGGTCCCGGTCGGACCCGAGGGGTTCCTGACGCCGACCCTTTCGGATCTGAATCCCGTCGACTCCGGCCTCCCCGGCGTCTTCCTTGCCGGGGCGGCGACCGGACCGAAGGCGATCCCCGATTCGGTGACCGAAGGGATGGGGGCGGCCCTGCGGGCCTACCAATATGCTCGCCGCTGAACGCCCCTCCTCCGTCCGCCCCGACGGAGCGGAGCCGAACCTCGTCGCCCACGAGTTCCAGCAGCGCGTGCTGCCGTGCGGCGCCGCCGAGATCAACCGCCTCGAGGCGGCGGTCGAGGCGAAGCTCGCCGCCGTGCGCGGGCTCGAGGGGGTCGGCGCGGAGGAGTTCCCCTCCGCGTTCCGGTCGGTGCTCGAGGGGGTCGTCTCGACGCATCCCTGGCGGTCCGACCTGGCCGCCCGGACCGAGCCGGAGGCGCTCCGCTCCCTCCTGCGCGGCGCCCGCACGGGCCGGCTCGGCCCGGCGGACCTACTGGCGATGGCGGAGCGGCTCGACGGCGCGCCCAAGGAGGTGCGGATCGACCTCGCGGCCGAACTCCTGCACGCCGCCGCCCCGGACCGGCATGCGCTCCTCGCTCGCTGGGTCTGGAACCCCGGGCGGCGGACCGGGATCCTCGCGGCGTTCGGAGGAGCGGCCCCCGAGAGCTACGTGGCGACCCAGGCCCGCCTCGGCGAGGTCCGCCTCCAGCTCGCCGCGCTCGGCTTCCCCTCCCCGACGTTCGCGGGGGTGGATGTGCTGCTCGCGCTCAGCTACGCCGGCCACCTCGGGGAGGCGGCCGACCGGAGCTTCCAGGGGGGCGGCATCGAGCGGCTGCTGCCCGGCCCGTTCCCCCTGGCGACGATGCTGCTCGGCGTCCGGAGGCGCCCCGACCGTGCCGATCGTTGAGAAGTCGCTGGTCACCGTCGACCGCACCGAGCATCTCGAGATCGAGGGGATCGACGTCTCGGGGGACTGGAACTCGTTCCTGCGCTCGCGCGTCCAGGTCGACCTGGACGTGCGGGTGCTCGACTGGGTCCGGAGCCAGCCGCAGGGCGACACCATCTCGCGCTGCTGGCAGTGCGGGACGTGCACGGCCGGCTGCTGCCTGCACACCGACTACGGGCTCACCGACTTCAACCCGCGCTACTTCATCTATCTCGCCCAGGTCGGCTACGAGGAGGAGCTGCGGAAGTATTCGTCCACGATCTGGCGGTGCGTCTCGTGCAACAAGTGCGTCGAGCGCTGTCCCAAGGGGGTCAAGGTCGAGGAGGTCGTCCACACGATCGGCAGCTACCTCGAGGCGACCGGGGGGGCGCCCGAAAGCCCGGCCGACCGGTTCGACCGGGCCTACACGGAGAACCTGCTCCGCCGCGGGATCCTCGACGAGGCGGACCTGTTCCGGACCTACGAGCGGGGGGAGGGCCGCACGATGCCGGCCCGCGAGATGCTTCGGATGGGCCTCACGCTCCTCCGCAGCGGCCGGCTCCGTACCGGTCCGCTCGCCCACCGGACCCGGGGGTGGCGACGGTTCGGCGCCGTCCTGCGCGCGAAGCTGGAGGAGGACGAGCGCCGCCGGCGCGAGTCGGCGGGCGCGGTCGCGCGGGCCGGAGGAGGGCCGCGATGAACGCGCCCGGCGCGCGCGGGCCGACCGATGCGGTGCCGGCCTACTACCCCGGCTGCTCGCTCGACGGTCTCGGGAAGGCCTACGAGGTCACGGTCGCCCAGGTCCTCCGCCGGCTCGGCCTCGCCCTCGATCGGATCGTCGACTACAACTGCTGCGGCGCGACCGAGGTCAAGAACCTGAGCCAGGAGGTCTCGGTCGCGCTGCCCGCGCGCAATCTCGCCCTCGCCCGCTCGATGGACCGCCACCAGGTCGTCGCCGCCTGCAACGGGTGCGTCTATTCCCTTGCCCGCGCCAACGACGCGGTCGCCGATCCGGCGATGCGGGGCCGGATCAACGCGACGCTCGAGGCGGGCGGCGCCCCGACGTACGACGGGACCGCATCGGTCCAGCACGTGCTCGAGTACATCTACGCCCGCGCCGGGCCCGACCGCGTGCGCGCGGCGGTCCGACGGCCGCTTACCGGCCTCACGGTCGCCCCGTACTACGGCTGCCTCTACACCCGGCCGAAGCGCTACACCGGCGCCGGTCGTTCGCCCGAGACCGACGACCCCGAGCACCCGCACTTCCTCGACGAGCTGTTGGAGGCGTGCGGCGCGAAGGTCCTTACCGACTTCTCGGCGAAGACGATCTGCTGCGGCGGGGGCCACGCCCTGAGCGACCTCGACGTCTCGGTCGCCTTCAGCGCCTCGATCTTGAACGAGGCCGGCCGGGCGGGAGCCGACCTGGTCGCGACGATCTGTCCGCTCGGCCAGATCAACATCGAGAACCACTTGGACCGGATCCGCGCCGCCTACGGCGAGGAGGTCGTCCGCCCGGTCGCCTACTTCACCCAGCTCATGAGCCTCGCCCTCGGGGCGAGCGTCCGGGAGGCCCGTCTGAAGGACAACTTCTCCCGGCCCGACCTCTTCTTGCGGTCCCGCGGTTTTGCCTAGGAGGGGAGGAACCAGATGATCCTGAACGGATGCGAGTTTCCCGACGACCGCGCCTACTACATCGAGCGGACCCAGATGACGTGGGTCCGGGTCGACGGCGATCGCCTCCTGATCGGCCTCACCGACCCGGCCCAGACGCGGGCGGGGAAGATCCTGCACGTCCGGATCAAGCCGGCCGGTACGGCGCGCGAACGCGGCAAGCCGATCGCGACCGTCGAGAGCGGGAAGTGGGCCGGCCCGGTGATGGCGCCGGTCACCGGGACGGTCGTCGCGGCGAACGGGGACGTCGAGCAGGATCCCGGCCTGTTGAACACCGACCCGTACGGCCGCGGGTGGATCGTGGCGATGACCGCGTCCGATCCGGCCGAGGTCGGCACCCTCCTCCGCGGGGAGGCGGCCCTCGCCCGGTTCAAAGAGATCCTCGCCAAGGACAACATCCGGTGCATGCGATGCCAGAGCTGAGCGAGGGCGGACGGGGGAGCGGTGGATGAGCGCGGAGGCGACCCGACCGGCGGATCCCGCGGGAAAGAAGATCCTGATGGTCATGACGACCGGGCCGGAGGACCCGGACAAGACCTACGCGCCGTTCTACACGGCGGCGCTGATGGCCGCGATGGAGATCGACACGACGATGTATTTCCTGATGCACGCCCCCGAGCTCCTCCGCAAGGGGGGGGCCGAGGCGGTGCCGCTCAAGAAGGGCGGGAACCTCAAGATGTTCGTCGACATGGCCCTCGAGAACGGCGTCAAGTTCCTCGCCTGCGCCGAGAGCTGCCGCGACCTCTGCGACATCCCGCCGGGCGACCTCATCGACGGCGTGAAGCTCGTCGGGTCGGCGACGCTCGCGGACCTCGCGCTCGACGCCGACTCGGTCCTCTCGTTCTGATCGGGCGGGAGCCGGAGCCGATGGGCGCGGCGGGGCGCTGGATCGACCTCGGCGCCGTCGACGGGGCGACGATGGTCAACGTCTTCGTCGCCCTCGCCGCGCCGGTCGCGGCCGGCCGGTCGCCCCCGACGATCGTCGTGCTCTACCCCGAACGGCCGTTCGCGAACGTCGGCTACCACCAGGTCGCCGAGCGGGAGCTCGACCTCGCCTACTGCCGCGCGCAGGGGATCCCGGTCGTCCGCCGCATCGTCGGCGGCGGCGCGATCCTCGACGGCCCGTGGGAGCACGACTACCTGCTCGTCCTCCCGCCCGGCGCCCCGGGGACGGACGGGGGCGTGGTGGGCTTCTACGAGCGGGCCCTCGCCCCGGTGGCGGCGACCCTCCGCCGGCTCGGCGTTGCCGCGGAACGCAGCGGGGTGAACGACCTGGCGGTCGGGGGCCGCAAGGTGAGCGCGAACGGGGCGGTCGAGGTGCAGGGGGCGTGGATCCTCGCCGGGGACCTCCTGCTCGACCTCGACCCGGAGGCGATGAGCCGGGTCCTGCGCGTCCCCGACGAGAAGTTCCGGGGCAAGCTCGCGCGGGGGATGGCCGAGTGGCTCACCTCCGTCCGCGCCGAGAGCGGGCGCCTCCCCGAACGGGCCGTCGTCGTGCAGACCCTCCGGGAGGAGTTCGCGCGGGCGTTCGACATCTCGTGGGAGCCCGGCCGGCTCTCCCCGGAGGAGACCCGGGCCCTGGCGGAGCTCATCCGCGCCCGCACCCAAGACGACTGGACGTATCGGAAGGACCGCGCCCACCCGGTGCTCGCGGACGCCCCCCTCGAAGGGCGGGCGGTCAAGATCGCGCACGGGGCCGTGCTCGCCCGGCTCGACCGGAAGGCGGGCAAGCTCGTCCGGGTCACGCTGCTCCACCGCCAGGGCCGGGTGGAGGAGGTCGAGCTCGCCGGCGACTTCTTCACGCGGCCGTTCGACGCGCCGCTCGAAGAGCTCGAGCGCTTCCTCGCCGGTCGTCCCCTCGACGGGCCGGCGCTGGCCGCCTCGATCACCGACTGGCTCGCCCGGCATCGGGTGACGCTCGTGGGCGCGGGCGCGGACGACCTCGGGGCGGCGATCGCCGCCGCGGGGGCGATCGCGCCGACGGCTCCCTAGTCGAACCCGGGCCCCCCCCGCACCGCCGCCGCGAGCGCGGAGAAGGCGGGGGACCCCGGCGGGAGCCGCCGGGGGCGCGCGGTCGGGGAGGGGCCGAGCGCAAGGGCGTCGCGGACCTCGGCGCCGTCGACGGTCGCAACGCGGAGCGAACCCGGCGTGGGGCCCGGGAAGACGAGGATCCCGTGCGGACCCGCGATGCGCAGCCGCCGCGTCGGGCCGCCCCCGGCGCGGGGGATCGGGGTCAATTCCCGCCACGCCTTCGCCGCGTGGCGGGGGACGGTCTCCCGGCGAAAGTGCGCCTCCTCGGACGGCAGCGGCTCCGCCCGGCGCGTCCGGAACAGGCCCGCCTGGGCATAGGCGGCGGCGACGGCGTCCGCGAGCGCCGCCCAATCGGGGTCGTACCCCGTCTCCTCCGCCCAGGAGGTGATCCAGCGCGCGAGCTCGGCGCGCACGATCGGCCGGAGACCGGGGTGCGGGAGCCTCAGGAGATCGGCCATCCGGTCCCGGTCCGCCCGGCCGAGGATCCCGCCGACCACGATGCGGGCCCCGTCCCAGTCGCCGCCGGCGTTCCCCGAGATCTTGCGGCCGTGGATCACCAGATCGCTCGGGGGGCGGAGCGTAAGCGGCACGCCCCGGGCGCGGGCGGCCGCGGCGACGGGGCGGAGCAGCCGGCCGAGCTCCTCCGGTCCGGCGGCGGCGTCCGGGTCGGGGCGGTAGACGAGCTGGTAGAACCCCTGGTCGGGGTCGAGCCACGTCGTCCCCCCGCCCTCGACCCGGCGGATCACCGGGACCGGGCGCCGGGCGGCGAAGTCGGGGTCGATCTCCTCGGCGAACGACTGGTGGAAGCCGAGGGAGATGTACGTTGCGTCTGGCCGGGCGAACAGCAGCGTGTTCGGCGCCTCCCCCGACCCGACCGCGTGGGCGACGCTCTCCGCGAACGCCTGGGCCCGCAGCGGAGGGCACGCGCCCAGGTCGATCCGGCGCCAGACGGGCGGCTCCCTCCGGGCCCCCGAGCCCCGCCGCGCCGCCGGCCCGTTCACCCGGGCCCCTCGGTTCGCGCCTCGAGCAGCCCGGGCGCACTCGGCCGCATCCGGTAGAGCCAGCCCGCCCCGTAGGGGTCGCGGTTGATCGTGCGGGGATCGGCCTCGGCCGCCGGGTTGGACTCGACGACCGTGCCGTCGACGGGGAGGGCGAGGTGGCCGACCCACTTCTCCGACTCGATCGAGGCGGCCGGCTCGCCGCCCAAGTAGGTGCGGCCGGGCTCGGGTCCCCGGTACTGCGCCAGCGTCCCCGCCCGGCGCACGGCGTCGTCGGTGAGCCCGATCCGGAACGTCCCGTCCGGCTCGCGACGGTACCAGAGGTCCGTCCCGATCCGGCACGCGGGGCCGTCGCCGGTCGGCTCCTCGGGCGGCCGCGGGGCCATCGTCCTAGCGCGGGGGGGCGGCCGCCGCCGAGCGGCCGAGCTGCTTCATCAGGAGCAGCAGGGTCTGCAGTCCGCGCTGCGTCTCGGGGTCGCGCAGGGCCCGGCCGAGCGCGAACACTCCCGAGACCTTCGGGATCCCCTGGAGCGCCTGCTCGCGCGCGGCCGGGTCGCCGAGCACCTCGGTCGACTCGGCGAGCATCCCGAGGACCGGGGCCGCCCGGACAGCGGCGTGGACGAGTGGCTCGATCCGCTCCTTCGGGGGGAGCGACTCCACGAACTGGACCCAGCCGATCGCGGTGGCGCCGGCGTGGCCGACCATCTCGTCGGTCGTCGCCTGGGCGACGCCGGCCATCCCCTCGGCCAGCGAGACGAGCGTGTCGAGCGCCCCCGTCTCCTTCCATTCGGCGAGCCGCTCGATGAGGTACATCACCACCTCGCGGCGTCGCTCGTCCTGGGCGATCCAGTCGAGCAGCGAGAGGGAGCCGATGAGGGTCGACCCCGCGGAGGCGAGCATGCGGTCGGTCACCGCCTCCGTGACCCCCACCATCCCTTCGGCGAGGCCGAGGAGGCGGTCGAGCGTACCGTCCGACTCCCAGCGGGCCAATCGGTCCCCGAGCACCTGCCAGGCCGCCGTCGCGGGAGCGCCGATCGGCGCCGGGGGCGGGGCCGGGGGGGACGCCGGGGCGGGGGCGGCGGCCGAGGCGGAGGAGCGTACCATGTCGACTCCTAGAACAGCGCCCGGGCGGTGAGGTCCCAGTACGTGCGGTTGTAGATCACCTTGTTCCAATAGTGCGCGAACGAGGGGGTCGGGGGGTGGGGCGGGTGGAGGTAGTCGAACTTGATGTACGTCGCCTGGTTGAGGCCGGTCAGGATCCAGCAGTAGACCCGGCCGTCGTAGCGCGCCGTCGGCGCCTCGCCCCGGACCATCGACGCGACGTTGTGCGTCACGGTCTCCGCTTCGTAGTCCGCCGTCGAGCCGGCCTTCGAGATCGGGATGTTGGTCGCATCCCCGAACACGAAGATGTTCTCCTTCCCTTCGGCCCGCAACAGGTAGCGGTCGGTCGGGATCCAGTTCCCCTTGTCGCCGAGCCCGGACGCTCCGACGAAGTCGGCCCCCCGATGCGCCGGGATCGCGATCAGGAGATCGTAGGGCAGCACGTCGCCTTCGACGCCCTTGATCGTCTTCCCGGCGGGGTCGATCCGGTCGACGTTGAACGGGACGTGGACCGAGATGCCGCGCTCGCCCATGAGCCGCTGCATCGGCTGGGCGACGGAGTCGATCCCGAAGACCTTCGGGATCGGGTAGGTGTAGTGGATCTCGCTCTTCTCCCGGATCCCCTGCGCCCGCAGGTAGTCGTCGAGCAGGAAGGTGACCTCGAGGGGGGCGACGGGACACTTGTACGGCATCCCGGCGACCGAGACGACGATCTTCCCGCCCGTGAAGCCGCGGAGGGTGGTGCGCAGCTTCTGGGCGTTCGCGAGGTCGTAGAAGCTGTGGGCCCCCTCGACGAACCCCGGGGTCAGTTCGGGGTGGATCACGGAGCCGCTCGCGATGACCAGGATGTCGTAGCCGACCTCCTTGCCGCCCTTGAGGAGGACCCGGTTCGCCGCGGCGTCGACCTTCTCGACCTCCCCCTTGACGAGCTGGATCGACCGGTGGAGCAGCCCGGCCTCGTCGCGTCGGGTCTCCTCGGGCCGCATCTTGTCGAAGACGACCATGAGGTACCCCGGCTGGTAGGCGTGGATCCCCTCCCGGTCGATCACCGAGAGCTGCACCTGGCCCGCGGCGACCTCGCCTTCGAGCGCCTTGCGAATCCGGTTCGCCACCGTCGTTCCGCCGATGCCGCCGCCCAGGATCACCACGCGTTTTGCCACCGTACTCCTCCTCCTCACTCGTGCGTCTTGCGGACCACAAATCGGTCGAAGCCGGCATCCGGCCGGAACTCGACCAGCTGATGGCCGGCCTTTTCGAGCCAGACCGGGATATCCTTCCGGGAGCCCTCGTCGCTCGACCAGAGCTCGAACTCGGTGCCGACCGGCTCCTCCTTGATCACGCGGACGAGCTCCATGAGGGGCCCGGGACACCAGCTTCCGCGGGCGTCGACGACCGTCCGGGCCGGCGGCGCCGCGGACGATTCCCCGGCCGATCCCGATCCGTTCATACGAAGTAGGTCGGGTGCGCCGACCGGGTCGTGTCGAGGAACGTCGCGACGCCCGTGACGCTCTCGACCAGCGGGTCGAGGTCCTCCTTCTGCAACCCCAGGATCTCCATCGATTGGGAGCACGCGTAGATGTGGAGCTCGCCGATCGACTTCGCCATCTCGAGGAGCGCCTTCCACGACGGGGCGCGCGGCGCGTTCAACGCCGCTTCGAGCCGGGCGCCCGGCTCGCCGTGCCCGGGGCTCACCTCCGGGCGCGCGGCGGCCTTTTGGAACGCGGTCAGCCCCCAGTAGCTCGCGAAGACGTCGACGCGGAAGCCCATCGCCACCGCCCCGCTCACGAGGGTTGCGAACGGGAGGAGCTTGTCGGCGGCGGACTCCGTGAGGACGACGGCCATCTGGGCGGCGGGAGGGGCCGACGGCGCGGGCATCGGCCTCCCGATCCCCCCTCAGATGAAGAGGGTGAGCGCGTCGGGACGCGAGGCGAGCTCCAGGTAGGTGCTCGCTCCGATGACGTCGTCGACCTCGCCGACCAGGCTCTGCTTCGTCATCCCGAACATGTCCATCGTCGGGGAGCAGGCGTGGATGTGGACGCCGGCCTCCTTCGCCTGCTGCATGAACTGCTCGACCGTGGGGAACTTCGCCGCGATCGCCCTCTGCATCTCGGGCGGGAAGACGTCCATCGACTTCTTCCGGCCCTCCGGGGTCAGCAGCTGCATCCCCCAGAAGGTGAAGTACATGTGGGACTCCATCCCGAGCGCCCTCGCCGTGGTCGCGAGGATCAGGGACGGATACGCCATGTCCGCCCCCCCCTTCGAGATCACGAGGATCAGGGACTTCTTCCCCTCCTGCTTCGCCCGTTCGACCGTCTCCGTCGCTCGCCCGGCCGTTGCTCCTGCGGTCATGGTTCCGTTCTGTTCCTCCGTGGATTCATTTGTGTTCCAGCACGAACCGGTAGGTCCCGGCGTCCTCGGTGCTCTCCCGCAGCGGGTGGCCCGTGCGCTTCGAGAACGCCACGAAGTCGGACGGAGCGGCCGGGTCGTCCGCGAGGACCTCGAGCCGTTCGCCCTCCCCCAGTTTCTCGATCATCGCGCTCGCCTTCAGGATCGGCATCGGGCAGAACAGTCCCCGGGCATCGAGCCGGTGGGGCGCGTTCGGTGCGGTCACCGTGCGAAACCTCAGCACGGGCGATGCGGCCGGGCTATTTCGTCTTTACGTTTGTCCAATCTGCCGCGGAGGGGGCCCGGAACGGGCTCCGGGCCCCGTCCTACGCCTCCAGATCCCGGCGGTCGACGATCGCCGCCTTCGGGATCGTCAGGACGTGGCGGTACGCCGGGAACAGGTCGGGGCCGTAGCGACGGGCGAACGTTCGGTTCTCCTCCGCGAGCGCGATCTCGCCGAGGGCGAGGAACTCGTCGTCCTCGCGCAGCAGGACCCCCGCCGCGTGGAAGAGCGGCCCGGGCAGCTTCTCGGGCCGGTCGGGGAACTCGAGGGGATTCGGATCGCGATACCGGACGTAGACCACGCGGATCGCCCGGGCGGGCGGGGAGGGAGCGGCGCCCTCCGCGGCCGGGGCCGGGTCGGAGACCATCGGCAGCGGCAGGAACGGCCCGCGCCGCGGATCGTCGCTCACGGTAGCTGGATCACCCGCTCCGCGGCCAGGATCGCCTCGGCGAGTTCGTCGTACGAGACGGTGCGGCCCGGCCGGTCGGCCGGGCGGCGGATCCCCCGTCCCACCGCATCCTCCTCGAGCACCCACTCCTCGACGCCCGGGCCGAACGTCGGGTCGGGGGACTCGGCGTCGTAGCTGGCCGAGCCCAGGAGGACCGCGACGATCTCCTTCCCTTCGGCCGCGGCCGCGCGGGGGAGGGCGGCGAGCACGCGACGTTCTTCGGGCGCGAGCGGACCCTGGCGGACGAGGATCCAGCGCGGCCGCTCCCCGCCGGGCCCGGTCACATCGTCACCGTCCGCCCCGCCTCCACGAGCCACCGCGCCGCCTCCGCGTCCCCGATCGGGCGGACCGGCACCGACGGCACGAGGTCGGCCGGGGCGAGCCCCCGGCGTTCGAGGGAAGGGGCGTGCACGAGCGCCGGCCGCTCTTCGGTCACGATCTCCTGGAGGATCCGTTCGACGGGCGGCCCGAGCTGGTAGGCCGCCCGGGGCCGCGCGAGGACCCGGACCCCGTCGGCGATGAAGAGGAGCCGGACCGGCTGGTCGAGCGCGGTCGCCATCGCCGCGAGCCGGACCGCCTCGCCGAAGTGCGCCGACGAGTAGGGCGGCCGCCGGATCCAGAGCAGCAGCGGGGCGGCGGTCACGTCTCCTCCGTGAGCGCGAGGAAGCGGTCCGCCGTGCCGACCAGGTCGACCAGGTCCTCGAGGGTCCCGTTGCGCGCATTCTCGATGAGCGCGTCGTCGCCCAGCCCGCGGAACCGGGCGCAGGTACTGCAGTTGACGAGCGCGACCGACGACGGCAGCTGCGAGAACCGGTGCGCCACCCCGTCCGGGTCGGCGCGCGCCAGCGCCCGGCCCGTGCAGTAGACGGCGTCCCCGAGGAAGAAGACGGTCGCGCGATGCCCCTGTCGCCCCGCCGCCTCCGCGAGCCGCGCTGCGGTCTCGGGCAGGCGGTGCTGGACGGGGGAGACGAAGAGCAGGATGCCCAGGTGGCCCATCAGCGTTCCGCCGGGGCCGGGACGACCCGCCAACCCATGCGCGTGCAGATGTACGTCCGGCCGTCGATCCGGACCAGGCCGCCGAGGTCGACCGTGCTGTCGTAGAACAGCTTGTGGAGGATCGCGACGTGCGCCGGCGCCTCGGGCGCCGGCGCGGCCTCGAACCGTTCGGAGTCGAACGGGTCGCCGTCGCGTCGCACCACCGTCACGGTCGGGGAGGCCGCCGATCCGGTCACCCGCTCACGCCCCCGTCGCCCGCGCCGGGGGCGCCCCGGCCCCGGGGCGATCGCGGGCCGCCCGCACCCGGTCGAGCAGCATGCGGACGCGGCCGGCGATCAAGGACGTCTCGGGCGAGCGCGCCTCCTCGATCCGGCCGGCGTCGGCGAGCGCCGGCAGCCCGGGCAGGATCGGCACGCTCCCGAGGAACGGGATCCCCATCCGCGTCGCGAACTCCGGACCGCGCGACGGGCCGAACAGGTCGATCCGCTCCCCGTGGGGGCAGGTGAGGTAGGCCATGTTCTCGATCAGCCCCAGGATCGGGGCGGAGAACGTCTTCGCCATCGCCGCGGCCTTCCCGACCACCTCGGCCGAAAGCTCGGTGGGCGCCGTCACGATGACGACGCCGTCCGGGTCGAACGACTGGAAGACGGTCATCGGGGCATCGCTCGTCCCCGGGGGCAGATCGACCAGGAGATAGTCGAGGACCGGCCACGCCGTGTCCTTGAAGAGGCCGCGGATGGCGCCGTTGATCATCGGCCCCCGCCAGATGAGCGGGATCTGGGTCGACGCCGTGACCGACGCCATCGACATCACGTGGACGCCGCCGGCCGACCGCATCGGCTCGATCCCCTTCCCGTCGTCGGTCAGGTGGGGAACCCGGGCGACGCCGAAGACGCGGGCCATGGAGGGGCCGGTGATGTCCGCGTCGAGGACCCCGACCGTCGCGCCGCCGCGGTGGAACTCCGAGGCGAGCAGCGCCGCCACGAACGTCTTGCCGACCCCGCCCTTGCCCGACATCACCGCGAGCACCGAACGGATCCGGGAGCGGTCGAGCCGGCCGATCGAGAACCCGCCGTCGTCCCCCCCGGCCCGGCGCGCCGGGCCCCCGACCATCGGGAGGGCGACCGGGGCCTCGGCGTCGGGGGACGGAGCCATCCTCCCCGTTGAGGTCGGCCCGATAGGTAAGCTTGCCGGAGCGGACCGGAGCAGAGTTTATCTCGGGAGCCGGGTTCCTCCTCCGGGCGGCGCCGCGCTCGCGGCCGCCGCGGGAAGAGAGGATGTCGTCCGTGGCCCTCGAGTGTCGATCCCTCGGCTATCCGTGCGAGTGGGCGCTGCGCGGCGGCTCCCCGCAGGAACTGGTCGACCGGGCGCGCGACCACTTCCGCTGCGCCCACGGCATGCCCGACCTGTCGGCCGAGATGCTCGGCCGGATCGACGGCGCGATCCATCCCGTCTGACGGGCGGAGCCGAACGTGACCGGACGCCCGAGCACCGCCGAACGGTTGGGTTCGGACGCGTTCGACACCGACGCGACGACCCACCTGACCCTCTCCGACCCCGCGCTCTGCCGGACGTGCGAGAAGAAGCCGTGCATCCGGGTCTGTCCGGCGGAGGTCTACCACTGGGAGACCGACCGCCTGCGGATCAGCTACGAGAACTGCCTCGAGACCGGGGCGTGCCGCGTGGCGTGCGAGACGATCGGCCAGCGCGCGCTCGTCTGGGCGTACCCGGCGGCGGGCCGCGGCGTGCAGTACCGCCTCGGCTGATCGCCCCGGCCGGGAGCGCGGCGAGCGCCGCGACGCGGGGCCGCGCCTAATTTGGACATTTGTCGAAAGTGTTTTCATAGCCTACACCTACGGGCGGAGGGATGCCACCGGCATGCGGCCGCCTCGCTGCGACCCGGCGAGGGGCCCGCGCCGGCTGAGGAGAACGATGCCGACGTACGTGCTGACCGACAAGTGCAAGGGATGCATGGAGTGCGTGAAGATCTGCCCGAGCGACATCATGCACATCGATGCGACCCAGGGCCGGGCCTACAACATCGAGCCGTCGATGTGCTGGGAGTGCTACGCCTGCGTGAAGTCCTGTCCCGAGGCCGCGATCGAGGTCCGCGGCTACGCCGACTTCGCCCCGCTCCGCCACCTGGTGATGCCGACCCGCACGACCGACCGCATCGACTGGAAGATCCGGATGCGCAACGGCGACCTCAAGGAGTTCTCGTTCCCGATCCGGACGACGCCGTGGGGCTCGATCCGGGCCCCGCAGGAGACGCCCGAACCGACCCCGGACGCCGTGGCGAGCGAGCTGCTCGCCTTCGAGCCGGACTACCTCGCGGTGGAGGCCCTGCCGACCCTGCCGAAACCGCCCCGCGGGGGCTAGCGGAGGGCCCGATGTCGATGGTCGAGAATCCGGCCGCCGTCCCGGTGCGGACCGTCGAGTGCGACATCCTGATCGTCGGCGGCGGCTTCGCCGGCTGCGGCGCGGCGTTCGAGGCCCGGTACTGGGGACGCGATCTCAAGATCGTCGTCGCGGAGAAGGCCGCCATCGAGCGCAGCGGCGCGGTGGCGCAAGGGCTGAGCGCGATCAACTGCTACATGGGGATGCGCTGGAACGAGAACCAGCCCGAGGATTTCGTCCGGTACGTCCGCAACGACCTCATGGGCCTCTCGCGGGAGGACCTGGTCTACGACATCGGCCGGCACGTCGATTCGACCGTCCACCTGTTCGAGGAGTGGGGCCTTCCGATCTTCACCGACCCCGAGACCGGGCGCTACGTGCGCGAGGGCCGCTGGCAGGTGATGATCCACGGCGAGTCGTACAAGCCGATCATCGCCGAGGCGACCCGCAAGGCGGCCTCGGAGGTCCACGAACGGATCATGGTGACCCACCTCCTGCCGGACGCGACCGATCCGAAGCGCGTCGCCGGGGCGGTGGGGGTGAACGTGCGCGACGGGTCGTTCTACGTCTTCCGCGCGAAGGCGGTGATTGTCTGCGCCGCCGGGGCGTCGCACATCTACCGGCCCCGCTCGGCCGGGGAGGGCTCGGGGCGCACCTGGTATCCCCCCTGGGCGACCGGTTCCGCCTACGCGCTCCTCATCCAGATGGGCGCCGAGATGACCCAGATGGAGAACCGGCTGGTCGTGACCCGGTTCAAGGACGGCTACGGCCCGGTCGGCGCCTGGTTCCTCCTGCTGAAGGCGGTCGCCTCCAACGCCGCCGGCGAAAGCTACGAGAGCGCGCGCCTGCCCGAACTGCGGGAGCGGGTCGGGGCCTACGCCGACGCGAAGCCGATGCCGACGTGCCTGCGCAACCACCTGATGCTGCAGGAGATCCTCGCCGGGCGGGGCCCGATCCTGCTCCACACGGAGCGCGTCCTCACCACGCCGGAGAAGGAGGCGATCGGCTGGGAGGACTTCCTGAACATGACGATCGGCCAGGCCGTCACGTGGGCCTCCCAGGGGATCGAACCGAAGTCGGAACCGTCCGAGCTGATCCTCTCCGAGCCGTACGTGATGGGCTCCCATGCGGTCTGCGCGGGGGCGTGGGCGAGCGGACCGGCGGACGTCGCGCCGTCCGAGTACCACTGGGGGTACAATCGCATGACGACCGTGCCGGGCCTCTTCGGCGCCGGGGACACGATCGGCGGCTCGGCGCACAAGTTCTCGAGCGGCTCGTATGCCGAGGGGCGCCTCGCGGGGAAGGCGGCCGTCGCATTCGTCCGGGACCACCCCGACCTCCCGACCGTGACGGCGGCCCAGATCGAGTCGCTCCGCGCGACCGTCTACGCCCCGCTCGAGCTCGGCGCCCGGCGATCGATCGTCACCGCCGGCACCGTGAACCCGGAGCTCCTCCAGCCCGACCATGCCCTGACCCGGCTCGAGAAGATCATGGACGAGTACGGCGGGGGGGTCAGCGCGAACTACACGACGAACCGCGCGCTCCTCGAACGCGGGCTCCACCATCTCGCCACCCTCCGCGAGGATCTCCCGCAGCTGGTCGCCCGGGACCTGCACCAGCTGCAGCGGGCCTGGGAGCTCCAGCACCGGGTGTGGACCGCCGAGGCGGTGCTTCGGCACACGCTGTTCCGCGAGGAGACCCGCTGGCCCGGCTACTACTACCGCGCCGACTTCCCGCACGTCGACGACGAGCGCTGGAAGTGCTTCGTCAACTCGGTCTACGATCCCGCGACCGGGAACTGGCGCCTCTTCACCCGCCCCTACCATCCGATCGTCTAGGCCGGGCGGCGCAGGGAGGAGCGCGGAGCCACGATGAGCGGCTGGGCCGACCGGCTCCGCTCCGACCCGACCGCGCTCCGCGGCGCCCCGGCCGAGGCGATGCGCGAGGTCCTGGAGGAGGTCGCGGAGGCGTTCGGCCGCCGGCCGTGGCCCCTCCTCGCCGAGATCCCTTCCGACCGCCCGGTCCAGGTGATCGGGGACAGCCACGGGGACTGGCCGGCGGTCTCGGCGGCGCTCGGGTTCGCCCGCCGCGGACCGACCCCGGATCGGTTCGTCGGGCTGGGGGATTACATCCACCGGGCGACCCGCGCCGAGCCGGATCCCGTCGACCTCCCCAGCGGGTCGGTCTGGAACGCGGCCTACCTGCTCGCGTGGGCGGCGCACGACCCCGACCGCGTGATCCTCCTGCGCGGGAACCACGAGGCGACCCGGCAGCTGCCCGTCCCGGGGCCGACGCTCCTCCGCGAGCTGCGCCGGATCTACCCCCCGGCGGAGGCGCTGGAGCTCTGGCCCCGGTTCATGGACCTGTTCGAACGGCTGCCGCTTGCGGGGCGGACCGCCAACGGCGTCTTCCTGGTCCACGGGGGGATCCCCCCGCCCGGCCGGAGGGATCCGGCCGCGTGGACGGCGACCGATCTCCCCCTCCTCGAGGGGCTCCTCTGGAGCGACCCCGAGGTCGACTACGAGGACCGGGCGATCGGCTTTTCCTACGGGCCGCGCGAGGCCGAGGCGTTCCTGCGCTCGATCGGATGCCGGGTGATGCTCAAGGGGCACGCGCCCGGCCACTCGGGCCGGGCGCTCTGGAACGGGTCGGTCCTCACCCTCCACACGAGCGACCTGTTCCGCCGCCTCGGGGACGGGGGGATCCTGCTCGCCGAGATCCCCGACCGGCCCCGCATCGAGAGCGCCCGCGATATCGCGCTCCGCGCCTGGGACGGCTCGGCGTGGCGGCCGAGGGCGATCACCTTCCTCGCGGATCGGGCGGCGGATGGGTCCGCCCGCGCGGCGCCGGCCGCGGGGCCGGCCGGCCCGGGGCGGGCGGCGGCGCGGCGGGCCGTCCCCCGCCGCCCGGTCGCGTGAGGGGAATCCGGAAGGTCGAACCATGGGGGAGAAGTTGCGGATCTGGACCGCGGTGAAGCACGGCCTCGACGTCAACCTGACGCGCGCCGACCGGACGACGGGCCTCGTCCGCGTCGAGAGCGCGCCGCGCAAGACGAGCGACTTCGACAAGAACGCGGTGGAGGAGGCGGTCCGGGTGCGGGAGCGCCTCGGCGGCGTGGTGACCGCGATCTCGGTCGGCGGCCCCGCCGCCCGCGAGGCGCTCCGGGAGGCGATCGCGATCGGCGCGGACGAAGCGATCCTCGTCACGGGCGACCGGTGGGCCGAATGGGACACCCGGGCGGTCGCCCGCCTCCTCGCCGCCGCGACCCGCAAGCTCGGGGGATTCGACCTGTTCCTGCTCGGCGAGGGGAGCACGGACCACTTCGCCGGCCTGGTCGGGCCCCGGCTCGCCGGGGAGCTCCGCTGCGCCGGCATCGCCTATGCGCGCCGGCTCACCGCCGCGGCGGAGGGGGTCGTCGTCGAGAAGGACCTCGAGAAGGAGGTCGAGGTCGTCCGCGCCGCCTACCCGGTCGTGGTCTCCGTCGGCCAGGAGATCAACACGCCGCGGATCCCCACGTTCATGGCGAACCTGAAGGCGTCGAAGAAGGAGGTCCGCGTGCTCGGCCCCCCCGATCTCGACGTCCCCGCCGAGGCGTTGGCCCCGGTCGTGGTCGTCGAACGGGTCGCGGTCCCCGAGATCCCTCGCAAGCAGCAGACGATCGCCGGGACGACCCCGGACGAGATCGCGGCCCGGCTGCGGGACGCCCTGCGGGGCGAGGGGGTGCTGCCGTGAGCGACGAGCGTCTCCTGTGCGTCTCGGAGGAGCCCGAGGTCGCCGTCGCGCTCGTCCGCCTCGCCCGATCGCTCACCGGCCCCGGGACCGGACGGGTCGTCGCGGTCGTCCTGCCGGGGAGCGCCCCGGACGCGGCGGAACGGCTCGCCGCGGCCGGGGCCGACGAGGTCCGTCCGGTGGACGGGCCGGCGCTCACCGACCCCCACGTCGTCGCCGACCTGCTGGCGGAGATCGTCGCCGCCGTCTCCCCGTCCGTGCTCCTCGTGGGATCGACCAAACGCGGCCGGGAGGCGGCGGGCCACCTCGCGGGCGTGCTCGACCTGCCCGCGACGACCGGCGTCACCGGCCTCCGGCTCGACGCCGACGGGATCCGCGTCGACCGGGAGGCGTTGAGCGGCAACGCGGTCGCCGTCGAGCGGATCGTCCGCCGGCCGGCGATCGTGGCGATGATGCCCGGGTTCTCCGCGCCCCCGGCCGCTCCGTCCCCCTCCCCCGGACGGGTCCGCCAGCCTCCCCGGGCGACGGCGCCGCTCACGGAGCGCACCGAGCTCCGACCGAAGGCCGGGGGCCAGCTCGAGATCGAGAAGGCGGACCGGATCGTCACGATCGGCCGGGGGCTCCGGAAGAAGGAGGACCTGCCGATCGTCGAGGCGCTCGCCCGGGCGCTGGGCGCGGAGGTCGGCTGCACCCGGCCGCTGGCGGCCGAGGCCGGCTGGCTGACCGACGACCACTGGATCGGCCTCACCGGCCACCGGGTCCATCCGGCGCTCTACGTGGCGGTCGGCGTCTCGGGGGCGGTCCAGCACCTGGTCGGGATGCGCTCCTCCCGGGTGGTCGTCGCGATCAACAAGGACCCGAACGCGCCGATCTTCGCGCAGGCGGACTACCGCATCACCGGCGACCTCTATCAGATCGTCCCGGCGCTCACCAAGGCGCTCGGTGGCTGAGGGGACGGCCGCTCAGGTCGCCCGGGGCAAGGTCCCCGCGTGTCGGGGTCGGGCCGCGCGCCTACAGGGTCCGGATCGCCTTCCACAGATCGCGGGCGAGGGTGAGGGTCGCGACGCGCCCCCGCCCCACGGACCGTAGGGAGGCGTCCAGGTGCTCCCGCTCCGAGCCGTCCACGAAGTAGGCGCGGTGGAGCAGCTCCCCGATCATCTCCGGGTAGAGGCCGTAGAGCCGCGGGTTCGCGAAGACCTTCGGATAGTTCCGGTGCCGCTTCAGGTCGCGGAGGACGAACGAGCCCTCCAGGGCGGTCCGGTAGCGCGCGAGGAACGACGCGGAGCCGTCCTTCGCCTTCGCCGCGGCGGCCGCCACCTCGCCCGCGACCCGCCCCGACTCGATCGCGAAGTCCATCCCCCGCAGCGTGAGCCCGACGTTCAGGAACATCTGGGCGGCCGAACCGGCGAGCAGGAAGCCGTCCCCGCTGAGCGGCGGCACGGCGTCGAACCCGCCCTCGTTCACGATGCAGCCGCTGTACTCGAGCAGCGAGCCCCCCTCGAGGTATCGGGCGATGAGCGGGTGCTCCTTGAACTCCTCGAGGACCTCGTACATCGCGACCTCCCGGTCGACGACCGACCGCAGGTTGAGGATCATCCCGAGGGAGAGCGACTCCCGGTTGGTGTAGAGGAACCCGCCCCCCTCCACCCCCCGGGGGAGGCCGGTCGCGGTCATCTGGAACCCCTCGATCCCGCGGAGCTGGAACCGGCGCTCGATCTCGCCGCTCGGCAGGCCGATGACCTGCTTCACGCCGATCCCCACCGTGTCCGGGGAAACGTCCGGCTCGAGCGCCGCCTGGCGGCCCGCGAGCGCGTTGAACCCCTCCGCGAGGACGACCACGGTCGCCCGCAATTCCTCGTCGCCGAGCCGGATCCCGACGACGCGGCCCGCCTCGCGCACGAGGCCGTCGACCCGGGCGCCGAAGACGGGGGTCGCCCCGGCCCGTTCGGCCTGGGCGACGAGCCAGGGATCGAGCGTGGCCCTCAGGACGCTGAACGAGTTGTAGGGAGGCCGGGCGAAGGCGCCGTCGTAGAAGTCCACCGACGTCGCCTGGGTCGGCGTGAGGAACGTCAGGACGTTCCGGGTGATCGCCCGCTCGACCGGCGGGGGCTGCTCGTCCAGGAAGTTCGGGAACATCGAGGCGAGCGCGTGCGTGTACAGCAGTCCACCCGAGACGTTCTTCGAGCCGGCCCGGGCCCCGCG
>JAKABH010000023.1 GCA_021801925.1 Thermoplasmata archaeon | reverse complement strand
GGCGGAACTCCCGCCGCATGCCGTCGGCGGGCTCGACCGCGACGATCGCCGCCCCGCATCGGCGGAGGACCCGGGTGAACTTGCCGGTCCCGCTCGCCAGCTCGACGACGATCGACCCCCGGCCGAGCCCGAAGGTGGCGGCGAGGAAGTCGACCGCCGCCGGCGGATACCCCGGACGGCCCCGCTCGTAGATCGCCGCGCTCCGGTCGAACGTCCGGGCGAGGCGGTCGAGCTTCCCTCGCGGGGCCGGGGCCGGTCGGCGCGGGCCGGGTCGGGCGGGCATCGGCCCGGGACGACGGCCGCTCCCATTACGCCTGCGCGCCGGGGGCGCGACGGGGCGGCGGCGCGCCCCCGCCGGAGCGCGGCCGACGGGGCGGCGGGGATCGGGCCTGAGGAAAGCTTTACTCCCAGCCCGGTTCACGGAGGCCGATGGCAGAAGGGACCGTCGAGCGCACCCTCGCGCTCGTGAAGCCGGACGGCGTGCGCCGCGGGCTCGTCGGGGCGATCGTCGGCCGGTTCGAGGCGAAGGGGCTGCGGATCGTCGCCGCGAAGCTGCTCCGGGTGACGCCCGAGCTCGCCCAGCGCCACTACGCCGAGCACGAGGGGAAGCCGTTCTACCCCGGCCTCATCCAGCACATCACCTCCGGTCCGGTCCTGGCGCTCGCCCTCGAGGGCCGCTCCGCGATCGCGGTCGTCCGGCTCCTCACGGGCGCGACGAACCCGCAGACCGCCGCCCCCGGCACGATCCGGGGAGACTGGGCGCTCGGGATCACCCCGAACCTGGTCCACGCCTCCGACTCGACGGAGTCGGCGGCCCGCGAGCTCGCGCTCTACTTCGCCCCGGCCGACTACCTTCCCTACTCCCGCGTCGGGGAAGAGTACTGCTAGGCCGATGGACGCGGCGGTGCCCCGCGCGGCCGAGGCGCTCGCGCGGGGGGGCCTCGTCGTCTACCCGACCGACACGCTGCTGGGGCTCGGCGCCGCCGCCACCGACCGGCGGGCGGTCGCCCGCCTCGAAGCGCTGAAGGGCCGCCCGCCGGGCCAGCCGCTCTCCGTCGCCGTGAGCTCGACCGAGGAGATCGAGCGCTGGAGCGAGCCCGACCCGCCGGCGCGCAGCTGGATGCGACGGCATCTCCCCGGCCCGTACACGGTCCTCCTGCCGCCGTCCCGCGAGGCGCGGCGGCGCCTCGCGGCGTCGGTCGTCCCCCCGGACGGGGCGATCGCGCTCCGGGTCCCCGACCACCCGGTCGCCCGCGAGCTCGCCCGGCGCGCCGGGCCGATCGTCGCGACGAGCGCGAACCGCCACGGCGCGCCGCCGGCGCGGACCGTCGCGGAGGCCCGCCGGGCGCTCGGCGACCGGGTCGCCGTCTACCTCGCGATCGGGCCGGCGCCGAGCGGCCGCCCCTCCGAGTACGTCGACCTGCGCGGGCCCGAGCCCCGCCTCCTCGCCCGGGGGGGACGATGAGGATCCCCGACGCCGACCTCCCCCGCTGGCGGGAGGCGTCCCGGATCGCCGCCCGGGCGCGGGACCTCGGCCTCCGCCTGATCGTCCCCGGGGCCGGGCGGCGGGAGGTCGCCGAGGCGATCGAGGCGTCGATCCGCGACGCCGGGGCCGCGCCGTCGTTCCCGGCGAACCTGTCGCGGAACACGGAGGCGGCGCACTACACCCCGTCCCCCGACGACCGGGCGACGTTCGAGGTCGGGGACCTGGTGAAGGTCGACGTCGGCGCGCACCTCGACGGGGCGATCGCCGACACCGCCGACACCGTCGAGGTCGGGGGGGGCGTCCGGCACGCGCGCCTGATCCGCGCCGTCCACGACGCCCTGCGCGACGGGATCGCCGCGGTCCGGCCGGGCGGCGCCGTCGACGACGTCAGCGCGGCCATCGCCCGGGCGATCCGGGGGCTCGGCCTCCGCCCGGTCGAGGACCTCACGGGGCATTCGATCGAGCCGTACCTCCTCCACGGCGGCAAGGCGATCCCGAACGTGCCGGGCCGTTCCACCGACCGGTTCGAGGAGGGGGAGATCGTCGCGATCGAGCCGTTCGCGACGAACGGCGTCGGCCATATCGCGAACGGCCCCTTCGGCCACATCCAACGGTTCCGCGCCGATCCCGGGGCGGCCGATCCGGCGCTCGCCCGGCTCTTCGGCCGGTTCCGCACCCTGCCGTTCACCGTCCGCTGGGTCGCGGACCCCGCGGAGCAGGCGGCCCTCCGACGCGCCCGACGCCACCTGCAGACGTACCCCGTCTTCCTGGAGCGGGGCGGCGGGCTCGTCGCCCAGGCGGAGCACACGATCCGCGTCGGGCCGACCGGGGCGGAGATCCTCTCCGCGGCGGCGGCCCCGTAGCGGCGCCGCGGGGGCCGTCCGTCTACGCGGCGAGGTTCGCCCGGACGATCGCGTCGAACTCGGGCGGCTTCGGGGGCCACCCCTCCGTCATGTACCGGCGGAACGCCTCGCGCGACCCCTGGAGGAGCGCCTCGTTCGTCCGCCGCTCGAAGCCGATCGTCGAGACGTAGCGGTCGGGGAGCGCGTGGTGCGGGCCGTAGTGCGCCGGATAGACCTCCGTCGCCGGCGGGAGGCGGAGGAGCTTCTCGGTGAGGCTCTCGTAGAGCCGGTCCGGCGAGCCGCCGAGGTCGGTCCGCCCGCACGAGCCGAGGAGGAGCGTGTCGCCCGTGAACAGGCGGTCGCGGACCCTGAGGGTGAGGTGGTCGAGGGTGTGGCCGGGGGTTTCGAGGACTTGGATCTCCTCCCGGCCGAACCGGATCGTCTCCCCCTCCGTGAGCGGCCGGTGGGGATAGGCGGCCGGGGCGCGGTGGCTCACGGCGATCGGGGCGCCGGTCGCCGCGTGGAGCGGCGCGTGCCCCGCCAGGTGGTCGGCGTGGGTGTGGGTTTCGACGATCGCGACGAGGGTCCACCCCCCGTCGCGGAGCAGGGCGCGGTACGGGGCGGGGTCGGCGCCCGGATCGACGAGGACCGCCGCCCGCTCGTCGGCGTCGCCGACGAAGTAGCTCAGGCAGCCGGTCGCGGGCCGGGGGAGCTGGCGGAAGACGAACCCCGGGGTCGGGTCGTCCGGCAGATAGCGGGGAACGGTCGGATCGACGAGCCGGGCGTAGTCGTCGAGCCCCCCCTCGAGCGCGGCGACCTCGGCCCACCCGCGGTCGAGGAGCGTCCGGGCGGCGAGGCGGGCGCGGAAGCCCCGGTGGTCGTAGACGACGAGGGGGCGGCCGCGGGGCAGGTCGGGGATCGCGTCGACGAGCCGGTCGAGCGGCACCGCGCGGTCCCCCGGCAGGTGGCCGAAGCGGCGCTCCGCGGCGGGGCGGACATCGAGCAGGAACGGCGGCCGGGCTCCCGTCAGCTCACGGGCGAGCTCCGCGGCCCCGATCAACGGCACCGCGCCGGCCCGGATCGGCCGGACGAACGGATGCGGCGCGTCGACCCGTTCCGCCGGCATCCGCGGGGGGACGGGCGCAGAGGTACATATCGGAGGGCCGGGCGCGGCCCCCCGGGGCCGGGGGTGCTGCGTCAATTGCCGAACCCCCCGGTCGTCTCCGCGGAAGCATTAATAAACGCCGCCTCGGTGAATCCCCCATGGCCGAGAGCGCCGCGGCACCGATCGACGTCGCCCGGGAGAGCCGGCGGAGCCGCCGCCGACCGAACGTTGCCGGCCGCCGTCGGAGCGAGACGGCGCGGCTCGGCCAGCGGGCCGTCGAGCTCTCCCGCTTCTACGCGGGGAAGATCGAGACGGTCCCGAAGGTCCCGGTCCGTTCGCTGCGCGACTTTGCGCTCTGGTACACGCCCGGCGTGGCGGAGGTCTCCCGCACGATCCAGGCGGAGCCCGATACGTCGTTCGAGCTCACCGGGCGGTGGAACACGATCGCGATCGTCACCGACGGCTCGCGGGTGCTCGGCCTCGGCGACATCGGCCCCGAGGCGGCCCTGCCGGTGATGGAGGGGAAGGCGCTGCTGTTCAAGTGGCTCGGCGGGGTCGACGCGGTACCGCTGCCGGTCCGCACCCGCACGCCGGACGAGCTGATCGCCACCGTCGAGCGCCTCGCCCCCGCCTTCGGCGGGATCAACCTCGAGGACATCGCCTCCCCGAAGTGCTTCGGGATCCTCGAGCAGCTCCAGCGCCGGCTCCCGATCCCGGTCTGGCACGACGACCAGCTCGGGACCGCGGCGGCGACGATCGCCGGCTTTCTGAACGCGCTCGAGCTCACGCACCGCTCCGTGCGGGAGGTCCGGACGGTCCTCCTCGGGGCGGGGGCCGCGAACCTCGCGACGGCCCGGCTCCTGCTCGCCCTCGGCCAGGACCCGCGCCGCCTCTCGATCGTCGACCAGCGCGGGATCCTCCACGCGGAGCGGACCGATCTCGACGAGCTCGAGCTGCACAACCCCTGGAAGTTCCGCCTCGCCCTCAAGACGGACGGCGGCGGCCGCACGGGCGACCTCGGGGCGGCGCTCGACGACGCGGACGTCCTCCTCGCGGCGTCGACGCCCGTCCCGAACACGATCCGGGCGGAGCACCTGCGCCGGATGCATCCCGAACCGATCGTCTTCGCCCTCGCCAACCCGGATCCCGAGATCTGGCCGGACGACGCGCGCGCTGCCGGGGCCGCCGTCGTCGCGACCGGCCGCTCCGACTTCCCGAACCAGGTGAACAACTCGCTGATCTTCCCCGCCGTCTTCCGCGGCATCCTGGACGCCCGCGCCCGCGGGATCCCGGACGCGGTCGTGATCGCGGCGGCGCGCGAGCTCGCCCGGCATGCCCACGACCGGGGCCTGACCGCGACCCACCTCCTCCCGACGATGGAGGAGTTCGACGTCTTCCCGCACGTCGCCGCCGCGGCGGCCGACGCGGCGGTGGCGCAGGGGCTCGCCCGGCACAAGCTCTCCCACGACGAGTACCTCGCGCGGGCGCGCCAGCGGATGGGCCGCTCGGCGCGGCTCGTGCGCGCGCTCCTCCGCGCCCGCCTCACGCCCGCGATGCCCCGTCCCGGGAGCGGCGCCCCCGGAGGGAGCGCATGACGGCCCCGGCGGAGGCCCCGGCCGACGCCGCCGCCACCGGGGAGTCGTCGCCCCGCCCGATCCACGTCCGGCCCGCGCGGCCGGCCGACCTGCCGGCGCTCGTCCCGCTGCTCCTCCGGCTGAAGCGGCTCAACGAGGAGTTCGACCCGCTTTTGCGCGTGCGGGACGACGCCGAGGGGCAGGCCCGGGAGGTGCTCGCCGCCAGCCTCGCCGACCCGAAGGCGGTCGTCCTCGCCGCCGAGGGGGTCGGGCCGGACCGGGACCGGATCGTCGGGCTCGTCCACGCGATCGTGCGCGAGCGGCCGTTCTACCAGCCGACCCGCGAGGGCGTGATCCTCGACATCTACCTGCTCCCCCTGTACCGGCGCCACGGGGTCGGGGAGTACCTCCTCAAGGAGACGTCCGAGGCGCTCCGGGCGCGGGGGGCCGGGGTCGTGATCGCCGAGTTCCCGGCGCAGAACGAGATCGCGAGCCGCTTCTACGCGAAGCGGGGGTTCCGCCCGATCACGGCGCGCCACGCGCGGTCGCTGTAGCGGCCGGTCCCCAACCTTATGCGCCCCGGCCGGGTCGCCGCCCGATGGCGCCACCCCCGGCCGGCGGGGCCGCTCCCGCCCTCGCGTATCTGCGACGCGGCAAGGTGAAGGAGGTCTGGGCGGTCTCCCCGACGGAGCTCGAGTTCCGCTTCACCAACGACATCTCCGTCTTCGACAAGCACATCCCGAGCGAGATCCCCCACAAGGGGGAGACCCTGAACCGGACCGCCGCCTTCTGGTTCGCCGCGTGCGACCGGATCGGCGTCCCGCACCACTTCCTCTCGATCGCGGGCCCGACGGCGATGCGGGTCCGCCGCCTCCGCGTCGTCCCGAACCCCCGCTCCCTCGGCCCCCGTCCGAAGGACTACCTCGTCCCGCTCGAGGTGATCGTCCGCTACCACCTCGCCGGATCGATGTGGGACCGGGTCCGCGCCGGGACGGTCGCCCCGGCCGACCTCGGCTTTCCCGCGGGCCGGAGCCTGGAGTACGGGATGCCGCTGCCCGAACCGTACTTCGAGGTGACCACCAAGCTCGAGCCGGTCGACCGGCCGCTCTCGACGGAGGAGGCCCTCGAGCTGTCCGCCCTCGACCGGTCGGAGTTCGCCCGGCTGCGGGAGACCGCCCTGCGGATCGACGAGGCGATCCAGAAGGAGATCGGCCCCCGCGGGCTCCTCCACGTCGACGGGAAGAAGGAGTTCGGGATCGACGCGGAGGGGGTCCTGCGGGTCGTCGACACGTTCGGCACCGCCGACGAGGACCGCTTCTGGGACCGCGCCGCCTACGACCGCGGCCGGTTCGTCGACTTCTCGAAGGAGTTCGTCCGGCAGCATTACCGCACCAGCGGCTACTACGACCGGCTCCGGGCGGCCCGGGCGGCGAAGGCGGAGGAGCCGCCGATCCCGCCGCTCCCCCCGCTGCTCGTCGACGCGGTGAGCGAGCTCTACACCACGGTCTTCCAGCGGCTCACGGGCGAGCCGTTCGTCCCCGCGGAGCGGCCCGCCTAGGGGCATCGTCCACCGTTCCGCGACCTCTCCCCTACGCTTATCCCCCGACGCCCGGTCGTCCCCTCCGTGCCGCCGAAGACCGCCCCGCGCGCCGGCAACGCCGACGCGCCGCCCGAACCGAAGCCCGAACTGACCCTCGAGGACATCCCCGGCATCGGCGCGACGATCGCCGAGAAGCTGCGCGAGGCCGGCTACACCGACCTCATGGAGCTCGCCGTCGCCTCCCCGGGGGACGTCGCCGAGGCCGCCGAGATCGGCAGCCCGACCGCCGCGAAGATCATCGCGGAGGCCCGACGGAAGGCGGACGTCGGCGGCTTCGAGAGCGGGACGGCGCTGCTCGAGCGCCGGAAGAAGCTCGGCCGGATCTCGACCGGGGCGAAGTCGCTCGACGAACTGTTGGGCGGCGGCGTCGAGACGCAGGCGATCACGGAGTTCTCGGGCGAGTTCGGGAGCGGGAAGACCCAGCTCGCGCACCAGATCGCGGTCAACATCCAGATGCCGGCGGCCCAGGGCGGCCTCGAGGGGGAGGTCGTCTACATCGACACGGAGAGCACGTTCCGCCCCGAGCGGATCGTCGACATGGCGACGGCCGCCGGGCTCGACCCGCCCACGACCCTCGGGCACATCCACGTCGCCCGGGCGTTCAACTCGAACCACCAGATGCTCCTCGTCCAGAAGGCGCAGGAGCTCGCCCGGGAGAAGCGGATCCGCCTGCTCGTCGTCGACTCGCTCACCGCCCACTTCCGGGCGGAGTACTTGGGCCGGGGGGAGCTCGCCCCCCGCCAGCAGCAGCTGAACAAGCACCTCCACGAGCTCCTCCGCTTCGCCGACACCTACAACGCGGCGATCGTCGTCACGAACCAGGTCTCGGCGCGGCCGGACATCCTCTTCGGCGACCCGACCCGCCCGATCGGCGGGAACATCGTCGCGCACGCGGCGACGTACCGGATCTACCTGCGGAAGTCGAAGCCCCCCAAGCGGATCGCCCGGCTGATCGATTCGCCGAACCTCCCCGAGGGGGAGGCGGTCTTCTCGCTCACGGGCGAGGGGATCCGCGAGTAGGCGGGGCCGGCCCGCCGACGCGGCGGAGCGCGGTCGCCTTCACGTACAGCCAGACCCGGGCGCCGGGCGCGAGCCCGAGCTCGCGGATCGGCTCCTCGGTGACGGCGATCCGCAGGCGGAGCGGGCCGGTCCGGACGAGCACGCTCACGCCGTCCGGCCCGCGGCGGACCCGCTCGACGCGCCCCGGTAGGACGTTCCGCGCGCTCGCGGGGAAGCGGACGCGGGCGACGACGACCGCCTCGGGGTCGAGCCGCAGCGCGACCCGTTCGCCGTCCGCCGCCCCGAAGGCGACCCGGAGCCGCAGGCCGCCGCCGACGTCGACCGTCGGCGGCGGACCCGTCGCATACCGCCCCGCGAGGCGGTTCCCCTCCGGGGGGCGGACGGGGGGCCGGCCGGCGCCGACCTCGAGCCCGTCGAAGGCGCCGCCGACGATCCGCTCGCCGAGGGGGGTGAGCGCCGAGCCGCCGCGCCCGGCGCCGCCGCGTCGTCCCGCGACGACCGGGCCACCGAAGGCGCGCGCGAGGCGGGCGAGCCGGTAGACGGCCCGGTCGCGGGGGATCCCGACCCGGGCGCTCGCCGCGACGACCGAATGCGAGGCGCGGATCGCCGCGAGCAGCGCCGAATCCGAGGGGCCGACGACGACCGGCCGCCCGCTCACGGGGCGGCGGCGCCGTCGAGCGGGCGGACGCCGTCCGACGGGACGTCGAACCGCACCCGGCTGCCGGCGGCGGGGAGCGGGGCCGACCACGCACGGGGGAGCCGGGCGGCCAGCATGAGGTCGTCGGCGGCGATCTCGAGCCGGATCCCGTCCGGGTCCGGCCGCGCCGCCCGGACGACGCCGTCCCACGCCCCGCGGGGCGCCTCGGGGGCGGGGACGGGGAGCGCGCGGAAGGCGACCCCCTCCGGGCCCGCGCGGCCGCGCAGCCAGCGGGCGAACGGGCCGTCCCCGGCCCGGTCGACCGCCGGCCGGTCGAGGACGTTCTCGTACCCCGCGAACCGGGCGACGAAGGCGGTCGGCGGGTGCCGGAGGAGCGAGGCGGCGTCCGCGCGGAGGAGGAGCCGGCCGCGGTCGAGGACGACGAACTCGTCGGCGACGGAAAAGGCGAGCGCGGGATCGTGCGTCACGACGACGATCGGGACCCGGTCGACGGCGCGCAGGTCGGCGAGGACCCCTCCGAGGTCGTGCCGCGCCTCGACGTCGAGCGCCTGCCCCGGTTCGTCCCAGACGATCAGCTCGGGATCGGCCGCCAGCGCGCGGGCGAGCGCGACCCGCTGCTGCTCGCCGCCGCTCAGGGCGGCGGGCCGCCGATCGGCGAGCGGGCGGAGCCGGAACCGGTCGAGGAGCGCCTCGGCCGCCGGGTCCGGGTCCGGCGTCCCCGCGATCTCGAGCGGGTAGCGGACGTTGTGGAAGACGGTCCGGTGCGGGAAGAGTCCGAGCCCCTGGGGGACGTAGCCCAGGCCGCGGGCCTCCGGGGGAGCGCGGGTGAGGTCGACGCCGTCCCGCCAGAGCCGGCCCCGTTCGATCGGCAGGAAGCCGGCGAGGGCGCGCAGGAGGGTCGTCTTTCCGGCCCCCGACGGGCCGACGACGGCGACCGCCCGCCCCGCCTCTAGGGCGAGATCGAGCGGTCCCAGGCGGAAGCCGCCGACCGCGACCTCGATCCCGTCCGCCCGCCAGTCGCTCACGGCAGGAGCTCCCCCGAGCGCCACGGGAGCCGGGCGGTCCGCTCGGCGAGCCGCACGCCCAGGAAGATCGCGAAGGCGATCAGCAGGAAGACCGAGCTGACCGCCGCGGCGTCGGCGAGGTTCCCGTTCTGGAACAGCTCGTAGACGTAGACCGAGATCGGGTTCGCCACCGGGCCCGAGTAGAGGCCCCCCGGGAAGACGTAGGCGGCGAGGATCAGGAGGCCGCCGATCTCGCTCACCGCGCGGGCCCAGGTGAGGAGGAGGCCGGCGACGATCCCGCGGCCGGCGATCGGCAGCGTCACGGTGAGGAACGCCGTCGCCGGCCCGGCGCCCAAGGAGCGGGCCGCCTCGACGACCCGGCCGTCGACCGCCTGGAAGGCGAGCTGGCTCGCGACGACGGTGTACGGGGCGCTCACGACCACCATCACGAGCACGACGCCCGCGATCGAGTCGTAGATCGGGATCCCGAGGGCCGCCGCCGCGGCGTGGAGCGGCGTCGAGGGGACCGCGAGCAGGAAGAAGAGGCCCAACCCGACCAAAAGGTGCGGGACGACGACCGGCAGCGTGACGATCGACTCGACGACCCCGCGGCCCCGGAACCGGTGCCGGGCGAGCAGGTAGCCGAGCGGGACGGCGAGGAGCGCGCTCGCGAGCACGGCGAGCGCGGCGGCATACAGGGTGAGCGCGATCGACTGCTGGACGGGGGCGCTCATCGCCGCGGCGAGGAGGCGGGACGGCGGGGCGTAGGTGAGGAGCGCCGCGATCGGAAGGAGGAACAGCAGGAGGAGGGACGCCGACGCCGCCGCCCCGAGGCCCAGCCAGAGCCGGCCCGCGATCCCGCGCGCCGGCCGTCCGTCGGTCCGGGGGCCGCCGGTCACGGGAGGTAGGCCGCCGCCCACGCCGGCATCGGGACGACGTCCGGTGCGAGGAGCGCCGGCACGGCGGAGGGCCGGTCGGCCCAGCCGGGGAAGATCGGGGTGAACGCACCGCGCTCGGAGAGGACGGCGATCCCCTGGGGAGAGAGGACGACGTGGAGGAACGCCGCCCCGAGGGCGGGGTTCGGGGCGTCGAGCGGGACGGTGATCCCGAAGAGGACCGGCGCCGCCCCGACCGTCTCGGGGGCCCCGGTCGAGGCGAGGATCGTCGTCGACAGGTGCGCGTAGTCGGCGAGCGCCGCCGAGGAGTTCGACGCGAGGCCGACGATCGGATCGAACGGCACGTAGGCGAGCTTCGGGCCGGCGAACTCGACGGCGAACGCCCGATAGGTGATCACCGCCGAGACGACGCCCGTCTCGACGAGCGAGGCGGCCTGGGCCTCGCTCTCGGGCCGGGTGATCGCCGGGTTCGGGACGGCGAACGCCCCGGGGGCCCCGGAGTAGAACTGGCCGTAGATCGCGGAGACGTTCCCGCCGCCGTAGAGCATCCCCTGGAGCATCATGCTGAAGATCTCGTTGTAGCCGTTCGGGTCGGTCGAGGCGTTCCAGACCCCGAACGGCGCCACCCCGGGGGTCTCCACGGCGCGGAGGAGGACGCTCCCCCAGTTCGTGGAATTGATCCCATCGAAGGCGGCGATCGTCGGGTTGTAGACCAGGACCTCCGGGGTCGAGGCGAAGACGACCTCGTAGCCGGCCCGGCGGGGCTCGAGGAGCTGGGGCGCGAGGCGGAAGTCCGCGAGCGCGGCGACGTCGGCGACGCTCGTCCCGGCGACGAGCCCGGTCGTGATCCCGAGCGACCCGGTGTAGAGCTGCGTCGCCGCCGGGGCCGTCACCCCCGGATTCTCCTCCGCGACGAGGCCGGCGATCGTCGGGAAGAACGGGCTCAGCGTCCCCGCGGCGAGGACGGAGAGGGTCGAGTTCGCTTCCGCCGCCGCGCCGCCCGGACCCGGGGCGGCCCGCGACCCCGCCAGGTAGCCGAGCCCGCCCGCGAGCGCGGCGACGGCGACGACGACCGCGATCCAGACCGCCGTCGGCGCGACCCACGTCCGCCGCCGGGACGGCGCCGATCGGCGGGGGGAGGCGGAGGCCGGGGCGGCGGGACCCATCGATGTGGACTATTTCCACATCGGCTTAAGGTTGGCGTCGTCCGGCGGGACGAACGACCGGCGGCGGGCCGGGGGGGCGTAGCACGCCACGACGCATCCGACCAGGCGGTCGAGCGGGACCGCCCCGAACGTCCGGCTGTCCCGCGACGATCCCCCGGCGTCGCCGAGCACGAACGCCCCCGCCGGATCGACCCGCTCGACGCGCTTCACGAGCCAGCGCCCCGGCCGTTCGCCGTCGCCAAAGACGACGATCTCGCCGGGGAGCGGCGCCCGTCGCCGGAAGGCGCCGGTGTCGACCCAGAGCCGGTCGTCCGGCCGGAGCGTCGGCCGCATGCTGTCGTCGCGGACGACGACCCGGCGCCGGCGCCAGAACGGGGGGCGGGGGAGCGGGGCCGGCATCTTTAAGGGGCCTCCGGGGCTCGCGCGGCCATGTCGGCCGACCGATCGTTCCGCGGCTGGATGGGGCGTGCGCTGGACGTCGTCCTTCCCCCTCGACCCGTCTACGCCCACTGCGACATCCCCTGCGGTATTTACGACCCCCACGAGGCCCAGATCGCGGCGCTCACCGTGATCCGCATGGACCAGCTGATCGCCGAGCTCCCCGCGCCCGGGCCCGAGGCGAAGCCCGAAGAGCGGTCGCTCTATTTCTCGAAGCTCGCCCGGTACACCGCCGTGAAGGAGCAGCACGCCGAGCGCGTCAAGCACGAGGTCCGCGTGATCTGGGGGGATTTCCTCACCCCCGACCACGCCGCCAAGTTCCCGACCGTGCACGATCTCGTCTGGCGGATCATGAAGCAGGCGTCGAAGGCCCGCCAGGGGACGAACGCCGCCGACGCGCAGGAGCTCCTCAAGCTCGTCCAGGAGTTCGCCGAGATCTTCTGGCAGGCGAAGGGCGCGAAGACCCGCCGCGTCCCGTCCCAGCAGAAGCCGGGCGGCGAATTGGTCGTCCCGGCGTAGGCCGGCCGCCGACCCGGGCGCCGACGAGCCGACCGGTCCCCTCGGGATGACGGAGCCGCTCCTCGTCGACGGCGCCTCCCTCTCCCTCGAGGGGTTCTGGGAGGTCGTCCGCGGACGCCGACCGGTGGCGTTCGCCCCGGCGGCGCGGGAGGCGGTCGCCCGCGGCCGCGGCGCCGTCGATCGGGCGGTCGCCGCCGGCCGTCCGGTCTACGGCGTCACCACCGCCTTCGGGGCCCTCTCCGCCCAGACGATCCCCGGCCCCCAGGCGCGCGAGCTGCAGCGGTCGCTCGTCCGCAGCCACGCGAGCGGCGCGGGCCCTCCGCTTTCCCCCGAGATCGTCCGCGGCCTCCTCCTCCTGCGGGCGAACTCGCTCGCCGGCGGCCACTCGGGGGTGCGACCGGTCGTCGTCGAGCGCCTCCTCGACCTGCTCAACCGGGATCTGCTGCCGTTCGTCCCCGAGCAGGGATCGGTCGGCGCCTCGGGGGATCTCGCCCCGCTCGCCCACGTCGCCCTCGCCCTGATCGGGGAGGGGGCGTTCTGCGCGCCGGACGGCGGGCCGCCGGCACCGGCGGGGCCGCTCCTCGCCCGGCACCACTTGGCCCCCCTCGAGCTCGCCGAGAAGGAGGGGGTCGCGCTCGTGAACGGCACCGCGCTCATGGCGAGCTACCTCGCCCTCTCCGTCGGCGACCTTGCCCGGCTCGCGGACGCCGCCACGGTCGCCGCGGCGGTGTCGTTCGACGCCCTCGCCGGGAACCCGGAGTCGCTCGACGACCGCCTGGGGGAGATCCGGCGCGATCCGGAGCATCGCCGCTCGGCGGCGGCGCTCCGGGCGCTCCTCGACGGCAGCGAGCTCGCCGTCCGGCCGGACGCCTGGTCCGGGCAGGATCCGTACACCCTCCGCTGCCTCCCCCAGGTCTTCGGCGCGGTCCGGCTCGCCCTGGGGTTCGGGGAGACGATCGCCCGGCGGGAGCTCAACGCCGTCACCGACAACCCCGTCCTCTTCGGGGAGGAGTTCGTGAGCGGCGGGAACTTCCACGGCCAGCCGCTCGCGCTGGCGCTCGATACCCTCGCCCTCGGCGCCCAGTACCTCGCGGCGTTCTCCGAACGGCGGATCTCCCGCCTCCTCCACCCGGCCCTGAACCGCGGGCTCCCGGCGTTCCTGGTGCCGGGCTCGACGGTCGGCTCGGGCCTCATGATCCCCCAGTACCTCGCCGCCGCCCTCGTGAACGAGAACCAGACGCTCGTCCACCCCGCGAGCGCCGGTAGCCTGCCGACCTCCGCCGACCAGGAGGATTTCGTCAGCATGGGTCCTTGGGCCGGGGCGAAGCTCCGCCGGATCCTCACGAACACCGCCCGGGTCATCGCCGTGGAGTGGATCGTCGCGGGGCAGGCGCTCGACCTGCGCGCGCCGCGGAACGGCGGCCGCGGGAGCGCGGCGGCGCTCCGCGCGCTGCGGGCCCGCGTCGCGCCGTGGTCCGAGGATCGGAGCCCGGCCCCCGATATCGAGGCGATCGCCGCCGCCGTCCGCTCGGGCGCGCTGGTCGACGAGGTCCGCGCCGCCGTGCCGTTCTGAGCCGGGCCCTACCGGGCCGGCGGGGCGATCGGCGCGCCCGCTTCCCGACTCGGTCCCCCGCCGGAGTCCGGGAAACGGACCTGCTGGCCGCAGGCGGGGCAGGCGTAGACCCGGACGCCCCGGTGGCGGAGCGGGGTCCGGCACTTCGGGCACGGGATCGGCTGGTTCGTCACCCAGGCGGCGAACATCTCCTGGGAACGCCGATCCGGGGTGGTCGGGCCCGCCGCCGGGGCGGGCGCGGAGGACGGCGGGGCGGGCCTCGGCGCGGGGACGGCGGCCGCTCCCGAGGTCGAGGAGGTGGGGAGGGTCGGACGATCGCCCGACGGCGGCGGCGCCCCGGCGGGTCCGGTGGGGACGGAGGGCGAGGGGGCGGCCGGGGATCGCGGCGTCGAGGAGAGCCGGCCGCACTGGGGGCAGACGAGGAGGCCGCTCGAGCCGGTCGACAGGAGGGGGACGCGGCAGTGGGGGCAGCGGATCTTGAGACCGCCCGGGGCGAACGACGGCGCGGGTGCCGTCGGGGCCGGCGGGGGCGCCGAGGCCGTTCGCCCGCCCGCGGGGACGGTCGGGTCGACCGGGGTCACCGCCGGGGCCGGGGCGACCCAGCGGACGGTGCGGCGGGCCGGGTCGTAGACGAGCGGGGAATTCGGCCGCGCCAGCTCGTGGGCGAGCAGCTTCTCGGTCTTGTGGTCGCGCCAGGAGAGGGCGGCCGAGATCCCCGGGACCGTGGCAGCGCCGAGCGCCCGCACGGTGGAGCGGAGGTGTTCCAGGTCGGACTCCGAGGGGCCGAAGAGGGGGGCCATCGCCCCGACGGCCGCGCCGCGATAGAAGAAGGCTTCGTTGGAGAGGAACCGGGAAGGCGCCGGCGCCGGGCGCCTCCGGGTCCGATGGACGATGCCACCCGGGGTCGCCCGGGCCGGCGCCCGGGGCCATCTACAGAATCCAGGTACCGACTATATAGTTGGTGGGGGCCGCGGAAGGTGGGCGATGGGGGGCCGATCGCCTCCGGTTGACCCATACGGGTTTAAACCGGGCGGGCCCCTCCTTCGGGCGGCGGGACCGGGCCCGCCGCGCCATGCCGTCAGTCGACCCACGTACGCCGAGCGCCGACCGGCCGAAAGGCTCGACCGCGGCGGAGCCGTCGGGGCCGCCGATCGAGGCGCTCATCGTCGGCGGGAACGACGAGACCCGCCTTCTCCTCCGGGGCCTCCTCCGCCTCCACCGCTACCGCGTCCGGAGCGAGTCGCCCCGGGCCGCCGGGCTGGAGCCGAGCGGCGGCCTCGTCCAGCACCGGGTGCTGATCCTCGTCACCGAGGGGGAAATCGCCGACTGGCCCCAGGAGGTCGCCCTCGCCCGGGACCGGCAGCCGGGCCTCCAGACGCTCCTCCTCGTACCGACGACCACCCCGGGTCTCGAGGCGCGGGCCCGCGCCGCCGGGGTGAAGGGCCTCCTCCAGCGTCCGTTCGCGATCCGCGACCTCATCGCCTCGGTCGAGGCGGTCGGGCGCGGGATCGAGCGGTACCCCGACGCCGCCCCGCAATCGTAAGGCCCCGGGCGCCTCCCGACGTCGTGGTCGCGGACCGTGCGCTCCGGACGCTGGGCCGGGCGCTCCGGGGCCGGATCGAGACGGACGCGGCGGCGCGGGCCCGCGTCGCGGGGGACGGTTCGCACCTGCGCGGCGCGCCGCTCGCCCGGGTCGTGCCGGCCGACGCCGACGATGTCGTCGCCCTGGTCCGCTGGGCGCGCCGGCATCGGATCGGCCTCGTCCCGCGGGGAGCGGGTACCTCCCTCGACGGGGAGTCGGTCCCGGCCGATGGGACGGTCGTCGTCGACCTCGGTCCCTGGGACCGGATCCTCGAGATCTCCGCCTCGGGCCGGTGGGCCCGGGTCCAACCCGGGGTCGTGAACGGCCGGCTCCAGGAGGCGGTCGCCCCGCTCGGCCTCTTCTACCCGCCGAACCCCGGCTCCTGGCGGACGAGCACGATCGGGGGGAACGTCGGGACCAACGCCTCCGGCCCGCGGTCGTTCCGCTACGGCGCGACGCGGCGATGGATCCGCGCTGTCGAGGTCGTCCTCGGCACCGGCGAGCGGCTCCGCCTCGGCAGCCGGGCGGAGAAGCGCTCGGTCGGGCCGGATCTGCTCGGGCTGCTGGTCGGCAGCGAGGGGACCCTCGGGATCGTGACGGAGGTGACGGTCCGGCTCGCGCCGATCCCGCCGGTCCGCTGGGGGCTGGTCGTGCCGCTCCCGGCCCGGGTCCGGCTCGGGCGCGTCGCGACGGCCCTCGCCGCGGCGCCCGCCACCGGCCTCGCCGCGGTGGAGTACCTCGACGCCTACTCGGCCGCCGGCCTCGCCGCCGCCCGCGGCGCGGGCTGGGGCCGTCGGGGGGCGCTGCTGCTCCTCGAGGTCGAGGCCGACCGTGTCGCGGAGGCGCGGGCCCGCGTCGCCCGGATCCGGACGGTCCTAAGGCGGGTCGGAGTCGCCGCCGCCGTGCGGCGGTTCCCCGGCGCGAACCGACTCTGGGACCTGCGGGGGGAGAGCGGCCGGGTGATGGACGAGCGCCTCGGCGAACGGATCCGCGAGGACGTGGCGGTCCCTCCGGACCGGCTCGACGGGATGCTGGCGGCGGTCCGGGGGATCGCCCGCGCGGAGCGGGTCCCGCTCCACACGTTCGCCCATCTCGGCGAGGGGAGCCTGCACCCGAACCTGGTGGTCGACCCGGCGTCGCCCCGGGCGGAGCGGATCCGCGCGGCGCTCTACGCCGCCGCCCTCGACCGGGACGGGACGATCAGCGGGGAGCACGGGGTCGGGCGGCTCAAGCGGTCCCACCTCGCCCGCGAGATCGGACCGGTCGGGATCCGGCTGCTGCGGGCCGTGCGCCAAGCCTGCGACCCGGACGGGATCCTGAATCCGGGGAAGCTCTACCCTCCGTGAGCAGCCGGCGGACGATCTTCTCCGTGCCGCGGGCGATCGGCACCGGAAGACGCGTCGACGGCCGGATCCAGCGCCCCGGGGACGACGGGGCGCGGCCGCCAAGGGCCGCGCCGCGGAAGACGTGCAGGTCGACCGAGAAGTGGCTGTAGGCGTGACGGACGACCCCCTCGTACCGGAGCGGGCCGGCCCGCATCCCGGTCTCCTCCCGGAGCTCGCGGCGGGCCGCCGCCGCGGGCCGCTCCCCGGCTTCGATCTTCCCGCCCGGGAACTCCCAGAGCCCGCCCAGGAACCCCACGTCGGGGCGGCGTTGCATCCACCAGCGGCCGGCCCGTTCCAGCACCACGACCGCCGCCCGCACGTGCGGCTTCGCCGCCCGGCGCGGCCGCCGGGGGAGAGCCCCGGGGTCGGCGAGCTCGCGCGCCGCCCGGCACGCGCCCCGGACCGGACACTGCGGGCACGACGGGGCGACCGGTCGGCAGATCGTCTCGCCGAGCTCCATCACCGCCTCGTTGAACGCGCCGGGACGGTCCGGGGGGAGCAGCCGCGCGAGCCGGGATTCGAGCCGGGCGCGGACCGCGGATCGCCGGACGTCGCCCCGCTCCCTGAACCAGCGGGCCGCGACCCGCACGACGTTCGCGTCGAGCGCGACGACCGGCTCGTCGGCGAGGAGGCTCGCCAGGGCCGCGGCGATGTACGGCCCGACGCCGGGGACGGTCGCCCACTGCGCCCGGCTCCGGGGGAAGAGCCCGTGACGTGCCCGGACGATCTGCCGGGCGCCGTCGTGGAGGTGGCGGGCCCGGGCGTAGTAGCCGGCCCCCTGCCAGGCGCGCAGCACCTCGGGCCGGGACGCCGCCGCGAGCGCCTGGACCGTCGGGAAGCGGGTCAGGAAGCGGACGAAGTACGGTTCCGCCTGCCCGACGCGGGTCTGCTGGAGGAGGACCTCCGCGACCCACCGGCGGTACGGGTCGAGGTCGGTCCGCCACGGGAGGGGCCGGCGGTGGGCGTCGAACCAGTCGAGCAGCGCCGCCGACGGGAACGCCGGCTCGCCGGCCCGCCCCCCGCGACCGCCGCGCACGGCCCCGTGCCGGAGCAAGCGAGGGCTTAAAGCGGGGGTCCGAGGTCGGAGCGGCGGGGCCGACGTGCTCGCGCCGACGGGACCGATCGCGGTCACCGACCAGACGTTCGAGGCGGAGGTGATCCGGTCGACGCTGCCGGTCGTCGTCGACTTCTACGCCGACTGGTCGATCCCGTGCCGGGCCGGCCAGCCCGCGTTCGCCGACGCCTCGCTCCGGCTCGCCGGCCGGATCAAGTTCGCGACCGTCAACATCGACGACGCGGTCCACGTCGCCCGCTCGTACGGGATCCGTGCCGTCCCGACGTTCCTGTTCCTGCGCGACGGGCAGGAGCGCGGCCGGGAGGTCGGCCCGCTCTCGGCCCCCGAGCTCGGCCGGGTCGTGCGGCGCCACTTCCCCGGGCGCGCCCGCGCCCGGCCTAGTGGCGGAAGACCCGCCAGCCGGTGAAGTACATCGCGATCCCGGCGCGCTCGGCGGCGGCGATCACCTCCGGATCGCGGAGGCTGCCGCCGGGTTGGAGGATCGCGACGACCCCGGCCCGGGCCGCCGCCTCGACCCCGTCCGGGAACGGGAAGAACGCATCCGAGGCGAGCACCGCGCCGCGGGCCCGCTCCCCCGCGACCTCGCAGGCGATCTCGACGGCCTTCACCCGGCTCGGTTGGCCCGAGCCGATCCCGACCGTCTGCGACCCCTGGGCGAGGACGATCGCGTTCGACTTCGCGTGCCGGACGACCCGCCAGGCGAAGTCGAGGGCGCAGAGCTGCTCGGGTGTCGCCCGGGCGGTCGTCTTCGGCTGGAACTCCCCGGGCGCGAGGGCCCGCCGGTCGGCCTCCTGGACGAGCAGCCGCCCGAAGGCGCTGCGGGCCTCCCAACGGAGGCCGCCCGGCGACGGCGGGGCGGTCCGGAGGAGCTTGAGCTTCGGGCGGCGGTCGAGCGCCGTCCGCGCCGCGGGGTCGAACCCGGGGGCCGCGAGGAGGTCGACGAAGACCCCCTTCATCGTCGCGGGGTCGTCCGGGCCGATCGGCCGGTTCACCGCGATCGCGCAGCCGAACCGGGCGACCGGGTCGGTCGCGATCGCCCGGGCGAGCGCCTCGGTGACGGTCGCCCCCTCGGCGACGCCGCACGGGGTCGCGTGCTTCACGACCACCGCCGCGGGGAGGGGGAACTCGGCCGCGGCCTGCAGCGCCGTGTCCAGGTCGAGCAGGTTCGAGTACGACGGCGCGTCCCCCTTCACCACCTCGAACGGCCGGGGCTGGAAGCCGGTCGCCGCCCCCGGCGGCACCGCGTAGACGGCGGCCTTCTGGTGCGGGTTCTCCCCGTAGCGGAGGCGGATCGGCTCCCGGCGCAGCAGCAGGGTGGGGGGGAACGGGTCGCCCTCCGCCGCCGGCGGCCGGAAGGCGGCGGCGATCGCCGCATCGTAGTCGGCGACCCGGCCGAACGTCCGGGCCGCGAGGCCGGCGCGGGTCGCCCCGGAGAGGCCGCCGGCCCGTTCCCGCAGTTCCGCGAGGAGGGGGGCGTACTCCGCGGGGTCCGTGACGACCGCGACGGCCGCGTGGTTCTTCGCCGCCGCCCGGGCGAGCGTGACGCCGCCGATGTCGACAAACTCCTCCCGGTCGGTCGCCTCCGGCTGCTCGGCGAGGTGCCGCTCGAACGGGTAGAAGTTGACCACGACCAACTCGAACGGCCGCAGCTCCCTGGCCGCGAGCTCCCGCCGGCCCTCGGGGGTGCGGGGGGCGAGGATCCCGCCGAGGATCCCCGGGTGGAGCGTCTTGATCCGGCCGCCGAACCACGATCCGATGCCGGTCAGTTCCTCGGCCGCGCGGACGGGGACGCCCGCCTCCCGGATCGCGGCCCGCGTGCCGCCGGTCGCCCAGAGCTCGATTCCGAGCTCCGCGAGCCCGCGGGCGAGCGGCTCCAGACCGGACTTGTCGTCGACCGAGAGGAGCGCCGTCTCGACGCGGACGACCGACTCCGCCTCGGACCCCACGCGCCTTACCCCGAACGGGGAGGCTGGGGGAAAGATAAGTTCGACGGCGCAGCCCCTCGCGCCGCCGCCCGACGCTGCCGCGACAAGACTAAATAGCGCGTCCCGGGGTAAATGGTACCGGCGCCGAGGGCATCGTGAACCGTCGGAATCCCCATCGGAGCTGGCGGCGACGGGGCCGTCGGGCGCAGGTCGCGGCGGTCGCGACCCTGCTCGGCCTCCTGCTCGTCGTGACGATCGTCGCGAGCTACCTCACGACCCAGCTGCCGAACCAGATGCAGACGAACGACCTCAACCACGAGATCGCCGTCGAGGACCAGCTCGGTCGGGCCGTCGCCGTCCTGCACGCCGCGTCGACGGCGGATCTGGTGGGCGCCGAGCTGACGCAACCCCTCGCCCTCGGCAGCGACGGGGCGCCGCCGTTCGCCGGGCCCGACACGTCGTACCTCACCGGACCGGCGAACGGCTCCGGGGGGTCGATCGCCTATTCGGTCCAGGGGAGCGGCGGTGCGACGAACGTCGTGACCCCCATCCCCTACGGCGCCGGGCTCGTCGACAACCTGCGGAACACCTACGCGCCGGCCGCGGCGATCGCCCTCGTGCAGGGGGCCGTCGTCTACGCCGAGGCCGGCGGCGTACCGCTGTTCATCGACCCGCCGTCGATCTCCGCGGTCGTTTCGGGCGGGGCGGTCACCGCCCTCACCATCTGGATCCCGCAGTTTGCGGGCCCGGTCCCGGGGGCGGCCGGGGCGTTCACCGCGAACCTCGTCTTCCGCCTGCTGTCGGTCAACGAGGTGGTCGTGACGGGCAGCAACCATGCCTCGCTGGTCGCGGGGTCGTCGATCACCATCTCCCTCGTCTCGCAGTACGCGCCCGCCTGGGCCGGCTACTTCCAGGGGGAGGGGTGGCCCGGGGTCACGGTCTCCTGCACCGGCGTCCCGCCGGCGACCACCGCGGCCGCCTGCTCGGGCTCCGCGCCCGGCACCGGCGCTCTCGGATCGATCGTCGTCACCGTTCCGGCGACGCATGTCGCCCGGCTCACGGTGGCGGTCGCGCTGTTCTCGCTCGGCGTCCAGTAGCGGCCGGTCGGGCGCCGTCGCCCGCCAACCACCGCTTCGCGCTCCGGAGGGTGCCCCAGGTGCGCACGGTCGCGAGCCGGCCGCCGTCGGGCAACGGCCCGTTCCACGCCCGCCGGGCCGCGGCCAGGTGCCGGTGGCCGACCTCGGCGATCGCGCGGGGGCCGTCCGACCGGATCACGCGGACCGCGCCGGCGTCCGGGCCGAGCCGGCCCCGCAGCCACGTCTCCCAGCCCCGCGGGGACGGCGGGGGAAAGAGTTCCCCCGCCACCTCGACGCCGAGGTAGCGGGGCCGCGGCGCGTCGGAGCGCCTACCGGACGAGGTCGATGACTTCCTCGGACTCACCGGCGGCGTAGCCTCCCTTCTGGCCGAGGAGGCTCGTCGCGCGCACGCCCGTGATGATGAGGAGCACCTTGATGGTGTTCTCCATCTCCGGCGAGTTCTCGATCGAGCAGCCCCAGATGATGCGGGCCCGCTTCGAGATCTTGCCGCCGACGAGCGCGGCGGCCTTCTCCGCCTCGCTGACGGTCATCGTCGGACCGCCGATGACGCGGACCAGGGCGCCGGTGGCGTCCTTGAGCTCGACGCTGCCGAGCAGCGGGGAGGTGAGGGCCTCGGTGACCGCCTCGGTCACGCGGTCGGTCGCGCTCTCGCTCTCGCCGAGCCCGATCAGGGCGACCCCGCCGTCCTTCATGACGGTCAGGATGTCGGCGTAGTCGAGGTTGACGAGGCCGGGGCGCGTGACGATCTCGGTGATCCCCTTGATCGCCGTCATGAGGCAGGCGTCGGCGAGCTTGAACGCCGCGTCAAGCGGCATGCGGGGGACGAGCTCCAGGAGCTTGTCGTTCTGGATGACGATCGTCGTGTCGCAGACGCGGCGCAGGCGCTCGAGCCCGTCGCGGGCCTGCTCCATGCGCGCGGCTCCCTCGCCGGCGAACGGGAGCGTGACGACGCCCATCGTGAGGGCGCCGGCCTCCTTCGCCAGGCGGGCGACCAGGTGCGCGGAACCGGTCCCGGTCCCGCCGCCCATCCCGGCGGTGACGAAGACGATGTGGGCCCCGTTGAGGAAGGCGCGCAGCTCCTCCTCGTTCTCGCGGGCGGCCTCCTCGCCGATCTCGGGACGCGCGCCGGCGCCGAGCCCCTTCGTCGCGCGGCGGCCGATCAGGATCTTCCGCGGGGCGTGGATCGTGAGCAGGTGCTTCGCGTCGGTGTTGATGGCGCACATTTCGGCGCCCTGGATGCCGTCCTCGACGCAGCGGTTGATGGTGTTGGAGCCGCCGCCGCCGCAGCCGACGATCCGGATGTTGACCTTGAGGGTCTCCGCCAGCTTCGCCAGCTCGGCGTCGTCGGCGCTCCCGTAGGTCGTCGGTGCGGGCTTCTTCTCCTCCACCAGGTTCTGGTTCTCCTGGTGCCGGGCGATCGCTTCCTGGATAATGGACTTCATCGGTGGTACCCCGTCCTGTTTGTCAGACGAGCGTCATACGCTCTGGAGAAGCAGTCGGGGGGTTCGTAGATAAACGTTTGCGTTGAGCGGAAGGTCTGACGGGAGCGCTCCGCCTCACGCATCCCATGGGGCTTCGACCGAGCCGACCTGGACCGGTTGATGTTGCGCTGGTCGGCGAAGGGGTTGGGTTGGAGAGCGCCGCGGTCTGGGCGTGAAACGGACAACGGCATCCCCGATCCCCCGGAGGTGCGGGCGGAGGTCTCCTGTCGCCGGAGGGGCTGGCGGCTCGCCAGGACGGCCGGACCTGTCGGGACCTGATCTTTCGCACGCGCGGGCCGTTCCTCTACATCGACGCGTATCGGACCGAGGAGAGGCCGAACACCCCCGTGCTCCACCTGGGCTGGATCGAGGGGACCGGGGATCCGGAGAGTTGGGGGTTCGGGATCTATCGGTACGCTCGGAATCGCTACGAGCGAAGCGTGACCATCAAGTGCTCCGGGACCGGCACGCCCGAAGAGTGCTTCGCGACCGCCGCGTTCGCCTACCTTCGCGAATCGCCGTTCGATTACCCGTCAGGGACTTTCGACGGGGTGGACTAGTCTCTCCTCAGCAGCTCGATGTACGGCTCGTAACGGAAGAGTCGGTTTCTCTTGTGCCCGGTAGCTTCGCCCAGCAGGCCGATCGTGACGAACTGATCCACCAGCTCGCTGGCCGGGGGGTAGGTCGTTCCCGTGACCCGCGCCACCTCCTTGATCGAGATGACGGGCTGCTGGAACAATCGCTCGAGCAGAGCCCGGCCTTTACCCGAACGCTTGCCGAGTCTGCTACGCACCAGTGCCAAGTGCTGCGTCCTCATGTCGAGGATCGAGCGCGCGGTGCCGGCGGCTTGGATCGAGGTCTCGCGCACTCCCCGGAAGAAGAATTCGAGCCAGCCCTCCCAGTCCCCGTCGTCGCGGACGCGTTGCAGACGCCGGGTGTACTCCTCTCGGTGCTTCAGGAAGAAGTAGGAAAGATAGAGGATCGGACGCGTGAGGACGTTGCGTTTGACCAGGTAGAGAGGGACCAGGAGTCGGCCCATCCGGCCGTTGCCGTCGAGAAACGGGTGAATCGTCTCGAACTGGCTGTGGGCAACGCCCGCCCTCAGCAACGGCGCCTCCGGCGATTCTGCCTCGAAGTAGGCGACCAGGTCGGCCACCAGGTCCGGCGTTTCTTCCGGGGTCGGAGGGATGTACTCTGCCGTGGCGGGGCTCGGGTCGGTTCCGATCCAGTTCTGCCTCGTCTTGAGCCGGCCGGGTTCCGTCCCCTGCCCCCGAACGCCCTGAAGCAGCATCCGATGCGTCTCCTGAATCAACCGCACCGAAAGAGGCTCCCCGGCTCGGAGACGGCCGAGCGCTCGGTCCATCGCATGGACGTAGTTGGCCACTTCGCGCACCTCCCGGGGAAACGACGCCCGTTCGGCTCCGGCTTCATAGTCGAGCAAGTCGACCAAGGTCGACCGGGTGCCCTCGATCTGGCTCGAGAGGACGGCTTCCTTCCGGACGTAACTGTAGACGAAGAAGT
>JAKABH010000022.1 GCA_021801925.1 Thermoplasmata archaeon | reverse complement strand
TCTCTACGCACTCCGCAGCGGGGCGCCTCCGACCATGATTTCAGTAGAGCCCCATGTCATAGTCCTTCGTTGGTCGAGCGGGAGATCGCGTGTAGTCAGGTGGGGGGGCGACGGGACGAAGCTCAGCTTGCTAGACTCGTCGCGTGTGCCGTCGTATCGACGGGCAATGCGACGAAATGGATGGTACCGGATAATCATGCCGCGTACGGGGCTCACGTACACTCTCTCCGAAGAAGCGTTCTACGAAATCATCCGACAAGCAAACCAGCTTGGTTGCCGCATGGAGCGTAAGAGCGTTAGCCCTTACCTGGCGGGCTTTGCGGAAAGAGTCTTGATACTTCCCCCACCGGGACCCTCAAGTCTCCAGTGAGCCCCATGGGCAGAGTCCTCAGCTGGCCGTGGACAGTGCCCTTGCGCCAGCCTTCGTAACGTTCTGTGAGACCCCACGAATTCATCACGTGGCAGAAAGCAGTCCAACTGCGGATGCGTTCGTTTTGGAGTGCACTGAGCCGGCAACCCTAGCGGAATCAATAACAGCCGTTTGCACCGCGGAGGATGTCACTCGCGCCGCGGGCAAGGTGAACTCCATCTACCGAACTGACCGCGGAGTAGATACGGCGGGGTGATCGGTCTGGGATGTCGGTTCCCGAAACTTACGCCTCATGGTCTACGCGTCGCGAGAAGCTCAGCGGCCCCCGTCCGCGAGCGCCACTCGTTCGCTGCGCGCATGTCGCGGTCCTGCCATCGGCCGCGCGCCCCCTTCCTGAATTTCGCGCGGCGGAGGTCTACCTGCGCGCAGATCAAGACGGCCCGGCCGACCTCGTCGCTCACGCCTTCCTCGGCCGGCCTGCGCGCTGACCTTCGGTCCCGGTGACCGCGACAAGCGCGGAAAGCGCGACAGAAACCCCTTCGAACGCGAAGCCGTTCGTCCGCGGCTTAGTGTGGTCCGGCTGGGGGCGAGGAGAGGTCCACCATCGACAACGGCGGGGAGTAGACCCGATCCTCTCGTTCCTTCTCCAAGGCAGTCGTCTCCCTCTTGACCTAGCCGTAATCAGGGTGCGAACCGCCATACTGACGCACCCGTTCGATAAGTGCCTGAATCTTGGCGATCTCGGCTTCGGCTTCAGCGATTTTGGCCCTCAGTGTCGGTGGCAAGGTTCGGTCCTCAATACATAGCACGGCGACCCTCGCGGCGAGCCCGAATTGGACGCGGTGACCCCTCGTCAGCTCTCCCCCGCCGAGCATGGGCCCCGGGTCTCGGGTAGTCGGCGGCCTTCGGCGGGACGGGCCTCCCGGTGGCCCTGGACGGGCCGTTGGCGGGGCTCTATCGGCGGCGCCTACGGCGGGAGCCAGTGGTGGTCGCGGGGGCCCAAAGATCGCCCCGTGTTTTTCGATAGCCCGGCCGAGGGGCGGGCGAAATGGTGTGGGTGACGGCTCATACCCCCTACCCTCGAAGAGCCCCGCCCCGTTCCCCGTCGGGAGCGGGGCTCCCCGGGCGCAGCCGGGCCGCGGGCGTGCCCCCGGGGGATGGGGGAGGTCCGCCTCGGGCCCGCCGAGAGGCCCGGCACCCTCCCGCGGCCGGGCGGACGGGCGACGACGGGGCGGAGCGAGCGACGCCGAGGGGCGCCGGAAGCGTATTGGCTCCGCTTCCGCTCCGATCGCCGTGGGCCGTTCCGTTCGTCCGATCCCGGGGGCGCCGGCCCTTCGGCTCGACCCGGAGGACGGCGGGGCGCCGACCGTGGTCGTCGCCGACGTCCATCTCGGGCTCGGCGGCACCCCCGAACGCCCCGAAGGGCCGCCCGAGGGCTCGGCGGCGACGCTCGCGCGGTCGCTCCGTCACCTCCTCGAGGCTACCGGGGCCGACCGCCTGGTGATCGCGGGGGACGTGAAGCACCCGATCGTCGGGACCCCGCCGGGTCTCCGCCGCGTCGTCTTCGGCTTCTTCTCGGAGCTCCTCGGCCACGGCGTCCGGGTCGAGGTCGTCCTCGGCAACCACGACGTGGGGCTCGTCCCGTACCTGCCGCGCGAGGTCCGGGTGCATCCCGCGACCGGGGCGGTGCTCGACGGGATCGGCATCTTCCACGGCCACACCTGGCCGACGAACGCCGTCCTCCGCGCGCCGACCTTGGTCGTCGGCCACCTGCATCCGGGGTATCGGCTCGCCCCCAGCCCGGACGATCCCGAGGGGAAGCGGAAATGCTGGCTCCGGGTCGCGCTGCCGGCCCCGGCCGCGCGGCCCCGGCGGCGCCGGCGGCACGTCGTCCGGGCGCGGGAGCTCATCGTCGTGCCGGCGTTCCATCCGCTCGCCGGCACGGAGGCGCTGAACCGGCAGCGGCCCGCGCGGGGCCGGACGTTCCTCTACCGACGGTTCCTGTCGGCGGGCGTCGCCCGCGCCTACCTGCTCGACGGGACCGATCTGGGCGTGCTCAATCCGCCCGCTCCGTCGCCGCCGCCGCGATCCGATGGGCGAGCGCCGCCGGATCGGTGATCGGCGGCAGGCATCGGGTCCCGAGGCAGAGGAGCGCGCGCGGGGTCGGGTCGCCGTCCCCGCCGCCCGCCGCCGAGAACGGAGGGGGCGGGGGACCGGCGAAGACCGCCGAGAGCGGATGGGCCGTCCGCTGGGCGGCGCGTCGGAGCGCGGCCGCCGCCGGCCCCGACCCGGTCACGACGACGGAGACGGGAGCCGCGCCCGCGAGGGCCGCCGCGAGCGCCGAGCCGGCGGCGAACAGCCCCGCTCCCTCGAGGCGGGCGGCGATCGGTTCGAGCAGCCGGCGGGCCTTCGTCCGCAGGGGGCCGTCGTCCGTCAGCCCCGCGAGCCGGAGGAACGCCAGCGCCGCCCCCGCGTTGGCGGCGAGATGCGGCGCGTCCTCGAGCGGGTAGCTCGGCTCCGCGAGCGGCCCCAGGCCGGGTCCGTCGTACAGGCGCGGGGCCAGGTCGCGGAGCAGCCCGTCCTCCCCCCGGTACTCCCGGTCGACGAGGTCGAGCAGCCGTCGCGCCGGTTCGAGATAGGCCGGATCGGCCCGGGCGAGCGCCAGCTCGAGGAGGCCTCCGGCGAAGGCGACCTGGTCCTCGAGCAGGCCGAACCCGACCCCGCGGGAGCCCTCCAGGCGGTGGGCGACGCCCGCCTCGGGGGTGTAGGCGTCGCGGAGGAATCGATCGGCGGCGCGGCCCGCGAGCGCGATCCAGTCGGACCGGTCGAGGACGACGCCGGCCCGGGCGAGCGCCGCGACGAACCGTCCGTTGATGTCGGCGTAGAGCGCCCGGTCGATGGCCGGGGGCGGTCGGCGCGCCCGCGCCCGGGCGAGGGCCGCCTGGACGCGCCGCACCGCCGCCGCCGGGTCATCTGCGGCGGGAAGCCCGTGGGCCGCCTCCGCCGGGGCGACGCTCCGGAAGAGGACGTTCCGTTCGGGGTCGTGCGGCATCTGCCCGTCGGTCCCGATCCCGAAGAATCGGGTCGCGAAGCGGAGGTCGTCCCCGTCGAGCGCCGCCCGGAGCTCCGTCCGGGACCAGGTGAAGTAGCCGCCGTCGTCCCCGGGGGCGTTGTCGGCATCCTGGCTCGCGCCGAAGCCGCCCGCGGGGTCGGCGAGGGTCGTCGCGATCCATCCGACCGTGCCGTCGACGACCTCCTCGAAGCGGGGCTCGCCGAACCGCTGGACCCCCTCCGTGTAGGCGGCGAGCAGCGCCGCGTTGTCGACCCCCATCTTCTCGAAGTGGGGGATGTGCCACCCCTCGTCGACCGAGTACCGGTGGAACCCCCCGCCGACGTGGTCGTAGAGCCCGCCGTCCGCCATGGCCCGGAGGTTCTCCCGGGCGATCTCGTCGCTCCGCGGTCGGCCCGACGCCGCCGCATCCCACCCGAGGAGGGCGAGCGCCGTCGGATGCGGGAACTTCGGGGCGAGGCCGAAGCCGCCGTGCACGGGATCGGCCGAGGCGTGGAGCGCCGCGACGGTCGCCGCGACGAGCCGATCGATCCCGCCCCGGTCGCCGCCGGCCGCCGCGCGCATCCGCTCGATCGATCCCCGGATCGCGGCGGCGTTCTCCCGGATCCGCTCGGGTTCCTCCCGCCAGAGGCGGGCGACCTCGGCGAGGACCCGGCGGAACCCGGGCCGGCCGTGCCCGTCCGTCGGCGGGAAGTACGTTCCGCCGAGGAACACCTCGCCCGCGGGGGTGAGGAAGGCGGTGAGGGGCCAGCCGCCTTCCCCCGTGAGGGCGCTGACCTGCCGCTGGTAGCGGCGGTCGACCTCGGGGTGCTCGTCCCGGTCGACCTTCACCGCCACGAACCGCTCGGCGAGCAGCCGGCCGACCTCCGGGTCGGCGTACGTCCCCTCGTCCATCACGTGGCACCAGTGGCACCACGAGGCGCCGATGTCGAGCAGGATCGGTCGGTCGGCCTCGCGGGCCCGTTCGAACGGTTCCGGGCCCCACGGATACCAGTCGATCGGCTGCTCCGCGGCGGCCCGGAGGTAGGCGGAGGCGGCCCCGGCCAGCCGCGAGCCGCGTCCGGTATCGGTCGCCGGCGCCATCGCCGGCCGTCCCGGCCGCGGCCTCTTACGGTTGGCGGTCGGTCGGCCCGACGGCGCCGGGCGGTGGCCGGCCGCTTCCCGGCGCGTAACCGCCCCGGCGCTCGTTATAAAGGGGGCCCCGGTGCCCGTCCCCGAGGCGTTCCCGATGGAGATGCAACCGGGCCAGATGGCCTACGATCGGGCCATCACCGTCTTCTCGCCCGACGGCCGGCTCTTCCAGGTCGAATACGCCCGGGAGGCGGTCCGCCGCGGCGCGACGACCGCCGGGGTCGTCTACGCCGACGGGGTCGTCCTCATCGCCGACCGCCGGATCCCGAACCCGAAGCTCGCCGAGGCGGCGAGCCTCGAGAAGATCCACGCCATCGACGAGAACATCGCCTGCGCGACGGCCGGCCTGGTCGCCGACGCCCGCGTCCTCGTCGAGTACGCGCGCCTCGCGGCCCAGGTGAACCGCGTCACCTACTCGGAGCCGATGTCGGTCGAGCTCCTCGTCCGGAAGATCTGCGATTACAAGCAGCAGTACACCCAGTTCGGCGGGGTCCGCCCGTTCGGGACCGCCCTCCTGGTCGGGGGGTACGACGAGAGCGGCTGCCACCTCTTCGAGACCGAGCCGTCCGGCTCGCTCACCAGCTTCCGGGCGGCGAGCACCGGCGGGAACAAGGGGCCCGTCATGGACCTCTTCGAGCAGAAGTACCGCCCCGGGCTCGACCGCGACGGGGCGATCCTCCTCGCCCTCGAGGGGCTCCGCGCGGGGCTCGACGAAGGCGGGAACCTCGCCCAGGTCGAGGTCTGCACCGTCGACCGGGGCAGCGGGCTCTCCCGCCTCCTCCCCGACGAGATCCAGAAGTACGTCGCCCGACTGCCCGCCGGCGGGCGCGCGGCCCGCAGCTAGGCGCGGAGGCGGGCCCGACCCGATGGTCAAGGTCGAGGACGCCGTCATCGCCCGCCTGGAGATCGGCGGGAACCGCTTCGAGGTCCTCGTCGATCCGCTGGCCGTCCAGCAGATCAAGGACGGGAAATCGGTCGATCTCCGGGACAAGCTCGCCCTCGAGCAGGTCTTCAAGGACGCGAAGAAGGGGGACAAGGTCTCGGAGGAGTTCCTCGAGAAGACGTTCCGCACCCACGACCTGCTCGCCGTCGCGAAGGAGATCATCCAGCGGGGCGAGGTCCAGGTCACCACGGAGCAGCGCCACCAGCTCCAGGCGGCGAAGCAGCGGCAGATCGTCCAGACGATCGCGCGGAACGCGATGAACCCCCAGACCGGGGCGCCCCACCCCCCCGCGCGCATCGAGGCGGCGATGGCCGAGGCGAAGTTCCATGTCGACCCGTTCCGTCCGGTCGACGCGCAGGTCCAGGATCTCCTCGTCAAGCTGCGGCCCCTGCTGCCGATCCGGCTCGACGTCGTCCGGGTCCGGATCCGCCTCCCCGCCCAGCATTATCCGCACGTCATCGGCGAGCTCAAGGGGCTCGGCCGCCTCCTCGAGGAGCAGTGGGGGAGCGACGGCGCCTGGAGCGGGCTCCTCGAGATCCCCGCCGGCGTCCAGACGGAGCTCTACGAGAAGCTGAACGCCCGCACCCGCGGCGCCGCCGAGACCGCTTTGGTTAAATAGCGCACCCCCGTCGCGCGGAACCGGTGCAGCACCCCACATGTCCCAAGGTCATCGATCGGGCCACCGTCATCGTGGCCGCGGGGAAACATCCCCGCCTCCCTCTCGGGAACGAACACTAGTCCTCCCCGGAGAGGAGCTACCCGGCCAGGGCCTCAAGCCCGGCGCCGGCACCTACCGCGTCGGCGGCAAGGTCTACGCGAGCGTCCTGGGCCTGCTCGCCCCGAAGCCGCCGTTCCTCACGGTCATCCCGCTCTCGGGCCGGTACATCCCGAAGGCCGGCGACACGGTCATCGGGGTCGTCACCGACTGCCAGACGACGTTCTGGCTCCTCGACATCGCCGCCCCCCGCTGGGCGCCGCTCCACGTCACCGGGAGCCCGTGGAAGGTCGAGGTCGGCGAGACCGACCAGTACCTCCGGGTCGGGGACGCGGTCGTCGTCCGCGTCGAGAGCCTGGAGGCGACCGGCCGCATCGGCGTTACGATGCTCGGCGACGGCTTGGGGAAGCTCGAGGGGGGGACGATCGTCTCGGTCTCCCCGGCGCGCATCCCCCGGGTCGTGGGGCGGAACGGGTCGATGGTCGGCTCCATCACCGCCCACACCGGCGCCGAGATCGCCGTCGGCCAGAACGGCCGCATCTGGGTCGGCGGTTCGCCCGAGGCGATCCATCGGACCCGCGAGGCACTTCGGATGATCGACGAGCAGGGGCAGCACCGCGGGCTGACCGCCCGCGTCGAGAGCTACCTCACCTCGACCGACCGCGCCGGCGACCGGGGCCCCGAGCGGGCGCCGATCGAGAGCGCGCACCGCGACGCGATCCCGCACGAGCTGCCGCCGCTCCCCGACGTTTCGCCGGACGAAGCGGACGGGGCGGGACCGGACGATTCGGCGGAGTACTGACGTTCCAGGAGAGAAGAAGATGGGAAGCGTGGGAGCGAAGGACGTCCCGGTCCTGCTGACCCCCGAGGGGCGGCGGATCGACGGACGGAAACTCGACGAGCTGCGACCGATCCGCATCCAGGCCGGACCGCTGCACCAGGCGGACGGCTCCGCGTTCGTGGAGTGGGGCGCGAACAAGGTGATGGCGGCGGTCTACGGACCGCGCGAGGTCCACCCCCGGCACCTCCAGCAGAACAACAAGGCCGTCATCCAGTGCCGCTACAACATGGCCGCCTTCTCCGTCGACGAGCGGAAGCGGCCGGGCCTCGACCGCCGTTCGCAGGAGATCTCGAAGGTGATCGCGGAGGCGTTCGAGTCGGTCGTCTTCGCGGAGGAGTATCCCCGGACGAGCATCGACGTCTACATCGAGGTCCTGCAGGCGAACGCCGGGACCCGCTGCGCGGGCCTGGTCGCCGCCTCGGTCGCGCTCGCCGACGCGGGGATCCCGATGGTCGACCTCCTCCCCGCCGTCGCCGTCGGGAAGGTCGCCGGGCAGATCGCGCTCGACCTCAAGAAGGAGGAGGACAATTTCGGCGAGGCCGACCTGCCGATGGCCCTCGTCCCGCAGTCGGGCCGCCTGGTCCTCCTGCAGATGGAGGGGCACATGACCCCCGAGGAGCTCTCCCGGGCCCTCGACCTGGGCGTCGCCGGCTGCACCGTGATCTACGGGAAGATGAAGCAGGCGCTCCGCGACCGCTACGCGACCACCGAGCTCGCGGGAGGCGCGGCATGAGCGGCGAGGTCGCCGCCGAGATCCGCACCGCCCACGTCCTCGAGCTCGCGGCGTCGGGGAAGCGGCTGGACGGCCGCGGCGCCGACGACTACCGGACCGTTTCGGTCGAGCCCGGGTTCATTGCGACGGCCGACGGCTCCGCGCTCGTCCGCCTGGGCGACACGGTCGTCGCCGCCGGCGTGAAGCTCGAGCTCGGGAAGCCGTTCCCGGACACCCCGAACGCGGGGGTCCTCACGACGAACGCGGAGCTCGTCCCGCTCTCCTCGCCGACGTTCGAGCCGGGGCCGCCCCAGCCGGGCGCCATCGAGGTCTCCCGCGTCGTCGACCGGGCGATCCGCGCCGCCGAGGCGATCGACCTGACCCGGCTCTGCGTGACGCCCGGCGAGAAGACCTGGGTCTGCTACGTCGACGTCCACGTCCTCGACCACTCGGGGAACCTGATCGACGCGGCGATGCTCGCCGGGGTCTCCGCCCTCGCCCACGCGACCGTCCCCGCGAAGCGGTTCGGCGTCGCCGAGGCGGACTACGCCCTCGACGTCCAGCACCTGCCGGTCGAGTGCACGTTCGTCCGGCTCGGCGACACGATCGTCGTCGATCCGACGTTCGACGAGGAGCAGGCGGCCCAGGGCCGCCTCACGATCGCGACCGACGAGCTCGGGCGGGTCGTGGCGATGCAGAAGGGCCTTGTGGGGGCGTTCTCCCCCGACGACGTCCGCTCGCTGGTCGCGCGGGCGCTCGCCCACGGCGACCGGCTCCGCGCGGCCGCGCGGGGAGGTGCGGCATGAGCCAGCGGACGAAGAAGGTCGGCTCGACCGGCTGGATGGGCCCCCGCTACGGGATCCGGATCCGCCGCCGCGTCGTCGAGATCGACCGGGTGAAGCGCGCCGCCTCGGCGTGCCCCCGCTGCTCGACGGTCAGCCTCCACCGGGTGGCGAGCGGGATCTACGAGTGCCGCCGCTGCGGCACGCGGTTCGCCTCGAACGCCTACGCCTTCGCGGCGCCGCCGGCGATCACGCGCACGGAGAAGGTCGGGGCCGGCAACGCTTAAGGCGGCCCTTCCGGTAGAACGGCCATGTTCCGGTGCATCCGCTGCCAGGAGGCGCTCCCCTCCGACGCGAACCTCTTCGGCGTCCGCTGCGACAACTGCGGGGGCAAGATCTTCACGAAGGAACACCCGAACGTGAAGAAGGTCCTGAAGGCGCGGTAGCGCTTTCCCGCGCGGGAGGACGTCCCGCCGCCCGGCCCCGGCCGTGCCGGCATCCTCCTCCTTTTCCCCCGGCGGGGTCTCGGATTCCGAATCGACCATGTCGAAGCGGAGGGGTTCGGGGAAGGGCGAGGGCGACGAGGAGCCGTCCGACGAGGAGCTCGAGGAGATGCTCGGCATGACGTTCCCGATCGGCTGTTCGGGGGAGGCGTGCGACCGGCGCTCCCATCTCATGCTGCCGGGCGACAGCCCGTTCCAGGGCGGCCTCTTCGTCGCCCCGGGGTGGACGGCCGCGGTCGCGGATTCGCCCCCGGCGATCCTGTTCTTCTGCGACGACTGCTACCGGAAGGAGGGCGCCCGGCGGGGGTCGGGCGGCCCCCCGGCGGAGCCCGGCGCGGGTAGGCGCTAAGCCTCCCCGGCGCTCTCCGCGGGCGTGACCCCCGACCGGCTGGCGACCGGGATCGACTCGGTCGACCGGCTCCTGGGCGGGGGGCTCGAGACCGACTCGGTCACCGAGATCTACGGGGAGGGCGGGAGCGGGAAGACCCTCTTCTGCCTCCAGGTCGCGCTGCGGGTCGCCCGCGCGGGGCGGTGGGTCTTCTACATCGACACGGAGGGGGTCAGCGTCGACCGCCTGCGGTCGGTCGCCGGCGACGAGCTCGAGGCGATCCTGAAGCGGCTGCTCCTCTCGACCCCGAAGAGCCTCGCGGAGCAGTCGGCGGCGGTCCGGACCGCCGCGGCGCTGACGCGGAACCCCCACCGGCCGGTCGGGCTGATCGTCGTCGACTCGGCGACCCTCTACTACCGGCTCTCCCTCGCCGGGGACGACGAGGACGACGCCCGGCGCCTGCTCTCGCTGGAGATCGCCGAGCTCGTCCGGACCGCGCTCGACGCCCACGTGGCGGTCGTCGTGACGAACCAGGTCTGGCGGAACACCCGCGACGGCCGTCTGGAGCCGCTCGGCGGCTCGTTCCTCCAGCACGCCGCGAAGACGATCCTCTCGTTCGAACGACGGCCCGGCCCCGAGCGGCGGGTCGTCCTCGAGAAGCACCGCGCCCTCCCACCGGGGGACGCCCGGTTCCGCATCGTCGCGACCGGCCTCGAGTCGGTCGGCGGTTGAAAGCAGATAAGGGCGGACGGTCTCCGCCGCCGCGATGGCCGACCCCCCCCTCGAGGTCGCCGACGTGCCGACCCCCATCGGCACGTTCCGGGTCGCCTACCGCGGCCCGACGGTGCGGGTCGTCGACCTCCTCGAGAGCGGCGTCGCCCAGTCGGGGATCCCCCCCGGCGCGGTCCGGCGGCGCCCGCCGTTCGCGGCGGGGTCGCCGCCCCGCCAGCTGCTCGACTACTTCCGGGGCCGCCGCACCGACTTCGACGTGCGCACCGAGCCCGACTCGCCGTCGTCGTTCGACCGTGCCGTCTGGGCGGAGCTGCGGTCCGTCCCCGCCGGTACCGTCGTCACCTACGCGGAGCTCGCCCGGCGCGCCGGCCACCCCGGCGCCGCCCGCGCCGTCGGGGGCGCGATGGCCCGCAACCCGATCCCGATCGTGGTCCCGTGCCACCGCGTCGTCGGCGAGGGGGGCGCGATCACCGGCTACGGCCTCGGCCTCTGGCGGAAGCGGTGGCTGCTCGACCACGAGGGCGCCTGGCCGCTCCGCTCCCGGTCGGCCGATGGGCCGAAGGGCCGGGCCCAACGGACCCTCGACCAGGCGCTCGGCGGGCGGCGCCTTTCGGCCGGTTCCCCCTCCGCGTCGGCCGCCTAAGCTACGGGACGCGTAGTAGCTTTCGGCCCGGCGCCGGGGAACGTCGGGTCGAGGGACGACGCGGTCCCGCCGGCGCGGGAAACCTACTACCCGGAGTAGTAGCTCGCGTCGTACGGCTCGGGCTTGAGCCCGCGGCGCTGCCGGATCTCGCTGACGACCGTCCCCTGCAGTTCGGTCGGCACGGGTTCGAAGCCCATCGACTCGGTCGCCCAGAGGACCTTGCCGGCGGTGGCGCTGCGGATGTCCGAGGCGAAGCCGAACATCTCGGCGACCGGGACCTTCGCGACGACCGTCTGCAGGTCGCCGACGCTCGTCATGTCCAGGATCTCGCCCCGCCGGCGCTGGAGCTCCCGGGTCGCCCCGGCGAGGACCTCCTGCGGGACGTTGACCGTGACCTTCTGGAACGGCTCCAACAGCATCCGGTCGCCGAGGCACATCGCCCCGTAGACGCCGCTGCGCGCCGCGGGGATCGTCTGGGCGGGCCCGCGGTGGATCGAGTCCTCGTGGAGCTTCGCGTCGACGAGGCGGACCTTGAGCCCGAAGACCTTCTCGTTGGCGAGCGGCCCGCGGCCCATCGCCTCCTTGAACGCGTCGACGACGAGGTCCATCGTCTCGTTGAGGTACTGGATCCCCTTCGTGACGTCGAAGAGGATGTTCGTCCCCTCGACGGCGACGATCCCCCGCCCCTCGTCCCGGGAGACCCCGAGCGATTCGAGCTTCGTGACGAGGGCCTTGAGGTCCTTGAACGACTTCCCCTGGGGGATCTCGCCGTCCTTGATCGCCTGGACGACGGCCGCCGGGAGCGCCTCGACCTCGAAGTAGAACTTGTTGTGCTTGTTCGGGCTCTTCCCCTCGAAGGGGCCGCCGGCGTGGCGGACGAGCTCCCGGTAGACGACGATCGGCTTCGACGCCTCGATCTCGACCTTGTAGTCGTTGATGATCCGGAACTGGGTGATCTCGAGGTGGAGCTCCCCCATCCCGCTCAGGAGGTGCTCGCCGGTCTCCTGGTTGATCTCGACGCGCAGGCTCGCGTCCTCCTTGCCGACCTTCCGCATCACCTCGATGAGCTTCGGCAGGTCGGCCATCCGCTTCGGCTCGATGGCGACGGTGACGACCGGCTCGGAGACGTGGCGGATCTCCTCGAACGGCGCCATCTGGGGGTCGGTCGACATCGTGGTGCCGGCGAACGCATCGGTGAGACCGATCACGGCGGCGATGTTCCCCGCGGTGACCTCCTCGACCATCAGGCGCTCGGGCCCCATGAACAGCGAGACGTGCTGGATCCGGTTGCGGATCTTCGTCCCGACGACGGCGAGCTCCATCCCCTTCTGGAGCTTCCCGGAGAAGACGCGGCCGGTGGCGATCTCCCCCGCGGCCGGGTCCATCGTGATGTCGGTGACCATGAACGAGGTCGGCCCGTCCGTCTCGGTCGTCGCCATCGCCTGGCCGACCGGCGAGCTCGTGTCGCCCTTCCAGATGTTCGGGATGCGGTACTTCTGGGCGACCTTGGGGCTCGGCAGGTGCCGCACGACCATGTCGAAGACGACGTCGTTGATCTTCGCCCGCTGGGCGATCTCCTTCGTCCGCCCGGTCGAGACGTAGTCGATGATGTCGGGGAACTTGACGCCCGTCTTCTGCATGTACGGGACGCTGATCGCCCAGTTGTCGTAGCCCGAGCCGAAGGCGACCGACCCGTCGCGGGGGTCGACGCTCCACTCGTCGACGAACTCCTCGGGCGCCATCCGCCGGATCAGCTCGTTCACCTCGGTGATGATCGCGGTGAACCGCTTCTGCAGCGCGTCGGCGGTGAGCTTGAGCTCCTTGATCGCCCGGTCGACCTTGTTGATGAACAGGACCGGCTTGACCTTCTCGCGGAGCGCCTGCCGGAGCACCGTCTCCGTCTGGGCCATGACGCCCTCGACGGCGCAGACGACGACGACCGCCCCGTCGACCGCCCGCATGGCGCGGGTGACGTCCCCGCCGAAGTCGACGTGGCCCGGGGTGTCGATGAGGTTGATGAGGTAGCGGGTGTCGCCGTACTCGTGGACGATGGTGACGTCCGCGTTGTTGATCGTCAGGAGGCGGGCCTGCTCCTGTTCGTCGAAATTGAGGTAGAGCTGCTTACCCGCGAGCTCGTTCGAGATCATCCCGGCGGCGGCGAGCAGGTTGTCGGAGAGGGTCGTCTTGCCGTGGTGGATGTGCGCGATGATCCCGATGTTGCGGATCTGGTCGAGATTCCGCATCATGTCCGGGATGGCCTTCGCCAGTTCCGCTCGGATGTGGGTCATGGAGTACCTCGGGGGCGCCGACCTAGCGCGCCGACTGCGCGACGCGCTCGACCTCTTCCTTGCGCCCGACCGCGAACGACGTCTGATCGCCCTTCGCGGCGAGCCGGATCTCGTCGGCGAGACACGTATGGATCGCCTTGGTCGACTTGTGAGAGGCCTGGATCGCGCCGCCCGCCAGGTTGCGGAGGGCGACGTTCAGGCGGCGGGCGGGCGACGCGTCGACCGCCCGGGGGACGGAGATCCCGCCGAACTGGAGCCGGGTGACCTCCTCGCGCGGGGCGGCGTTCTCGACCGCGTCGACGAGGAGCTGGAGCGGGTTCGCTTTCGGGTCCTTCGCGTGGAGCTCGTCGAACGCGCGGCGGACGGTCGCGAGCGCCTTCGACTTCTTGCCGGTGAACTTCGACCCCTTCATGAGGCAGTTCGCGAGCCGCTCGACCAGGTGCATCCGGGTCTTCTGGAACGGCCGGCCGGCGAGGCGGCCCTCGCTGTGGGGAGCGTAGACCGGGTGCAGATAGAGGTACGGCTGGAGGCCGGGGTCGTGGACCTCGATCCCCTCGAACGAGTACTTCCCGAACAGCGGCGGCAGCGGGAACGGGGGCGGCGGAGCCGCCTCCGGCCGGACGACGACCGGACCGGCGTCTTCCTCGGACTCAGCGGCGTACGGCGGCGCATTGGGCTCTCGGGATCCGCTCATCGGGCGGGCTTCTCCTTCCGGCCACGGACCAGCTCGTCGAGCGAGGTACCGTTCACCTGGATCACCTTGTAGCGGACCCCGGGGATGTCCCCGTAGGAACGTCCCATGCGGCCGCCGATGCCTTCGACCAGCACCTCGTCGTGCTCGTCGATGAAGTTGATCGCCCCGTCCCCGACCGCGAACGCCGTCACCTGGCGGCCGTTCTTGATGAGCTGGACCTTGACGCACTTGCGGATCGCCGAGTTCGGCTGCTTCGCCTCGACGCCGACCTTCTCGATGACGATCCCGCGGGCCTGGGGTGCCCCCTCGAGCGGGTCCGACCGCTCCTTGAGGTGGAGGGTCCGGCGCTTGTAGTACCGATCCGACCAGCGTCGCCGCTGGCGGAGGGTCTCGAGACGGCCTGCAGTGTGGAGACCGGACGGCGGAGCCATGGGGAGTGGGGCCGAGCCACAAGGCCGCGCTATTTAACTTGCTCCCGTCTCCGCCGAGCGCATGGCGGCCCGGGACGCCGACGGGGAGGGGATGGGCCCCCTCGGACCTCCGGAGCCCGCGGCGGCACCGGACGGCTCCAGCCTGGCGTGGTCGTCGCTGCGCCGCGAGGTCGAAACGTGCACCCGGTGCCCGCTCCACCGGAGCCGGACGCACGCGGTCTTCTACCGCGGCGGGGCGCGTCCCCGCCTGGTCGTCGTCGGGGAGGCCCCCGGGGCCGAGGAGGACCGTCGGGGCCTCCCGTTCGTCGGCCGCGCCGGCCGGCGCCTCGACACGGCGCTCGCCGCCCTCGGCCTTTCCGAAGAGGAGGTCGGCATCCTGAACGTGCTCAAGTGCCGCCCGCCGGGGAACCGCTTTGTTCCGGCCGCCGCCCGGAGCTGCCGGCCCTACCTCGACCGCCAGCTCGCGATCCTGGACCCGCCCCGGCTGGTCTCGCTCGGCGCCCGCGCGCTTGCGGCGCTCGACCCGGGAGCCCCCCCGATCCTCCGGTGCGCCGGACAACCCCGGCGGGCGCTGGGCCGTCCGCTCTTCCCCCTCGTCCATCCGGCGGCGATCCGCTCCCGCGCCCTCGCGCGGCGCTGGCAGGACGACCTGGCCGCCCTGGGATCCTGGCTGGACGGCCCGTCCGACGGCACCGCTCGGGAACCCCTTTAATCGACGGCGCGGTTCCGTGACCGTGCGGACCATCGAGCTGTTCCTCCTCGAGGGGTCGTACACCCCGGCGGAGGACGGGGTCGTCGTCGAGCTGTACGGACGCACCCGCGACGGCACCGCGCTCGTCGCCCGGTACTACGGATTCCGGCCGTACTTCCTGCTCACCGAACCGGCCCCCGAGGCGCGGGCCCGGCTCGAGAAGGATCCCGAAGTTGTGGAGCTGCGCGACCTCTCGACGTGGGTCGACGGCCGGGATCGACCGGCGCTCCGCGTCTCCCTCCGGCACCCGTGGGTCGTGCCGCAGTACCGAGATGCCTACCGACGGGCGGGGGACGAGACGAGCGTCCTCGCCTGCGACATCCCGTTCGTCCACCGGTTCCTCTACGACCACGGGCTCGGCCTCACGATCGCCTTCGAGGCCGAAGAGGAGCCGCCCGAGGTGCGGGCGCGCTACACCGTCCCCGAGGTCGTCCGGGTCGTCTCGGGGGACGGCCACACGATCCGGCCGGCCGAGCCGTTCCGCCCTCCGCTCCGGGTCCTCTCCTTCGACATCGAGAACTCGATCCGCGGCCGGACGATCTTCACGATCTGCGGCGTCGCGGAAGGCGGGGACCGGCCCCCCCGCGCGTTCCGGCTCGCCGGCGAGAGCGAGCGGGGGATCCTGGAGGGGTTCGCCCGGGTCGTCGCCGAGGACGACCCGGACGTTATCACCGGCTACAACATCGGTGGCTACGACTTCCCGCTCCTCCTCGAACGGGCGAAGGCGGTCGGGCTCCCGGGCCTCGCCTTCGGCCGCGACCGGTCGTTCCCCGAGGAGTTCGGCGAGCGGCTCTGGAAGATCCACGGGCGGGTCGTCGCCGACGCCTGGTGGTCCGCCCGGCGGGACCTCCACCCGAAGCAGGAGACGCTCCAGTACGTCGCCCGGACCCTCCTCAACGATTCGAAGCTCGACGTCGACCGCCGGAACATCGACGAGGAGTGGCGCAAGGACCCCGAGCGGGTCCAGGAGTACTGCCAGCACGACGCCGAACTCGCCCTGCGGATCCTCCAGCGCCTCCGGACGATCGACAAGGCGGCCGACCTCGCGACGGTCGCCCACCTCCCGCTCGAGGAGGGGCTGAACGGGCGGACCTCCCTGTACATCGACGCGATGCTGATCCCGCTCGCCGACCGGCGCGGCGTCGGCGTCCCGATGAACCACTACGGCGGCCGGGACGCCCCGATCGAGGGGGGGTACGTCCACGCGATCCGGCCCGGGATCTACCACTGGGTCGTCGTCCTCGACTTCAAGTCGATGTACCCGTCGATCATCATCAGCAAGAACCTCTGCTTCACGACCCTCGCCCCGGACGGCGCGACGCTCTCCCCGTCGGGGGCCCGGTTCCTCCCCGCGTCGGTGCGGCGCGGGCTGATCCCCGAGATCCTCGCGGACCTGCTCGCCCAGCGCGACCGCTTCCGCGCCGCCGGGCGCGCCGCCCCGACCCCGGAGCTCGCCGCCTACTTCGACGGCCTCCAGAACGCGGTCAAGATCCTGATGAACTCGTTCTACGGCGTCCTCGCCTCGAGCTTCTACCGGTTCACGAACAAGGAGATCGGGGCGGCGATCACCGGCTTCGCGCGCGAGGCGATCACCTCGATCATCCGGGAACTCGAGGCGGACGGCCACGAGGTCGTCTACTCGGACACCGACAGCGTCTTCGTCCGCGCCCCGACCCCGACCCTCGAGGGGGCGATGGCGTTCGGCGAGGCGATCGCCCGCCGCTTCACCGGCGCCGGGGCGACGTTCGAGTTCCAGTCGGTCTACGAGGCGTTCTTCTCCCACGGAGCGAAGAAGCGGTACGTCGGCCGGACCGCCTGGCCGAAACCGGATCTGGTGGTGCGCGGCTACGAGACCCGCCGTACCGACGCCTTCGACTACCAGTCGCAGACGCTGCTCGAGATCTTCGAGCTCGTCCTGCGGGGCGACACCGACGGGGCGATCCGCCGCTCCCGCGAGCTCGTCCAGGCGGTCCGGGACCGCAAGGTCCCGCCGGAGAGCCTCGTGATCTCGCGCTCGGTGCGGGCGGAAGGGGAATACAACCAGGCGACCCGGGATGCGCTGCCGTTCCTCCGGGTCTTTCGCCGCCTCCGCGAGGAGGGGTACGACGTGATCCCGGGGATGAAGGTCGCCTGGATCGTCACCGACTCCCGGAAGAGCCCCCAGGAGGTCGAGCCGTGGATCGAGGGGCGTCCGTTCGACGCCGAACCGGACTGGGAGTACTACGCCGAGCGGGTCGCCCAGACGCTCGCCCGCGTGACCGAGGTCTTCGACTGGGACGCGGCCGCGTTGCTCGGCGGCAGCCGCCAGCGCCGGCTCGGGACGGAGGAGCCCGCGGCGCCGCCGGCCGCGGCGGCCGCGGCGCCGGCGTCCCTCGACACCCCGCTCACCGAGGTCGGGGCCCGGCCCCGCCGTCGGACGACCCAGCGGAGCCTGTAGCGGCCCCCCCGGCCCGGCTCTCCCCCCGGAGCGTGAGGACGGCGCCGAGGACCGCGACCGGGATGCCGGCGACGGCGATCCACGGCAGGCCGAGCCGGAGCACGAAGGCGCTCAGGAGGAGCGTGAAGACCGGGATCGCGGTCATCAGCATCGGCGGGATCACCACCCCGGCCCGCTCCATGGCGCGGAAGTAGAGGAACGGTCCGGCCCAGAACGCCGTCACCCCGGTCGCCGCGAGGAGCAGGAGCGCGCGAGGGGGGACCGCGAGCAGCGAGCCGATCCCGCCGGGGAGCAGGGGGGCCAGCAGGAGCGAGAGCCCGGCCGCGGCGAGCGTCGACTGGGTGACGACCGCCGTCGGCGGGTCGCGCTCGTTCGCGTGGGCGGAGAGCAGGAAGTAGCCGGCGACGCACAACGGCACGACGGCGACGATCGCCCAGCCGGCCCCGCGGACCGCCTCGGGAGCCGCGCCGCCGCCGATGGTAAGCGCCCCGCCGGCGAGCGAGAGCGCGAGGCCGATCGCGAACATGGCGCTGCCGAACCGCCCCGCGCGGCTCGGCCAGAACGCGGCGACCAGGAGCGGCGTCACCACCACGTCGCCGATCAGCGAGAGCAGCGAGGCGTCGACCGGACCGAGGGTGTAGGTGCCGGCGAGGATCGAGAGCTGCATGCCGACCAACAGCCCGGTCCGGCCCCAGCTGATCGGGCGCGCACCGAGGGCGATCGCGCGGCGGGCCGCCCCCCCGTGGGCCGCGTGCAGGAGGTAGGCGATCCCGCCGAAGAGGAACGGATAGACGATCGTCGCGGCGGGGGAGGCGCCGCTCCGGGCCCCGAGGACGAGGGGGTAGTACAGCGCCCAGAGGAACGCCGCGGCGAGAGAGAGACCGACCGCGGCCCAGATCCGTCGGGGGCGGTCGTCCACGCCGGGCCGAACGGCCCGGGTCCTTAGGGATTGTTCTCCCGCCGAACGGTCGTCCGATCAGCCGTACCCGTCGTAGCGGAGGCCGAGCGCCGGCAGGTCGACGCCGCGTCCCGCCGTCACGGTCCCGATCGGGACGGCGTCCCGAGCCCCGGCGCCCGCGAGGGCTGCCATGAGGTCCCGCCGTCCGGACGGGGCGACGGCGACGACGAACCCCACCCCCATGTTGAACGTCTGGAACATCTCCTTGGGCGCGATCCGGCCCAGGGACTGGATCCAGTCGAACAGGCCCGGGACCTCGGGCCAGTCGGTGAGCGAGAAGCGGAGGTCGGCGCGGAGCCGCACGAGGTTGCGCACCCCGCCTCCCGACAGGTGGGCGAGTCCGTGGACCCGGGGATCGTCGGCGATCGCCTCGATCGGCCGGCAGTAGATGCGCGTGGGGCGCAGGATCTCCCGGCCGAGCGGCCCGCGGCTGCCCGGACGGGGCCGGTCGAGGTCGATCCGGCCCCGGGCGAGCAGGCGCCGGACCAGCGTGAGTCCGTTCGCGTGGAACCCGTGGGACGGCAGCCCGATCAGGAGATCCCCGGAGCGGAGCCGGCGTCCCGTGATCGGGCGGCGGCGGCCGGGGAAGAAGCCGACCGCGGTGCCTCCGAGGTCGGTCCCGCGGACGATCGAGGGGACGACCGCCGTCTCGCCGCCGAGCAGCCAGCAATCGGCGGCCCGGAGCCCCCGCGCGAGGCCGCGGCCGATCGCGGCGAACGTCGTCGGATCCGGACGCCGGCAGAGGATGACGTCGACGAGCCCGGCCGGCCGCGCGCCGACCGCGGCGAGATCGTTCACGTTGACCCCGACGACATCCTCCCCGACCTCTTCCCACCGGCCGAGCTGCTCGGCGAGGAGGACCTTGGTGCCGACGGTGTCGGTCGTGACGGCGATCGTTTCCCGGCCGAGGCGGAGCAGGCCCGCGTAATGGCCGGGCGCCTCCACCCGGATCCCGTGGGAGCGGGAGGCGCGGTATCGGGCGGCGCCGACGAGCGCGGCGAGCGATCGCGCGACCGCAGAGCGGTCGACCCCGCTCCGCGCATACGTCCAGCCGGCCGCTCGCTTCGTCCCGGTGCCCCCCCTTCGGCATCGCCGGGGGCATAAATGGCCGCCCCCCGGAGCCGGCCCCGGGACGGATCGCGGCTCCGGGAGGACGTTCCCGCCGCGAACGGCGGGAGATCGGGGCCCGGCGGCGACCCCGTTGGGCGCGTCGGAGCGGGCCGCCGCGTCCGTGCCAACGTTCTTGTGCTTCTTTCGGGTCGCGACCGTGCCCCATGTCGGCCTCTCTCGCTTCGGAACCCGTACGCCGGCCACCCCGAGCGCCCCGGATCAACGGCCGGGCGATCGCCTCGGCCGGGATCGTGGCGCTCCTGCTCCTGCTGTCGAGCGCGGGGATCGCGGCGGCCTCGGAAGTGGCGGCGTCTCACCGTCCCGCCCCCACGCCGAGTTCCCCGCCGATGTATCCGCTGGTCTTCCAAGAGACGGGGCTGCCGGGCGGCACGAACTGGAGCGTGACCCTCGGCGGCTCTACCGCCAGCGCTGCGGCGGGGCAGAACATCACGCTCCGGGAGGCGAACGGGACCTACTCCTACTCGCTGGGGGGACCGTTCGGCTACCAACCGGCCGCGGGAAGCTCCTCCGGCACGGTGACCGTCGCCGGGGCGCCGAACTCGGTGGTGATCCTCAACCTCGCGGTCGGGCGGTACCCCAACGGGGTCGCCTACGATCCTCTCCTTGGACAACTCTTCGTCACGGACGGCGGGGCCCACAACGTCACCGTCCTCAACGGATCGACCAACTCGGTCGCCGGGACCCCCCTGCCGGTCGGGACCGATCCGTTCGGGATCGCCTTCGACCCGGTGAACGGCTACCTCTACGTCGCCAACGAAGAGAGCGGCAATGTGACGGTCCTCAACGGGGCGAACGATACCGTCGTGGTCCCGGGGATCGGGGTCGGGTCGCAGCCGATCGCCGTGGCGGTCGATCCCGCGAACGACCGCATCTTCGTGGCGAACGCCGGCGGCGCCGACGTTTCCGTCATCAACGGGTCGACCGGCCGGGCCCTCGCCTCGGCGATCCCGGTGGGCCGGGACCCCGATGCCTTGGCCTACGATCCCGCGAACGGGTTCCTGTATGTCGCCAACGGCGTGAGCGACAACGTGACGGTCGTGAACGCCTCGACCGGCGCGATCGTGGTCCCCTCGATCCCGGTCGGGACGACCCCGGACGCGGTCGCCTACGATCCCCAGAACGGGGCGATCTACGTCGCGAACTTCGGGGGAAACAACCTGACCCGGATCAACGGCTCGACCGACCGGACGGTCGGGGGCGCCATCGCTCTCCCAGCGAACACCGGTCCGGTCGCCCTCGCCTTCGACCCGGCGAGCGGCGAACTGTACGCCGTGGACGGCCTCGACAGCAACGTCACCGTGGTCGACGCCGCGACCGGGCAGGTGGTCGTCCCCCTGCTCCGCATCGGCATCGGACCCGAGGGGATCGCCTGGGATGCGGCCAACGGAGAACTGTACGTCGCCGACAACGGAGAGGGCACCTCCAGCAACGTCACGGTGATCAACGGCAACGGGCTTTGGCAGACGACCTGGACGGTCGCGCCCGAGTACTCCGTATCGTTCACCGAAACCGGCCTGCCGACCGGCGCGACGTGGAACGTCACCCTGAACGGGGTCGTGCACTCCGGCACGGCCGGCCGTCCGATCGCCGCCACCCTCCCGAACGGCACCTTCTCCTATCGGGTCGGGGCGGACGGCTGGATCGCCCGCCCGTCGTCGGGCTCCGTCACGATCGACGGCGCCGCTCCGGCCCCGGTGGCGATCGCCTTCACGCCCGCGAACTTCACCGCGATCTTCACGGAAGGTGGGCTACCGACCGGCGCGGCGTGGAGCGTGACCGTCGCCCCGCAAGGGGGCGGCGGCCTGCTCACGAACCGGTCGACCGGGACCGAGATCGGCTTCGCGCTGCCGAACGGCTCGTACACCTACCACGTCGGCCCGGCCGGAGCGCACCGAGCGTCCGCTCCGAACGGGAACTTCTCGATCACCGGCACGTCGGCCTCGATCGCCGTCGCGTTCGGGTTCTGGACGAACCTCTCCTTCGACGAGGTCGGCCTCCCGGCGGGCACGACGTGGGCCGTGAACCTCTCGAACCCCTCGAACGGGACGACGTGGTCCGCGAGCTCCGGCACCAGCACGATCGCCTTCGAGGTCCTCTCGAACTCCACCTACACCTACGCCATTTTGGCCCCGTCCGGTTACACCCTCTCCCATTCCCTCGGCCGCATCCAAGTGGGGTCGGGTTCCGCGAACGTCACCGCGGAGTTCGGGTCCCCCCTGGTGTCGCCTCCCCCGGTGACCCCCGCCGCCACCCCGTTCCCGTGGCTCTACGTGATCGCCGCCCTCGGGGCGATCGCGGTGATCGGGATCCTGGTCGTGCTGCTCCGTCGCCGCCGCGGCGGCGGGACGAGCGCCCCCCGGGAGATTCCCAGTCCGCCTCCCTCGGAGACCGCCACGCCGGAACCCCCGCCTCCGGGCCGATAGCGATCCCTTCACGGAGCAAGGCGCGCGGATCCTGTCGGGCCGGTGGGGTCCCGTCGGGGCGTCCGGACCCAGCCCGGGGCCGATCCGTCCACCCGCGGGTCGCCGCGGCGGCATCCACGCCGCCCGGTAGATCGGCGGGGGCCCGCAGGGAGCCGGGTTCTATAGTCGTCCACCCCATCGCCCCGCGATGGTGGGCAGCCGGGCGCCCGTCGGACCGGAGCGCCCGCCGGCGTCGATCGCCCGCATCCTCGCCGGCCGGGCCGTGATCGGCGGGCGGCTCCAGCCGGTCGAGGTCGCCCTCGGGGACGACGGCTCGATCCTGTCGATCGGCAAGGTCCGGCGGGGGGCCCCCCGCCACGACGTCGGCGAGGCGATCCTCCTGCCGGCCGCGACCGACCTCCACGTCCACTTCCGCGAACCCGGCGGCTCGGCCCGGGTCGAGGACCTCGCCTCGGGAACGCGGCAAGCGATCCTGGGCGGCGTGGCGCTGGTCGGCGAGATGCCGAACACCGTGCCCCCGGTCGACGACGTGGAGCGCCTCGAGGAGAAGGCCCGGCGGATCCCCGGCCGCGCCGCGACCGACGTCCTCCTCTACGCCGGGGTCGGCCAGCCGTCGGCGCTGCGGCGGCTCGCCGCGCGCGCCGGGGCGTTCAAGGTCTTCCTGAGCCCGACGACGGGCGTGGACGAGCCCCCGGCCGCCGACGTGCTTCCCGGCCTGTTGCGCACCCTCGCCGATCTCGGGCTACCGGTCGGCGTTCACGCCGAGGATCCGATGGAGTTCGTCGCCGATCCCTCCCCGCGCTCGCCGGCGGAGTGGAACCGCGCCCGCCCCGTCCGCGCCGAGCTCGCGGCGGTCGCGCGGCTCGTCCCGCCGCCGTCCGGCCTTCGGCTGCACGTCGCCCACGTCACCTCCGCCGCCGTCGTCGACCGGCTCCGCACCGCCGGCGTCTCCTTCGAGGCGACGCCGCACCACCTGCTGCTCTCCGACCGCTCGCGCCCCGACGCGTTCGGCAAGGTGAACCCCCCGCTCCGGGACGAAGGGACCCGCCGGGCCCTCTGGGAAGCGTTCGCCCGCGGCGACATCCCGATCCTGGCGAGCGACCACGCGCCCCACGCACGGGCGGCGAAGGAGCAGCCGTTCGCGGAAGCTCCGAGCGGGATGCCCGGAACCGAGACGATGCTGCCGCTCCTGCTCGCCCGGGTCCGGGACGGGACGCTCCCCCTCGCCACGCTCCTCCAGGCGGCGTGCGACCGGCCGGCGCGCTGGCTCGGTCGCCCCCACGGGCGCCTGGCGCCGGGGCACCGCGCGCACCTGCTCGTCGTCGATTTCCGGCGCCGGGTCCCGATCTCGGCCGATCGGCTCCACGCGCCGGCCGGCTGGAGCGCCTTCGAGGGGCTTCCGGCGATCTTCCCCCGCGAGGTCTACTTCGACGGCGAGCGGGTCGTGCAGGACGGCGAGTACGTCGGACGGCCGACCGGCCGGGTGGTCCGTCCGGAGTTCGCCCCCGGGCCGGGGCGGTGAATCAGCGCCCCGGCGGCGTCGGCGGCGCGCCGGTCGGCTCGGAGGGACGGGCCTGTTGGGCCGCCTCCGCGCGGAGGTCGTCGGGTCGGACCTTGGCGACGTAGAGGTACAGGAGGTAGACCACGGCGAGGGCGATCAGGGCGACGAAGGCGTAGTCGAGGTAGGTGAAGTAGTGGGCGATCGTGTCCCACCGGTCGCGCAGCACCATCCCGGCGTAGACGAAGCCGAGCGTGAACGGGATCGATCCGAGCAGCGTGTAGAGCCCGAACCGGCCGGGGGCCATCCGCGCGCTGCCCGCCGGGTAGCTGATGTAGGCCCTGAGGACCGGCACGAGCCGGGCCACGGCGACCGTCGACTCGCCGTGCCGGGCGAACCAGCGGTCCATCCGCGCCAGGTGGCGGGCTTCCAGCCGGATCGGCCCCAGGCCCATCCCGGTCACGCGCTCCCGGGCCCATCGGCCGGCGGCGTAGGCGATGAAGGCCCCGACGAGCGATCCGGCGAGCGCGACCCCGATCGTGAGGACGAGCGGGAACGACGTCGGATCGCTCACGATCATGAATCCGGCGAACGGGAGGATCACCTCGCTCGGGAGCGGGGGGATCCCGAAGCTCTCGA
>JAKABH010000073.1 GCA_021801925.1 Thermoplasmata archaeon | reverse complement strand
TCGCTCTGTCCGAAGACGTTCATTCTCGCTTTTCCTCCGAGGGCCTTTCGACCCGCGGAGTCCCCTACTGCCCACCCCTAGTATTTGAAACCAAATGGTGGACCTGGCGACAAGGGACGATGCCGAAGTCGGCAATCAACGCAATGCGTATAAATGCGCATCCTTCGCACCTCGGCACGCCGTCGCGTCGGGCGAGATCGTGCACCCCCCGCCCGCGGTGCGCCCCCCGGGGAGAAGGCTCGCGAACCGGCGGTTCCCGGCGTCCCCCGTGAGGGCAGACCGCTGGCGCGTGGTCGTACTACCCTCCCCCGGGCAGCCCCCCTGGGGGTCAGGGGCACCGGCCTCCCGACCTTCGCCATTCCTCGGAGGATCGCATCCGGGCGCATCTCCTCAACGACTTTACCCGGATCTCCGATCTCTCGGCTTCACGTCTCCCGCTCGGCCACGGAAAGGAGCCGGGCCAACGACCTCGAGGAGGCCGTTCGCCGGATTCCGGCCGCTGACTCCGCTTGGTCCATGACAGCCGGAGCCCGGTGGTTATACGCGGCACCCGAAGCGGAACTGGGCTGTTCGACACACCTCCAGGACTGTTCGACACGTCAGCGATACACCACTGCAGTTGACAGGACATCTCCCGACATTTGGACGAGCAGCAGTTTAAGTAGGATGACTTTGCTTGACCAGACTTGGCTGTGTTCGACAACGATCCGGTTCGGGAGAACGCCCGCTCGCGCGGGAGTCACGTTACCCGAGATGAGACCGAGGATGCGCGTATCGCGCTACGGTGCAACCGCAGGGAGCTCCAGCTGGTGGACTCGTTCGTGGCAAACGGCGAGTTCCCCACCCGCTCGGAGCTCATGCGCGCGGCGCTGCACGCCTTCCTCCGGTCCCGGACCTTGCCGACCGCCTCGTCGCCGGTCGTGGACGAGCAGGGGCTCATCGAGGTCCCGGTCCGTCTGCGACCCGAGGAGTACGCCGTGTTCGAGACCTACAGCCGCCATGTCGCCAACGGGCGCCCCGTCCAGGACATCCTGGCCGAGATCGTCCGCCGCGGCGAGATGGAGCTGAAGGTCGCCGAGATGGTGGCGCGGGCTCGTGCCACCGTCCGCGACGCGGTGGAATCCCGGGCCCAGGTCGGTGCGCTCCGCGAGAGCGGCCAGGATCTGGAGCGGAGGGGCGTGGTCGGTAGGTAGGCGGCGGGCGGACGAACACAGGCCGAGGGGTGGGTTGTGGGAATCTACGCGGGGGAGTCCGGGGGCAGCGAACAGGAGCGGGGAGTCGGGAGCGGAGGAACCGTCGGTGTCGGGGAGGCTCAGCTACGGCTGGGTCACGACGTGCGGTTCGTCCTGGCGGCGGTCGGGGGCGGCGGGATCCGGGTGGCGAGCCGGATCGCCCGACAGCACCTCCGCCACCTCGAGACGGTGGCGATCAATTGCGACCCCACGGTCCAGGGATTCGAGGAGTTCGACCGCCGCGTCTACCTCGGGCCGGACACCGGCGCCGAGCGCGACACGGGCGGCTCGGCGATCGTCGGCGGCCTGCTCGCGCGGGCGGCCCAGCCGGCGCTCGACCGGATCTTCCAAGGCGCCACGTTCGTCATCGTCGTCGGCAGCCTCGGCGGCGGCGCCGGCAGCGGCGCCCTTCCCTACCTGCTCGACGTGGCCAGCCGCCACGCCGAGGTCGTCAGCGCCTTCGTGATCCGCCCGTTCCGCTGCGAGGGGGAGCGGCGCGCCCTCGGCGACCGGGCGCTCGGCCGCCTCCACTTCGCCGAGGCGTTCAACGACAAGCGCGAACGCGGCCGGGCCACCCTCCGGACGCTCGACAACGAATCCCTGATCGGTGCCTTCGGAGGGCTCGCCTTCAACCGGATCGCCCAGCACTGGGCCGACCTCATCCAGGAGCACATCGAGAGCGCCTTCCTCGCCCCTACCGAGGCGATCCTCCAAGCCGCGCGCTCGGCCCGGGCGGCGCACCTGGTCCCGATGAACGCGCTGCCGGAGGCCGAACTGCCCGCGCTCGGGATCCGGACCCCCGCGGTGGTCCCAACCCCCGAGATGCCCCCCCTCCTCCCGGCGGCCGCCCGGCTCGCCGAGGCGAGGGAGGTGGAGCTGACGTTCGAGATCGTCCGCCCGACCCCGACCCCCGAGGCCCGATAGCTTGTTCCCCAGGGGGGTCCCGAGCGGGCCCCCCACCCGATCTCACGCTCCCGCACCTTTATCAGGGGTAGCGGTTGGACTCCGGACGATGGACGGACGGCACTATACCGTGCTCCTGCTCCTGGTGCTGCCCGCGGTCCTGATCGGGATCACGGTCGTCTTCTTCGCATCGAACCCGCTGTCGATCTTCGTGCTGCTCGGGTTCATGCTGCTCGGCGTCTTCTACCTGAGCAGCTACACCGGCTCGTTCGGTGACCGCGCGGGCTCGTCGTAGACCGCCCGGGCGCTACCCGTACATCCCCGGGCTCTTCGACGCGTCCGTATCCGGCGTCCCTTCCGCGGAGGCGGCGGCCCCGGGCCGCCGTTGCAGCGCCGCCCGCAGCATCCGCTCGATCTGCTCGGCCTGCTCGCGCAGCGGCTTGGTGTCGATCTTGAATTCGGGAAGCACGCGGTCGAGCGTCTCGATGAGCGCCGCCCCGGCCCGGTTGTCCGGGATCCCCTCCGCGACCCGCGCGCTGACGAGCAGGGTCACGACGGGGATGGCCTCGCCGATCCCGCGGACGAGCAGCGCGCCCGAGACGCCGCCGATGACCCCGTCTTCCAGCGGATGCGCCTTCGCGCCTTGGAAGGCGGCCCGAAGCCCGGCGTCCGGGGTCGAGTAGGCGGCCCAGATCGATTCGTCCGACGGGGCGGGCGGCTCGGTCCCCTCCTCCTCGCCGTCCTCGGGGTGCGGGACGACCCCTTCGAGGCAGATGATCATGCGCACCCTTCGGCGCTGCGCCCCGTCGAGGAGGGTCCGGGCGACCGCGGTCGCCTGAGCTGCCGTCGGAGGGAACTCCGACAGGACCAGGCCGAGGCCGGGATGGCCGTAGACCCGGATCGTCGGGTTCACTTCGCCGCCCTGGACGACGGCGATCGGGGGCTGGTCGGGGGAGTCGAATCGGCCGACGCGGGGCATCTTGAGGGTGCGGACCATGTAGTGGCCGGCGACGAGCGTCGCGAGGCCGGCGCTCGGGAAGCACGACAGGAGGACCGATCCCGGCGAGATCAGCGCGCCCCCGGCTCCCTCATCCTTCCACTCATACTCCATCGTCATCGCCTCGGCCCCGGAACGACTCCCTCCCTTTAGCGCCGTGGGGGGGGGTCGGAGGAGCTTTCCCGCCGCGGCGAGGCGCGGGAAGTTCGGGCCGTTCCCCGGGGCCGGCCCGGGCGACTGCTCCTCCCCAGACCCGCTCGGGAAGCCGACCGGGCGCCGGGGGGGCGCTCCTCGCCGGCCGGGGTTCGTCCCGAGAAGCAGAGCCGGCCGTCACGCGTGCCTAGGGCATCCGCGCCGACGGCCGACCGGCGTCCGGTGAGACCGCGCGCGATAGGACCAAGTAGTCGCCGCCGCTCTTCGGCGACCGTGGGGCTGCCCCTCCGCGACCTGGTCGAGGCGCAGGAGATCCCGTGGGAGGCGCTCGCCGGCCGGACCCTCGCGGTCGACGGGTACAACGCCGTCTACCAGTTCCTCGCGACGATCCGCCAACGGGACGGCCAACTGTTCACCGACCCCGCGGGACGGGTGACGAGCCATCTCATGGGCGTCTTCTACCGGACCACCTCGCTGCTCGGCGAGGGGGTGCTGCCGGTGTGGGTCTTCGACGGTCGGCCCCCCGACCGCAAGGCCGGTACGATCCGGCAGCGGGTCGAGATGAAGGAGAAGGCGGAGGCGGCCTATCAGGAGGCGCTCGCGGCCGGCGACTTGGAGACGGCGCGCCGGAAGGCGGCCCAGACGTCGCGGCTCACCCGGCCGATGGTCGACGAGCTGGTCGAGCTCCTCGGCACCCTGGGGGTGCCGACGGTGCAGGCGCCGGGCGAGGGGGAGGCGCAGGCGGCGGCGATGGCCGCGCAGGGAGCCGTCTGGGGCGCCGCCTCCGAGGATTACGACAGCCTCCTCTTCGGAGCCCCGCGGCTCGTCCGCGGGCTCGCCGCCCGGGCCCGCGGGGGCGCCTCCCCCGGCGCCCAGCTCATCGACCGGGAGGCCCTCCTCGCCCGGCACGGCATCTCCGCGGACGAGCTCATCCTGATCGGGATCGTCGTCGGCACCGACTTCAACGACGGCGCGGCGGGATACGGCCCCAAGAAGGCGCTCAAGCTCGTCCAGCAGCATCTCGGCTTCGGAGCGACCCTCGACCGGGTCGGGATCGACCGGGCCGAGGGGGAGGCGGTCGCCGAGATCTTCCGGCATCCCACCGTGGCGGAGGCCCGTCCGCCGCCGTTCGGTCCGGTCAACGAGGATGCGGTCCTCCGCCTGCTGGTCGACGGGCACGCCTTCTCCGAGGCCCGCGTGAAGGGGGCGGTCGCGCGCGCCCGTACCCGGCCGAAGCCGGCCCGCAGCCCGACCGAGGCGAAGGGTCATCAGACCCTGCTGGAAGCGTTCGGGGGAGACCGGTCAACGACCACCGATTGAAATCGGTGGCTTGTAGCTGAGGTCGGAACCATGTCCCCACAGTCCTTCACTCCCCGCCACGATGGGCCGGTCGACTCCGGCCCTCGCCGCGATGTTCGTCGCGGCGATGCGGTCGGCCGGCCCAGCGAGGCCGCACGACACGCATCGGAACTCGTCCCTCGTCG
>JAKABH010000021.1 GCA_021801925.1 Thermoplasmata archaeon | reverse complement strand
CCTCCTGAAGCGAGGGCGCAGAGGACCGGAAGGTTGGGGCGGTCGAGGGGAATCGCTCGTGCAGCGGTCCCAAAGAGGAACGCCTGCTCCCCTGGGATCCGAACTCCGGGGCGGCAAGAGCGCGGTTATATGTACTCCACCTATGGTATCCATAGCCGCAATCTATGGAGACCACATCGGTGGCGCTGGACCGAGAAGCGTACGATCTCCTGCGGGGGCAAAAGCGACCGGGAGAGTCGTTCAGCCAAGTCGTGAAGCGACTGGCCAACAGCCGCCGCCCCCTGGCGAGTTTCGCCGGGGCATGGAAGGACCTGCCGGAGAAGACCTTCCGGGAGATCCGGGCCAACCGGAAACGCCTGCGCGAACTCGATGAAGAACGCTTCGAACGGCTCATGAAACCCAGGCGATGAATGGCTCGATCTCTTGACACGTCGTTCCTGATCGACGTTCTCCGAGGGCATCCCGGAGCGGTCGCCAAGGCGGAACTGCTCGACTCCGAGGAGGCCGTCATCACCATTCCCGCGCCGGTGCTGGCGGAATTCTTGGACGGGGCCTATTTTGCCGGGGGCCCGTATCTCGCGAAGGCGATGCAACTGATCGCGGGACGCGATGTGGTTCCCTTCGATAAGGAGTGCAGTCTCATCGCGGGCCAGCTTCGCGCGGAACTGCGGAGCCGAGGGATCTCCGTGCCGATGCTCGACGCGATGATTGCCTCCACGGTTCTCCGCCACCACAGTACCTTGGTCACCGGCGACGCCGGGTTCCACCGCATTCCGGCGTTGGCCGTCGAGTCCTACTGAGCGGAGGGGCGCTTCGCCCTCGATACGGGAAGAGCCCACCTCGACGTTCGGTGTTCGACCGGTAGCCCAGCGCCAACCCGGGGGGCCGACGGACATCTCTCTCCCCCGCCGCCGCCACCCGACCGCGGTGGATGGGTGCCGTCACGGGCCCGACGAGGCGGATGCATGTGCCCACGGGCACCCTCGTGCCCGACCTCCATCCCTGGTCGGACCGATGCCCGCAACCTCCCCCGGCCCGAGGGAGGGGCCCTGCCGGATCCTCGGGGGAGCTGACCCCCGTTCGACCGCGAGACCCGGGATGGCCCGGGTCCCTCACCAGCACGGGCGCGGGGCCATCGGGAAGTCCTGCCGTCGGAGGGTCACACTCCGGGCCGAAGACAGGCGCATCACAGCTGTTCCCACAATCGAACCAGGGTTCGCAGTTCGTCGCGCCCGGATCGTTTCATGCCTTCCCAATCCCTCACCGCCTCTCGGCCCTTCGGGGTCAGATAGTACGGCCGGGGGAGTCCGAGGCTCCCGGGCTCCCGGCGGACAAACCCCTCCTCCTCGAGGCCCCGAAGGGCAGGATAAATGGCGGCCGGGCCCGGAGCCCACCGCCCCTCGGTCCGCTGGGCCACCTCCTTCATCAGCGCGAACCCCGTCTTGGGTCCCTCTCCGAGCAATCTCAGCAGCAGCGGCCGTACGAGTCCGGGAGGGAAGAACCGCACCCGGAACGGACCGCAGCGACAGCACGGGGCCGACTCCTCGTCGTCCATCAGCGCCGAGGTCCGCGCTCAGTCCTTCTCAGCGGTCCGCTCCTTGAGGATCCGCTCGACCCGCTGGGTCTCCGCCCGAAGGTCCTCGACGTAATCCTTCAGGTCGTCGGGAGCCGAGGTTCTCAAGTAACCTCGAGACGCCCACATCGATCCGCCGGATCCGCCGCACCCGCATCCGCCTCGTCCGCCCATCTCGTTCCCGCCGCACCCGCATCCGCCTCGTCCGCCCATCTCGTTCCCGCCGCACCCGCATCGTCCGCCCATTGTTGACACCATATCAGTAATGATATCGTGCATATAATTCGTTTTCGCGGCGGGCCAGTCACCTGCGCACTTGCCCTCGGACCCGAGAGGCGGCCATGCGTCCGGTGCAGTCTGTCGGGCCGGCCGTTGCCGCGAACCCGTTCCCGTCTCGGAGATCACGACAACGCGCATGCCCGTCGAAGGCGCGTTTCAGGTCCGTTCTGACCGACGGGGCGACCATGCCTTCTTTCCCGGCGCCCATCGGTGGGTCGATTGGCTCGAATGCCTCGACGACCCCCCTTGGAGGCGGCCGACGCGACGACTTTCTCGAGCGCCGGGACGGCCCGGGTCGCCTTCCTCCAAGGTACGATTGCGTCCAGGGGCCGAACACCGAGCGCACGGAACCCGAGCGGATCGGGCTCGGGTCTACGGCGGCGGGCTCGCCCGCGGCCTCGATGCCACCCTATCCACCCGGTTCGGGGAAGCGGGCGAGACGGATCCGGAGGCGCTCCGCCGGGAGAACCCTGAGTTCCGCGAGCCGCTCGAGCGTAGTCGTGGGGAGCCTGTCGAGGGAGAGAAGGAGGTCGAGCGACTTTAGCACCGCCTCGCCTCTCTGGACGTCGTCCCCCCTCCACCATTCGGCTGTATCGTCCCGTTGCCCGAGCCGAGCCCCGAGCGAAGGGTCGCCGGCCCGGCGGGCCGCCCGGTACCCCGTCCCCCACGCGACCCGCCCCAATCCTGCGAACGAGACCGCCGACCTGACCCGGGATGCGTGCCCGGACGCCGCGGCGAGGGTCGACGATCCCGCCGGCTCCTGCGAACGGTCCGTCAGCGAGCTGGTCCGTGCCTACCTCTTCGTCCCGAGGATTCCGGTTCAGCACTGCCGGTGCCGACAGGGCCTTCGGCTGGTCCACGCCGGCGTCGACCGGGCGCTACCGGGGCGCGCCAACTCGTCCCCCACCCCGCGAGCACCCCGGCCCTCCTCTCGGGGAGGGGACTACCGGTGCGTCGCGTCCAGGAAACGGGCGCCCCGATGGTGGGGCGGGGGGAGAGGGTGGGGCGAAGCTGAAGTTGTTCGAGGCGAGTGCCAAGGGCCACCGCCCCGGATCCGGGGCAATCGGTGGGAGGGTGCCTACGGCCCCTCTCGTCCAGCCGGACGAGACCTCGATGCGAGGGAAGGGCACCAAGGGGTGGGCGGGGTCGTTCGCCTCGATACTCCCGGCGTGCTACGCGCTCGATCGGAGCTGGGGGTAGGACGGCGGGGGCCGCGGGCTGGGTCGGGACGTCCCCGGCACCCTGGCCTCGGAGGAAAGGTACGGCTACCACCGTCTGGAGAGGGCGCGAAGGGTCCGCTGGATCCGCAGCCACCGGCTCCTCCCGGCGATCGAGGACGCGCAGGGGATCCGTCGGGGGGGACGGCGGGTCCTGTCGCCACCGCACTGCGCGGGATGCAGGTATCCGCTGGCGCCCATCCGTCGACTCGGTGACCGGCGAGGAGCGGCCCTGCGCGAAGCGGTCGAGCGGCCCCGGTGCGGCGGTTGTCTCCGATCCCGCGGGCGCTGGAGTCGCCCGGAGACGTTCGGCTCGAGGCACACCCCCGGCGGGCCGGTCCCCGATCCCCTTCAGGCCCCGAGCGTCTCGTGGCTTCGCGTCGGCGGGGACGGCGGCCCTCGGTCCCAGGCGTTCTCCCCAGGGCCGGTGTGCCGGGCCCGCTCGACCTCGAGGTAGCCCGCCCCGCCGTGCAATCGGCGGCAGTCCGCCCTCGCCGGATTGGGGAGGAAATGCACCGGATGGCCTCGATACCCCCGCCAGACCGCCCCGGGGTTTCCGGGCACCCCGAGGGGATCATGCCCGGGCCGGGAAGGCCGACCACGGCTGCGGAGGCCGAGGGGCACCGACCGCCCCGCGCCGGCGTCACGTCCGCACCGAGCGATCCGCGGCCGGGGTGGGCGCCCGGGGCCCGGCCGTCGCCGCTTCCTCGCTCAGGCGACGGATCAGGTCGACCAGCGCCTTCGGCTCCAACGGAAGGGGTACCCGGTACAGTCCGTGGGTGGGGACCAGGTAGGGATCCCGGGACCCGACCACGAGGAGGCGGACGTCCGGAAACTCGCCCCTCAGCCACCGCCGGCCCGCCTCGCAAAAATATCCCCCGCCCGCAACGACCACCACCGAGAACCGCTCCCGGAGCGTGGAGAGGGGGGACGCCGTATCGATCCGGGGGACGGTCCGATGCGGCACCCTTTCGGCCTCCAACAGGTCGGCGATCGACTCCCCGAGGCTCGGGATCTCGCCCACCACCAGCACCGCGGGGGGAGACATGTTCCGGCCCGATCCGGCATCGACCGCTTAGCCGCCGCGTCAGTTCGGGTTGACGGGTGACCTCGGGATCGCGCGCGGCCGCCGTCCCGCAGCCGACAGGGCCTTGAGCGCCCACCGCTAGACCGGACGCCCATGCCCGAGCCCCCCTCGATCGATCCGGAACTTCGGACCGTCTTGGGGGCGATGCGCGCCGGGGTCCTGCTCATCGAGGCGCCGGGCACGATCCTCTGGGCGAACGCGACGTACTTCGAGGCGACCGGCCGGTCCCCGGTGATGCTCGGACAGGATTACCACCGGTTCGAGGAGCCGGAGGGAACGTGGTCGCCGGCGGTGCGGGAGGCGGTCGACCGGGCGCTGCGCGACGGGCGCTCGAGCGCCTTCTCGGCGGTACGGGCCCGGTACCGCTCGGCGTCGGGGGGGGTCTACTTCGACATCGATGTGCAGGCCCTCCCGCCCGCGGCGCGGGAACGGCCCGCTCGGGCGCTCGTGCTCCTGCGGGACGCCACCGACCGGGTCGCCGAAGCCCAGCGGGCCTCCCTCTTCTACGAGTCGTTCCGCTCGTCGACCAACCCGATGCAGCTCACCGACGCCCGCGGCGTCATGATCGACGTGAACCCGGCGTTCGAGAAGATCTACGGGTACTCCCGGGAGGAGTGCATCGGGCGGCGGCCGAACCTGGTCCGGAGCCGCCACACGCCATCGGAACTGTACGACCGGATGTGGGCCGATCTCGCCGACCCGAAGAAGGGGTACTGGGCCGGCGAGATCTTCAACCGGGACCGCCACGGCCGCGAGCGCCCGGTCCTGCTGAGCATCACGGCGGTCCGCTCGCGCGACGGCGCGGTGACGAACTACCTCGGCGTGGCGGTCGACCAGTCGGAGCAGCGGAGCTGGGAGCTCCGGGCGGCCCATGCCGACAAGCTCGCCTCCCTGGGGCAGCTCGCGGCGGGCGTCGCGCACGAGATCAACACCCCGCTCGCGAACGTCATGCTCGTCACGGAAAGCCTGCGCCGGCGCAGCCAGGACCCGTGGGTGCTCGCCCGGCTCGGCACGCTCACCGACCAGGTCGAGGTCGCGGCCCGCATCGTGCGCGGGCTGCTCGACTTCGCCCGGCGGGAGGAGCCGCACGTCGCCGAGGTCGACCTGCGGGCCGTCGGCCACGAGGCGGCCGAATTCCTCCGCGGCAAGCAGTCGGCCGATGTGGAGGTTCGGGAGGAGTATCCCGCCGAGCCGCTGGTCGTCCGGGGGGACCACGGCCAGCTGATGCAGGTGCTGACGAACCTCCTGAACAACGCCTACGACGCGATGAGCGGGCGGGGGACCATACGGATCGCGATGCAGCAGCGGGGCGACCGGATCGACGTCGAGGTGGTCGACAGCGGGCCGGGGATCCCGGCGGAGGTGCTGCCCCACATCTTCGAGCCGTTCTTCACGACGAAGCCGGAGGGGGAGGGAACCGGGCTCGGTCTCGCCATTTGCCACGGGATCGTGCAGGCCCACCACGGCTCGATCGTGGCGCGGAACGTCCCGGGCGCGGGGGCGGGGTTCCTCCTCTCGTTCCCCGAGGCGACGGCTCGGCCGACCCGACCGATCGCCGGCCCCGGCCCGGCCGGGCCGGCGCCCGGGCCCGGCCGGAACGTCCTCCCACGGTCGGACCCGGGAGGGCGACCCCCGGCTCCGCGGTCCCCTCCCGAACCGTCGGTCGAAGACGGGCCGTGAGGGCGGGGGCGACCGGCCCCTACTCCCCGTGAGCTCGGGCTCGCGGCCGATGGGCCGCAGCCCCGGCGGGGTCCGGCGCCGTTTCGGGGAGGTGCTCCGGCTCTCCCGAGGTAGGGGGTGGTTCGCGCCCGCGCCAGACGCCCGGGTCAACCCTCGTCGACCGCTCCGTTATCTCGAGCGGCCGGCTTCGCCGGCCCGTGGTCGCCCTCCCGTCAGCCCCCGGGATCGCCGAAGCCTCGGGGGCGGTGGTGCGGGCGCGCGGGTTCGGCCTGCCGCCCGAGCTCGCGCTCTTCTTCTCCCGACCGACGTCCCGGAGCCTGACGGTCCGGGGGCCCCCCGGGGCCGGGAAGACGTCGTTGGCGCTCGCCGCGCTGCGGGCGTTCGAGGGGGTGCGCGTCTACGTCTCCTCCCAGGTACCTCGGGACGACCTGGTTGGCCAGTTCCCGTGGCTGGCGCGCCCCGATGCGGTTCCGGTCGAGCTGGTCGAGCTCTTGGGCTACCGGGACTCCGAAGGTCGGTCCGACCTGCGGGTCGGCCCGTTGCGGGATGCGCTCCAGGCCCGGGCGAACGACTTGGTCGAGCTCGCCCAGGTCCTGAACCTCCCCCCCGCCCTCCACGCCCTCCTGGCCGCCCACCCCGACGAGCCGAAGATGGTGGTCGTCGACTCGTGGGAAGCGTGGATGGAGAACCTCTTGGGGCCGACCCCGCTCGCGGTCGCCGTTCCCACGACCCGCTGGGAGCTCGAGCGCGCCGTCTTGGGCCAGATCACCCGGACCGGCGCCCGGGCGATCCTCGTCGCGGAGCGGGAGGAAATCTCCCGGTTCGACTACCTGGCGGACGGTGTCGTGGAGCTGCTCGCCGGCCAGGTCGACGGCCGCCAGGAGCGGTGGCTGCGCCTCACGAAGCTACGGGGGACCCCGATCGACTACGGGACCTACGCCTTCACTCTGGAGGGGGGCCTCTTCCGCAGCCTCCCGCCCGGATTCTCTAAACTGGGGGCCGGTCCGGCGCCGTTCGCGCGGGACCCGTCCCCCGGGGCGCCGGGGCTCTGGCTCGGATCGGCCGCTTGGTCGCGGTGGCTCGGCCGGCTCCCCGACGGCCGCTCCCTGCTCGTCGAGGTCGACAGCGAGGTCCCGGAACGGATCGTCTGGGCGCTCGTGCTCCCGATGATCCGCTCCGCCCTGGACGGGGGCGGCCGGATCGTCATGCGGCCGCCCGAGAACGTACCGATCGGAGAAGTGCTCGACGACCTCGATGCGGGCCGGACGGACGTCTCGGAGCGTGTGCGGCTGGTCTCGGCCGGGGATCGGGGGGCCCCCGGTTCGCTCGCGGCGCGCCTGTCGTTCGGGCCCGAGGATCGGCTCCGCAGCTACCTGGCCGGGGACCCGGACGCCACTCCGGACGCCCAGGAGGTCGTCTGGCAGGAGGTCGCCCTCTTCCTGGGGGAACCGCGCCCCGCGGTGGGCGCGACGGACCTGCTTGTCGCCTTCCCGGCCGCCCCGATCGGCGGCCCGGGCGAACCGGCCGACCGGACCGATGCGCTTCTCACCTTCCCGTTGGCCGGACGGTTCCCACCGGCCCGGCTCGCCCAAGTGGTCGTCGCCCGCGCCGACGACCCACGGACGCCGCGCCTGCGGGCCCGCAGCGCGATGCATCTCTCGGTGCGGGGGCTGCGGGGCCAGGTCGGGGTCGTCGGGGTCCGGCCGTGGACGCCGATCCTCGTGCCGAGCTTCCGCGCCGCCGGCCCCGACCGCGACGATCCGTTCGAGCTCGTCCCGATCGTGTAGCGGGCGCGAGGGGACGCCGGACGGCGCCGGGCCGCACCCGCCCCGACGGCCGGACGCGCCCGCCGCCCGAAGTCGGAGCGGCGGCGGCCGCGCGCCCCGCGCCCGGATCCCCCCGTCGGGCTGGATTGACCGAGCGGTCATATCGTCCGTGCGCGAACAGCGGCCGATGTTCTCCTTCCGCAAGATCGCGGTCGCGCTGGACGGGTCGGCGCCGGCCGCGCGCGCGCTCGCCGCGGGCGTGGCGCTCGCCCGTGCGACGGGAGCCGACCTCGTCCTGGTCGGCGTCGCCCCGTCCCATCCGAGCCTGTCGCCGGCCCCGGACCCCACGCGCGCCGTGCGGGAGGAGGAACGCCGGTTCCTCTCCGAGGTCCTTTCTCGCGCCCAGGCGGAGGCGAACGCCGCCGGGGTCGGGTCGACGACGACCCGCCTCGAGGACGGTCCCGTGGTCGACGTCCTCTTGAACTTCCTGGCGGACGAGGGGCCGGATCTCCTCGTCGTCGGGGCGCGGGGTCGTTCCTCCCCCCGGCGGTTGCTGCTCGGCAGCGTCAGCGATGCGCTCGTGCACGAAGCGCCTGTGCCCGTCTTGGTCGTACGGGGCGATCCGGCCGCCCCCGGGGGGGCGAACGGCGTCGCTCCGTCGGTCGCCGTTCCCGCGGGGGCGCGGCCGGAGGCGCCCGTCCGGGAACGATCGGGCGCCGACCCGTCCCGCTGACCGACGCCCTCGGCCGGCTCTGGGGGCACCGATCTCCTCACCCAAAGACGGATAATCGACCGGTTCCGTCCCCGGGACCGTGCGGATCCTGGTCGTAGACGACGACCCCATCTTCCGGACCGAACTCGGCGAGCTGCTCTCGGACGAGGGCCACGCGATCGAGACGGCCCCGTCGGTGCCGAAGGCGCTCGAGACGCTCGCCGCGGGGGAGATCGACGTGGTGCTGACCGACCTCAAGATGCCCCGGCACAGCGGGCTCGAGCTCCTGCGGGAAGTGCGGGCGCATTGGCCCCGGACCCTCGTCGTCGTGGTGACCGGGTTCGCCAGCGTTGAGACCGCGCTGGAGGCGATGAAGAACGGGGCGTTCGACTACGTCCGCAAGCCGTTCCGGATCGAGCAGGTCCGCGAGACGCTCCGCCTCGCCGCCCAGGAGCACGAGTTCGAGACGACGGGCGAGTCGATACGGGACCCGCTGCGGGAGGCGACGGCCCTCGCGGCGAGCGGGAAGTACGAGGTGCTCCTCCTAGGGGAGGCGAAGGATCCCCACGTCGACCACCTCACCGTGGCGCCGTTCGACCCGGACGATCCGTCGGGGATCGTGGCGCGGGTCGACGAGTTCGCGGACGGCCGGGCGAACGCCGCGGTGGTGGTCGCCGGCGTCGAGCGGCTGCTCGAGCGCCACCGGCTCGAGGATATCGTCGCGATGCTGGAGCGGCTGCGGGCCCGACTCGCCGGGCACGGCCCGTTGCGCGTCGGCTTCAATCCCCGGCGCGTGGGCCCCTCGGCCGCCGTCGCCCTCGGCTCGGCCGTGGCGACCGAGGAGACCCACTCGACCCTGGAGGCGCTCGCGAACCCGATCCGCCGGAAGATCCTCCAACGGCTCGGCGAGGGGGCGGCGACCTTCGGGGAGGCGATGCACGCCGCCGGCCTCGACGACTCCCCGAAGATGGCGTTCCACCTCCGCAAGCTCCTCGAGGCCGGGCTCCTCGTCCACGAGGACGAGACGTACCGGCTCACGGCCCGCGGCACGGCGAGCGTGCGGCTGCTCGCCGAGGCGACGTTCCTCCCGACGGGGAACGACGGGGGGAACCGGGCGTTCGCCGGTCGCCGCGGGGCCGGCGGAACGGCGCCCCGGAACGAACCGGGCTGACGGACGCCCGCGGCGGGCTTTCGGGCCCGGGAACGGGCGGCCCGGACGGGGCCGCCCGCGGGGAAACGGTTCGGCGCCTAGGCGACGGGGACCTTGCGCTCCTGGATCGGGTGGGCCTTCGGGACCGTCACCGTGAGGGTGCCGTTCTCGAAGCGGGCCTCGACCTTCTCCCCCAGCACCGGTTCCGGCAGTTCGATCGCCCGCTGGAACCCCTGGTACGTCCGCTCGCGGCGCACGTAGGCGGGGCGCTCCTCCTCCCGGGAGGCCGACGCGACCCCGCGGATCTGCAGGACGTCCCCGAAGACCCGGACATCGACCTGCTCCTTCGGCACGCCCGGCAGGTCCGTCTTCACCTGGAACGCGTTCCCGTGGTCCTCGACGTCGACCAGCGCCGGCAGGAGCGCGAGCTCCGAGCCGTCGCGGACGGCCGCCGGCCAGAGGCCGCCGAACCAGTCGCGGTGGAACTCGCGCACGAGCCGGTCCATCTGGGCCCAAAGGTCGTCGTGGTCGGAAACGGTCGGCCCAGCCTTCGCCATGATTTCGGTCGTCATGTTCTTCACTCCCCGAGGGGATTTACACTAATGATATGTTTGCGTTTGTATATAAAGACTTGCTTTTCGGGCGCCGCTGCGGCGTACGGAAGCGGGTTCCCCGCATCGCGCGAGAGGGCGGTGAAGGGGGGGCTGTTCCGGGGAATGCGGGGCGCGCCGGGGGTCGGGGTCCAGCTCTCCGTGGACCCGCCCTTGGGAATGCCCGTGGGCAGGCACCGGATCCGGAGTCGGGGTCGACCGCGGAGCCACGTCCGTACGCCGGGGCTCGGCTCTTCCGATCCGGGCGCGGCCGGCGCCTCGGCGGAGCCGTCCGCCTGCGGCCCTTCCGCGGGCCGCGAGCCGGCCGATCGGACCCGCCCCCCCCGCGGCGGTTCTCAGAACGGGGGCGTCGGTGGGGGCCCGCCGGGCATCGGCCGCGCGGCGAGGGCCTTCTGGGCCGCGAGGTAGAGGAGGATCCCCCCGGCGATGTCCGCGATCGGGAAGATCAGGAGGATCGCCCCGATCTGGAACGCACTGTTCTGGTAGCGGCTCCCGAGCCGCCAGATCCCGATCAGCATCGCGATGAAACCGATCAACCCGAGGATGCCGCCGACGAGGAGGACCAGCGCGAGCCCCGCCACCTCGAGAAGATCCTGGCAGGAGGCGAGGGGAGGGCCGGTGGTGTTGTTGAGCGGCAGCCCGCTCACCACGCAGTGGCCCAAGGAGGCGGTCAGGGAGAGGAGCGGGTAGATCGTCGCGAGGACGAGGGCAAGGCCGACCAGCCCCAGGATCGTCAGCCGCGCCGGGGTCTCGAACCGGCTCCGGTCGAGCCGGACGAGGCGGCGCATCGCCATCCAAACGAGGCCGACGACCGCGACCTCGATCGCTCCGCTGGCGAGGGTGAAGCCGATCCCGGTCGCTCCCAGCGAGATCCCCCTCCCCGCGGCTCCGATCGAGATCGACGAAACGAAGGTCGAACCGATCGAAAGCGCGCCCGCGACGACGACCAGGAGCCCGGCGAGGGCGACGTAGCGGAGCGCCCGCCGTTCCTCCGCGTCGGTCCCCACCGGGGGGGTGGCCGGGGGGATCGTGTAGTACGGCACGGCCCCCGCGGCGAGCGCCGGTCCGGACCCGGCCCCGCCCGGTGGGGGGAGGGGACCGGGGGCGCCGGGGGGCCCGGACGCGCCGGAGAGGCGGGTGCCGCAGAAGGCGCAATAGTCCGTTCCGGGGGGTCCGAACGCCCCGCACCCGGGGCACCGCTGCGCGGTCACCACCGGCCCATGGTCGGGGGTATATTTGGAGCCATGGAGCCCCCCCGCCCCGAACGGGCCGCCGGTACGGTCGTGCCCGCCGACTACCGGGCTGTTATACGGCCGGCGCCCCTCTTTCCCGCGAGGAGTCCGATGCCCGATCCCGTACGTTCCATCACCCGCCGGTATCCCGGCGTGCCGACCGTGGAGGGCGCCGGGGTGCGGCTGCGGCGCTCGTTCTCCCACCCCGAGGTGCCGCTGTTCGACCCGTTCCTGCTGCTGGACCGGTTCGGATCGACGAACCCGGCCGACTACCTCGCCGGCTTCCCGTGGCATCCGCACCGCGGGATCGAGACCGTCACCTACGTTCTCGGCGGGCAGGTCGCCCACGGCGACACCCTCGGCAACTCCGGGGTGATCGGGCCGGGGGACGTCCAGTGGATGAACGCCGGCAGCGGCATCATCCACCAAGAGATGCCCCAGCGGACCGAGGGACGGCTCGAGGGGTTCCAACTGTGGGTCAACCGACCGGCCCGGGAGAAGATGTCGACGCCGGCCTACCGCGGGCTCACGTCGGCGGAGTTTCCGACGGTCGAACTCGACGGCGGAGCCCGGGCGACGGTCGTCGCCGGGCGGTACCGGGACGTAGCCGGACCCGTCGACGGCATCCCGGTCGACCCGCTCTACCTCGACGTCCGGATCCCGCCGGGGGGCGCGTTCGAACACCCGACCCACCCGGGGTACACCGTCTTCGCCCACGCCGTGGAGGGCGACGGCTCGTTCGCCGGGACCGATGCGGGCCGCGTCGGGGACGGCGAGACGGTCCTCTTCGGCGACGGCGACTCCGTGCGGGCGGTCGCGGGGCCCGCGGGCTTCCGCTTCCTGCTCGTCTCCGGCCGGCCGCTCCACGAGCCGGTCGCCTGGTACGGGCCGATCGTGATGAACACGCGGGCGGAGCTCCAGACGGCGATGCGGGAGCTCGATCGGGGGGAGTTCGTCCACCACCGCCGCCCGATCGTCGAGGGGTAGGCCGGCCCCCGGCCGGTCGGCGATCGCACCCTACGCGGGGGGGACCCCGGCCGTCCCGGCGGCGGGGGCGGTGAGCCGTTCGAACGCGGTCCGGAGGACCCGGACCGCCCGGGCGAGCTCCCGTTCGGAGACCGATTCGGCGGCGGTGTGGTCGAGGTGGGGATCGCCGGGGCCGTAGGCGGCCCCGGGCGCCCCCCACGCCGGCCCGACCAGGTTCCAATCGGAGGTCCCGCCCTTCCGCCAGAGGGTCGGCCGGCCGCCCGCGGCGCGGACGCCGGCCTCGAGGGCCCGGACGACCGACCCCTCCCGGGCGGCCTCGATCGCCTCGATCCGGACCGTCACCGCGAGCCGCGGGCGGCCCGGCTCGCGCGGGAGGGCGCGGAGGGTCTCGGCGGTCGTCGTCCCGGGCGGAAGACGGAGGTCGATCTCCACCGTCACCTCCTCCCGATCCCCGTCGCCCCGGCTCGCGAGGCCGATCACCTTGCCGGTCGGCGATCGGAACGCGGAGTCGGTCCGGCGGGCCTCCGCCCATGCGCGGACGGCGGCGGCCCACTCGAGCGCGACGTCCGCGGTCGTCGGGCGGGGGGAGGAGTAGTGGGAGCGCGACCCCCGGAACGTGGCGGCGAGCCGAAGATCCCCTTTGTAGCCGACGGCGATGCCGTCCCAGCGGCTCGGCTCCCCCGCGATGACCGCGTCGATCCCGCGGCGTCGGAGGAGGTGCCGGGCACCGCGGCTGTCGGTCTCCTCGCCGACCGCGGCGACGACCTCGAGCGTGCCGGGACCCGCGAAGCCCGCGCCGGCGACGAGGGCGGCGGCGAGCGGCCCCTTCGCGTCGACGGCGCCCCGCCCCCAGAGACGACCGCGCGCGCGCCGGACCGGCCGTCGGCCGGGGACCGTGTCGATGTGGCCGAGGAAGACGACGTGGGGGCGCCCGCGGCCGATCGACGCCCGCCCGTTCCCGGCCCCGTCGACCGCGACCCGATAGCCGAGCCGGCGGGCGACGTCGGCGAACGCCCGGACCGCGCCCGCCTCCTCACCGGACGGGCTGTAGGCCCGGAGGAGCGCGAGGAGCACCTCCCCCTCATCCATCGCCGAGCACCCGTTCGACCGCCTCGAGCCCGGCGGCGAGGTCGTCTTCCCCGATGACGAGCGGCGGCAGGAGGCGGATCACCGCGGGGCCGGCCGGGATCGCGAGGAACCCCCGCTCCTCGAGGCGGGCGAGGTACGGCGCCGCGCGCTCGCGCAGTTCGATGCCGATCATGAGGCCGACTCCGCGGACCTCCCGGACCCGTTCGGTCGGCAGGTGGGCGAGCCGGTCGAGCGCCGCCCGGCCGAGCCGTTCCGCCCGTTCCGCGAGCCGCTCCCGGACCGTGACCTCGAGCGCCGCCACCCCCGCGGCGCAGGCGAGCGGGGCGCCGCCGAACGTCGAGTGATGGCTCCCGCGGAACCGGGCCTCGACCGCCTCGGTCGCGACGGTCGCCCCGATCGGCACGCCGCCGGCGAGCGACTTCGCCAGCGTGAGGAGGTCCGGGACGATCCCCCACCGTTCGAAGGCGAAGAGGCGGCCGGTACGGCCGAGGCCGGTCTGGACCTCGTCGAAGCCGAGGAGGCTGCCGGTCTCGAGCGTCCGGGCGCGGGCCGCCTCCAGGAAGTCGCGGGTCGCCGGATGGACCCCGCCCTCCCCCTGGACCGGCTCGAGCAGCACGAGCGCGGTCGACTCGTCGACCGCGGCCCGCAGCGCCGCCGGATCGTTGAACGGGACGTGGACGAACCCGGGCACGAGCGGCTCGAACCCGTCGCGGAACTCCTTGCGGGCGGTCGCGCTCAGCGCGCCGAGCGTCCGGCCGTGGAAGCCGCGCAGGGCGGCGACGACCTTCGGGCGGCCGGTCGCCGCCCGGGCGAACTTGATCGCCGCCTCGACCGCCTCGGTCCCCGAGTTCGAGAGGAAGACCCGGTCGAGGGACGGCGGCAGGAGCGCCGTCAGCCGGGCGAGGAACTCCCGGCGGACGGGCACGTCGAAGCCCGTGCCGAGGTAAAGGAGCTCGCCGGCCTGGCGCCGGATCGCCGCCACGACCTCGGGATGCGACGCGCCCAGGTTGCCGACGCCGTGCGTCGCCCCGAGATCGACGAACCGCCGCCCCGCGGCGTCCCAGAGGGCGGCTCCCTCTCCGCGGACGATCGTGCGGAGGGTCCGGGCCGGCGCGCCGAAGGCGTGGGAGGCGGCCGGCCCGACGGGGAGCCCGCTCATGCGAACACCGTCCCGTTCCCGGCGAGGGCCTGGCCGACCGGCGTCGGCCCGGCCGTCGAGGCGATCACGACCCGGCCGACGCCGCCCCGCAGCGCCTCCTGGGCGGCGACGACCTTCTTGCGCATCCGGCCCGCGGCGAACGGGAGGACCTCCTCGATCCGGTCGCGCGCGACGTGCCCGATGACGGAGGCCGCGTCGTCCGGATCGCGCCGCAGCCCGGAGACGTTCGTGAGGAGCAACAGGTCGGTCGCGCCGACGGCGACCGCCACGGCCGCCGCGGCGCGGTCGGCGTCGACGTTGACGAGCTCCCCGCGCGGCGTCGCCGCCGGCGGTCCAACGACCGGCACGTACCCCGCGCCGAGCAGCGTCGTGAGGAGGGTCGGGTCGGCGCGCTCGATCGTCCCGGACCAGTCGTCGGCGACGCGCAGGACCCGTCCGTCGACGACCGCCCGGGCCCCCTCCTTCCGCCGGGCGAGGAGCAGGCCCCCGTCGACCCCCGAGAGGCCGACCGCGCGCACTCCGCGGGCGGCGAACTCGGCGACGATCGTCGTCTGCAGCTTGCCCGCGAGGGCTAGGACGACCGTCTCGAGATGTGCCGGGGTGCTCTTCCGGGAGGTGACCCCGCTCGGGGAGGTGTAGTACTCCGCCGGCCGGCCGAGCGCCGCGCCCAGCCGGTCGACCTCGTCGGAACCGCCGTGCACGAGGACGTAGTCGCGGCGGGAGACGAGGTCGTCCAGCACCGGGGCGAGCCGGTTCCCCGCCGCCCCGCCGACCTTCACGACCCACGTCACGGGCTCACACCGGGTGCAGGCCGAGGAAGTCGAGGGCGGTCGTCTCGGGGAGGCCGGCCCGCACGTTGAAGCACTGCACCGCCGCCCCGGCGGCGCCCTTCATCAGGTTGTCGAGGGCGCCCAGGGCGACCAGGCGGCCGGCGTGCCGGTCGACGGCAAAGCCGACGTCGCAGAAGTTCGTCCCGCGCAGGAGCTTCGGCTCCGGTTCCCGGAAGGCGCCGTCCGACTCGTGGACGATCCGGACGAACGGCTCGGTGCCGTAGGCGGCCCGGTAGGCCCGCCACAGCTCCTTCTCCTCGACCGGTCGGGCGGCGGGGGCGTGGACCGTCGCCAGGACCCCCCGGACCGCCTCGACGGCGTGGCAGGAGAGGGCGATCCGCCCCCCGGCCTCCTGCTCGATCTCCGCGGTGTGGCGGTGGCCGGTCGGCGCGTACGCCCGCATCACCCCCGACCGCTCGGCGTGGAGGCCGGCGGGGCCGGCGTCGCGGCCGCTCGCCGAGGAGCCGCTCTTCGCGTCGACGACCGTCGGGCCGGCGCCGACGAGCCCCGCGGCGACGAGCGGCCGCAGGGCGAGGATCGCGGCGGTCGCGATGCAGCCGGGGACCGCGACGATCGGGGCCGTGCGGAGCGCCTCCCGGTGGATCTCGGGGAGCCCGTAGACGCTCCGGGCGAGGAGCTCGGGGTGCGGGTGGGGGCGGCCGTAGTAGACGGGGTAGAGCGACGGGTCGCGGAGCCGGTAGTCGGCGGAGAGGTCGACGACGAGCCCGCCCGCTTCGAGCAGGGCGGGGACCCGCTCCATCGACTGTCCGTGGGGGGTCGCGAGGAAGGTGACGTCGGCCCGCCCGAGGGCGGCGTGCGGCTCGAAGACGAGGGTCGTCGCCTTGCGCAGGTTCGGGTGGGCGCGGGTCACCGCCTTGCCCGCCATCGAGTCCGACGTGACCTGGACGACCTCGACCCCGGGGTGCCGGAGCAGGAGGCGGAGGAGCTCGCCGCCCACGAATCCCGAGCCGCCGACGATCGCCGCCTTCATCGTCGGCCGACCGCGACGGTGTACTCGATGACCTTCCCCGCGACGTCCGCGCCGGTGGCGCCGGCCAGCGCCTTGAACTCGGGTGTCGGGTTCACCTCGTGGACGGTGAGCCCGTCCGGCGCCTCCATCAGGTCGACCGCGAGGATGCCGCCGCCCATCGCCGCCGCCGCCCGGAGCGACAGCTCCCGGAGCTCGTCGGTGACCGGGGCGGGCTCGGTCGACGCCCCCCGGGCGGCGTTCGTGCGCCAGTCGGCGGAGCGGCGGTACATCGCCGCGACGACCTCGTCACCGACGACGAACACCCGGAGGTCGCGGTCCGGCTTGCGGACGTACTCCTGGACGTAGATCACCGAGTGGAGCGGCGAGGTGAGCGCGGCCTTGTGCTCCAGGATCTGCTCCGCCTCCTCGGCGTCGTCGACCTTCGCCATCAGGCGACCCCACGAGCCGACCGCCGGCTTCAGCACGGCCGGATAGCCGATCTGTTCGATCGCCCGCATCGCCGCCTCCGGCGAGAGCGCGATCACGGTCCGGGGGGTCGGGACCCCCCGCTCCGCGAGCCGCAGCGAGGAGAGGATCTTGTCGCCGGCGACCTCCACGACCTCGGGGGCGTTGACCGTCGGGACCCCGTAGTGGGCGAAGCAGCGGGTGGCGTAGAGCGACCGGGTGTGGCTGACCGACCGGTTCAGGACGACCGACGGGAGATGGGCGGGCCGGTCGAGCCCGAACGTCGTCTCCCCGTCGTCGATCCGCTCGACCGGGATCCCCCGCGCCTCGGCGGCCGCGAAGAGCGCCTTCTCCTCGGGCCGGACGATCGTGTAGAAGATCCCGAGCGAGAACCCGTCACTCACCCCAGTCCTCGGCTTCCTTGGGGGCGGGCTGGACGGCGAACGGCTCGGTGCCGAGCACCTCGAGCTCCGTCCCGCAGTCGGGGCAGGGGAAGACCTCCCCCAGGATCTTGTCGTGGTTCTCGACGATCGCTTCGCATTCCGGGCACTCGGTCATGTTCTTTCCTCCTTCAGGAGATCCTCGACGAGCGCGACCTTCCGGTCGAGCGAGGACAGGGAAGCGCGCCGGCCGGAGAGCCGGGCGCGGGCGGAGTCGAGCTGCCGGGCGACGGCCGCGGGGGCCGGGCCCCCGGGCGAGGCGCGGCGCGCGACCGCCGTGCGGGGATCGAGGGTACGGGCCGTCTCGGCCGAGCCGCCCGGCAGGGCGGCGAGCTCCGCCGCGGCGAAGGCGCCGTCGTGGGCCCGCAGGTGCGCCCCGACCGCCTCGTGCGCCTCGCGGAACGGGGTCCCCGCGCGGACGAGCTGCTCCGCGACGTCGGTCGCAAGGAGCTCCGGGTCGGCGGCCGCGGCCTCGAGCCGCGCCGGCACGAACACGAGGGCGGAGACGAGCGGGCCGAGCACCTCGACGACGGCGGTGACGGTGGCGAGGGCGTCCGCGGCCGGGGCCTTGTCCTCCTGGAGGTCGCGGTCGTAGGCGAGCGGCAGCCCCTTCAGCATCGTGAGCAGCGCGACCAGGTCGCCGACGACCCGTCCCGCCTTCCCCCGGACGAGCTCGGCGGCGTCGGGGTTCCGCTTCTGCGGCATCAGGCTCGACCCCGAGCCGAGCGCCGGGGTCCGCTCGAGGAAGCCGAACTCCTTGGAGGCGAAGAGGACGATCTCCTCCCCGAGGGCGCTCGCGTGGACGGCGAGGAGCGCCAGGTCGAAGACGAGCTCCGCGAGGAAATCCCGGTCGCTCACCGCGTCCAGGGAGTTCTCGAACGGTCGGTCGAAGGCGAGGGTCCGGGCGACCGCCGCGGGGTCGATCCCGAGCGTCGAACCGGCGAGCGCGCCGGCGCCGAGCGGGGAGACGTCCGCCCGCGTCGCCGTCGCGAAGAGCCGGTCGAGGTCGCGGTCGAACCGCCAGAAGTGGGCGAGGAGCAGATGGCCGACCGTCACCGGCTGCGCCCGCTGGAGGTGGGTGTAGCCGGGCATCGGCGTCTCCCGCAGCGCGGCGGCCCGATCGAGCAGCGACGACTGGAGGTCGAGGAGCGGATGGGCGAGCGACGCCACGGCGGCCCGGAGGTAGAGGCGCTCGTCGAGCGCAACCTGGTCGTTGCGGCTCCGTGCGGTGTGGAGCTTGCCGCCGACGGGGCCGACCAACTCGGTCAGCCGGACCTCGACGTTCGTATGGACGTCCTCGAGTTCCTCCCGCCAGCGGAACCGCCCGTCGGCGACCTCCTGGGCGATGCGGCGGAGCCCCCCCACCAGCCGGGCCGTCTCCGTCGGCGTCAGGAGCCCGACGCCGCCGAGCATCTCCGCGTGGGCGACGCTCCCCGCGAGGTCGTACCGGGCGAGGGCGCGATCGACGGAGAGGGACGCGAGGAACGGGGCGACCGGGCTCTGAACGTAGGCGGGGGCCGCGGGCGAGGGTCCGGCCGCCATCGCCGACTCCCGGCTCACGGCCGGTCCGCGACCGGCTGCGGGGCCGGCGCGGTGGGCACGGCGGACGGCGCGGGGGCGGTGGCGGTCGGCTGCTGGGCGGCCCAGGTCCGGGCCGGGAGCCCCCAGACGTAGATGAACCCCTCCGCCATCTCCTGGCGGAAGCGGTCGCCGGTCGAGTAGGTGGCGAGCGCCGCCTGGTAGAGGGAGTGGGGGGACGACCGGGCCGTGACGGTCGCCGATCCCTTGTACAGCTTGAGCGTCACCGACCCGTCGATCCGCGCCTGGGTCGCCGCGACGAACCCCTCCAAGGCCGTCCGGAGGGGGGTGAACCAGAGGCCGTCGTAGATCAGCTGGGCATACCGCTGCTCGACCGAGCGCTTGAAGTCGAGGACGTCGCGCGGCAGGACGAGGCTCTCGAGCGCCTGGTGGGCCCGGATCAGCGCGATCGCCGCCGGGCACTCGTAGACCTCCCGGGATTTGATGCCGACGACGCGGGACTCGACGTGGTCGATCCGCCCGACGCCGTGGGCCCCGGCGAGCCGGTTCATCCGGAGGACGATCTCATGGAACGGGAGCGCGCTCCCGTCCACGGCGATCGGCAGCCCTTGCGCGAAGTCGACCGTCACGGACGCCGGGACGTCGGGCGCCGCGATCGGGGAGACCGTCCAGCCGTACGCCTCCTCCGGCGGTTCGACCGCCGGGTCCTCGAGGATGCCGCACTCGACGGAGCGACCCCAGAGGTTCTCGTCCGTGCTGTAGGGGGAGGCCTTCGTCGCGTCGACCGGGATCCCGTGCTCGCGGGCGTAGTGGATCTCCTCCTCCCGGGTCATCCCCCACTCCCGGGCGGGGGCGATCACGGCGAGGTCCGGGGCGAGGCTGGTGGTGGAGAGGTCGAAGCGGACCTGGTCGTTCCCCTTCCCCGTGCACCCGTGCGCGACGGCGGAGGCGCCCTCGCGCCGGGCGACCTCGACCATGTGCCGGCCGATCAGCGGCCGGGCCAGCGCCGTCGAGAGCGGGTAGACCCCCTCGTACAGGGCGTTCGCCCGCAACGCGGGGGCGAGGAACGAGTCGGCGAACTCGCGTCGGGCGTCCGCGACGTAGGCGGCGACGGCCCCCGAGGCGAGCGCCTTCGCCCGTACGCGATCGAGGTCGACCGGCTGGCCGACGTCGACCGTCACGGCGACGACGTCCAGGCCCTTCTTCTCCTTGAGCCAGGGGATCGCCACGGAGGTGTCGAGCCCCCCGGAGTACGCTAGCACTACCTTCGGGGATGCCATTCTCGACGCCTGCGAGCGGGGAGACGCGGGCGAGGGATTTATACCGTGCGGCGCGTCTGCGACATTGCTGGTCACGATTGTCCAGATTCAGACATTCATGCCCGAAGCGGAGATCTCCGTCGCGAAGCAGGTCCGGGACTACCTCGACGGCGAGCCGGCGCTCGCCGAGGCGGTCCGACAGGGGATCGCCAACCACTCCGCCCTCGCCCGGCGGATCTCCGCCGACCTCGGGATCGACGCGACCGACGCCGTGATCGCCGCGGTCCGGCGCTACCCCCGCAGCCGCGGGGCCGTCGCGCGGGCGGCGGCGATCCGCCGGGTCGTCCGCAAGAGCCGGGTCGAGACCCGGACGAAGGTCGCGACGATCACCGCGAGCCTCGGCGGGGAGGTCCTCCAGCGCCTCGGGGACGTGGTGGAGGAGCTGCTCGACGAGAACTCCCTCTGCCGGCTGATCCAGGTGTCGCGCGGGACGGTCATCATCGTCGACGAAGACTCGGTCCCCCGGGTCGTCAAGGCGCTGCGGGACGACCAGGTCGTCCGCATCCGCAAGGACCTGGTCGAAGTCGCCGTCACCAGCCCCGAGAGCATCGAGGAGACCCCGGGCCTCTTGAGCCTCCTCACCGCCGTCCTCTCCGCGCAGGAGATCAACATCGTGGAGGCGCTGAGCTGCTACACCGACACGATCTTCCTGCTCGACCGCGAGCACCTGACGCCGGCGCTCGCGGTGCTCTCGAAGGCCCTCGAGTGAGCGGAGGCGCCGTCCCCGGGCGGGGGCTCCCGGCCGAGCGGCCGACCGGGGTCCCCGGGGGCGAAGTTCATCCCCGCCGACGCGTCTCCCGCCCTGTGCCCGCGCGACGTCCCTCGGCCCTCCCGCCGTCCGGCCCCCCGCTCGGCGCCCCGCACGCCCGCATCCATGTCGTCCCCGTCGGCTTCGAAGTCGAGCGCGTCGTCGAGCCGCTCGAGCGGGAACGGGCGGACCGCGTCTACCTCCTGACCCGCGCGGAGCGCGATGCCGCCGCGCCGTTCGTCGCGGAGGTGGCGCGCCGCCTCGCCCGGGCCCGCTGGCCGATCGACGTGCAGGTGGTCCCGACCGACCTCTGGGACGTCTTCCATGCGCTCGCCTCGTTCCGCGCGATCTTCGAGCGGGAGCGACGGACGGACCGCTCGGCCCGGGAGGTCCTCCCGCTGCGGGTCAACGTCTCGACCGGGACGAAGATCACCGCCATCGCGGGGACCCTCGCCTGCATGCTCTGGAACGGGACGCCGTACTACGCCCAGGTCTCCCGGGCGTGGTACTCCGGCCGCACCCCGTCCGTGGGGAAGATCACCGACGTCGTCGAGCGGGTCGAGCCGGTGGCGGTCTACGAACTGCGGTCGCCGACCGCCGACCTCGTCGAGGTCCTCGAGGCGCTCGAGCGCCGGGGCGGGACCCTGCGGAAGCGCGAACTCCTCCGCGAACTCGGGCTCGACCGCCCCGGCCCGGAGGGGAGCCGCCCGCCGTCGCCCCAGGCGCAGCACGGCCGGCTGCGGCGGCGGCTCGAGCCGCTCGAGCGCCGCTGGGGGTTCGTGCGGACCGAGTCGCAGGGCCCGCGCGCCCGGGTACAGCTGACCGAGCAGGGCCGGCTGGCCGTCGCCCTGTTCGGACGACGGGGAGAATCGATTTCACCGGATGCACGGAGTTAACGGATTAAGCGTTCATAGAACTAAGTAGCCGGCGCTCCGTGGGAGTTCCGTGGACGAACCGGCGGGAACGGTCGGGGCGCGGGGTGGAACGCGGCCCCGATCGACGACCGGCGGCGCGGTGCCGAAGGCGGCCTACGGGCCGCGGCCGAGCGCCGTCCGGACCGGGGCGCGGCGAACCGCCGCCCCCGCACCCGCCCGTCCTCCCCGGGGTCCCCGCCGGCCCCGCCCGTTCGGGGCGGGGCGGACGGAGCCCCGCGGCTGATTCGTCGGGACGAACCGCTATCCGCCGTCCGGGGTGTGCGGGGGCGGTGGCCCCGCATCGGCTCGAGGCGCTCGCCCATCTCCTGCGGCAGGGGTTGGCGCTCGAGGGGGAGTCCGGGATCCGCCCGCTCGAGGCGATGGTGGCGGTCGCCCGGACGATCGAGGAGTCGGTCGTCGATCTCGCCGGGTTCGAGCGGACCGACTCGGGCCTCCGCTTCGCCCTCCACAATCCGCCGCTGCGGGGAGGAGCGTTCTCGGCCGTGCGCGTCGGCGTGGACGGGGCTCCTCCTTCCTCCGACGGGCTCCGGATCGCGACGGGGGTGGTCCCGGTGGGGATCGACGCCCGCACGATCTCGCGCGACCGCCCCCTCCACCTGCGCCCGGGGGAGGCGATCCGCTTCGAGGTCGACCGCCCCGGCCCCTCCCGCGGACCCCGTACGGTCCGCCTCGAACTCGTCTCCGTGGCGATTCCGCCGCTTGTCTGGCTCGAGTTCACGGCCGTCCCGCACCCTCCGCGGGAGCCGCGATGACCGGCCCGGCCGACCGGCGGGGAGACGCCCCGGCCGCCCCCCGCCCGCCGGTGCTGCTCACCAGCCTCGCCTCCGCCGTGCTGATGGACGCGGGCGGGGACGTTCGCCTGCTGCGGGAGACCCGGGGGACCCCCCTCGACTGGGGTGGGGTCTTCGCCCAGCTCGTGCGGCTGACCGGGCCCTGGCGCGTAGTGCTGGGGGACGGCGACGAGGCGCTGTGGCTCGACGGCGGCCGCCCCGCCGACCCGCCGCTGGAGGGCGGATGGCGGACCGTGCACGACCTCGGCCCCTGGTCGGTGACCCAGGAGGTGGCGCCGCTGGCCACGCCGGCCGGGGCGCTGCGGCGGATCGCGGTGCGGGCGCGGGACGGGGCGCCCCGCACCCTCTCGGTGCGGTCGGAACTCACGCCGTACCTGCTGCCCGTCCTGGTCGAGGGGATCCGCCCGGTCCGGTTCCGCGTCGAACCGGCGTCCGATGGGTCGTGCGTCGTCCGCCTGCACCTCTTCTCCATGCAACTCCGCATGGACCCGGCACCGAGCCGGATCCGGATCGACGGGCGGCCGATCGGGCCGGGCGGCTACGACGGACCGGTCGGGACGCTCTCCGTGGAGGGGGCTGTCGCCGTGCCGCCGGGAGGGGCGGCGGTCGTCTCCTGGTGCGTTAGCGGGGGGATCGACCGGGACCGGAGGGCCGCGGAGGTGTCGCGGGGCCGGGGCGGTGATCTCGACCCGCGTCCGGCGGCGGCGGCCGTCGCCCGGGCCGACGCGGCGTGGGCCGCCGGGACCCCGGAGCTCGAGTTTCCCGATGCCCCCGAACTGGAGACCGCCTACCGCTCGGCCCGGTCGGCGCTGCGCCGCCTCTACACCGCCCCCGCCGACGGGATGGCCGGGCTCGTCGCCGGCTACCCGTGGTACTCGGCGATCTGGTGCCGGGACGTCGCCATCGGGCTGCCGGCCCTCCTGTGGCTCGGCGACGCCGAGTGGGTCGAGCGGTCGCTCGGGACCGTCTTCCGGTTCCAGAGCCGGAAGATGGTGGGGATCCTGGGCGGCGAGCCGGGGGAACTGCCGATGCAGATTGCGCCGGGGCCGATCTTCCTCTACGGGACCTCCGACACGACCCTCCGGTTCCCCGCGGTCGTCGAGCGGCTCCATCGGCACGCCGGCGACACCGGGTCGCTCGCCGAGTGGGGGGAGGCGATCGCCCGCATCGTCGCCTGGGGGCGGAGCCGGACCGATCCCGCGACCGGCCTCCTGCGCCACGGCGGGGAGGCGGAGGCGATCGAAGCGGCGACCGCGCCCCTGTCGTCGATCCGGTACGGGATCGATGCGCCGGACACGACGATCTGGGATTCGGCCGACCGGCGCGACCACGCGATCGACGTCCAAGTCCTCTGGTGGGAGACCCTGGAGAGGACCGGCCGCCTCCTGGCCGAGGTCGGGGACGTAGAACGGGCCGGGTCGTTCCGGGCGGAGGCGGCTCGCCTCGCCCGATCGATCGGCCCCCGGTACGGAGTTTCGGGCGGGGAGTACCTCGCCGACACGATCCGCCGCGGCCTCCCGGTCCCCCGCATCCGCCCGAACGCCCTCCGCGCCGTCAGTGCGGGACTCCTGGATCCGGCGTTCGCGGCCCGGGTCGTCCGCCGGGCGGCGGCCTCCGACCTCTCGACGCCCTGGGGGGTCCGCTCCCTCTCGGCCGACGATCCCGCCTACGATCCCCTCGCGTATCATGACGGCCGCGTCTGGACGATCGCGACGGCGTGGGCAGCCGACGCCGCCTACGCGGTCGGCGCCCCCGCCGAGGGGTATCGCTACCTCGAGACGATCGCGGCGCGCTACCGGGCCGAAGGCGGCTGGGCGAACGAATGCTACCGGGGGGACCGGCCGGAGCCGTTCGATTCCTGCTTTCTGCTCGGATTCAGCGTCGCCCCGTTCCTGAGCCTCCTCTTCGAGCGGCTCTGGGGCCTGCGGCCGGACGCCCTCGCCGGACG
>JAKABH010000020.1 GCA_021801925.1 Thermoplasmata archaeon | reverse complement strand
GGGTCTCCGTGATCCTCCCGACGTACAACGAGCGGGCGTCGCTCGAACTGCTCTTCCCGCCGCTCGCGCGCTCGCTCGAGGGCCTCGCCGCCGAGATCGTCGTCGTCGACGACGGATCGCCGGACGGGACCGCCGACTTCGCCGAGCGCTTCCCCGGCCCGCCGACGGTCCGCGTCGTCCGACGGCCGGGCAAGGGCGGACTCGCCTCGGCGGTGATCGAGGGGTTCCGGGCGGCGAGGGGGGATGTCCTCGTCGTCCTCGACGCCGACGGGAGCCATCCGCCCGAGATCGTGCCGCGCCTGGTCGCCGCCGTGGCGGACGGCGGCGCCGAGTTCGCTCTCGGGAGCCGGTGGGTCCCCGGCGGGAGCGGCCGGGGGCTTGGGCCGGCGCGCCGCCTCCTATCGGCGGGGGCGGCGCTGCTTGCGCGTCCGCTCGTCTCCGTGCGGGACCCGATGAGCGGCTGCTTTGCGTTCCGGCGGTCGATCCTGGAGCGCAGCCCCCTCGCGCCGATCGGCTACAAGATCGGCCTCGAGGTCCTGGTGAAGTGCCGGCCCGCCCCGGTCGCGGAGATCCCGCTCGACTTCCGCCCCCGCCTCGCCGGCGCGAGCAAGCTCGGCCGCGGGGAGATCGGACGGTACCTGCGCCACGTCGGCCGGCTCTACGGCTGGCGCTTAACCGGTCGGCGGCGCGCCTCGAGCACCCGGTAGCCCGACCCCCGGCCGAGGACCTCGACCTCCCCGTCCCAGTGCGCGGCGAGCCATTCCTGGTAGAAGCGGATCCCCTGCGTCCCCTTCCCGACGACGACCAGCCGCCCGTCCGGCACCAGGTGGGCGGCCGCGCCCTCGAGGATCGCGAGCACCGCCGGCCGGCCCGCCCGGAACGGGGGGTTCGTGGCGATCACGTCGAACGTCTCGTCGGCGACCGGCTCGTAGAGGGGGCCGACCCGCACCTCCGCGTTGTCGATCCGGTTCCGTTCGAGGTTCAGCCGGGCGAGGCGGACCGCCCGGCGGTTGACGTCGGTCAGGACGACCCGGCCGTCCCGGGCGGAGCGGGCCGCCGCGACGCCGACCGCCCCCCAGCCGCAGCCGAGATCGAGGACGCGATCGGTCGGCCGCACGGTGAGGTTCTCGATCAGGAGCGCGGTGCCGGGGTCGAGCCCGTGGGAGGCGAAGACGCCGCGGTCGACGACGAACGAGAGGAGCTCGCCGGCGTGGAGGAACCGGAGCTCGGAGCGACGGGACGCCGAGCGGGGCCGCTCGGAATAGTACTGGTCGGGGACGGGAAGGCGCTCCCCGTCGTCGGGCGGGGTCGTCACGTGCCGCGCCGGCGGAAGATCGACTCCCGTCGGCCCCCGAGGGGGCGGCCGCCGGGGAGGAGGAGGTCGCGGAGCGCCTCGCGGTCGTGGGCGGAGAGGTTCCGCGGCAGCTCGACGTGGGCGGTGACCAAGAGGTCGCCCCGGGTCGTGCTGCGGAACCGCGGGAAGCCGCTGCCGCGCAGGCGGAACTGGGTGTCGGGCTGGGTGCCGGCCGGGATCTTGAGGACGGCGTGGCCGTCGATCGTCGGGATCGTCACCTCCCCCCCGAGGAGGGCCACGCCGAGCGGCACGGTCGTCTCGGTGTAGGCGTCCTCCCCGTCGCGGCGGAGGTGCGGGAGCGGCTCGAAGACGATCTGCACGTAGAGGTCGCCGCTCGCCCCGGCGTCGCCCCCCTTGAGCCCGTGGCCGGGGACGCGGAGGACGGCGCCGTCCTCGACGCCGGGCGGGACGGCGATCTCGATCCGCTCGGTCGACCGGAGGTGGCCCGAGCCGCCGCAGACGGGGCATTTCTCGAGGATGCGCCGGCCGGCCCCGTGGCACCGGGAGCACTCGGCGACGGTGATGAGCTGCGTGTAGCCGCGGCTCTGGATGCGGCGGACCTGGCCGCTCCCCTTGCACTCGGGGCAGACCTCGAGCGCGGTCCCGTCCTTCGCGCCGGTGCCCCGGCAGGCGGCGCACGCCTCGTCCCGGGGGACCTCGACCTGCGGCTTCGCCCCGGTGAGCGCGGCCGCGAGCGGGAGCCGAAGCGTGAGCTGGATGTCGGCGCCGTGCGCCGGCCCGCGACGACCGCCGAACCCCCCCATCCCCCCGAAGAACTGCTGGAAGAACGGGCTCGACCCCAGGAGATCCTCGAGGTCGCCCGCGTGCGTGAAGTTCTGCCAGCCGAAGCCGCCCGGACCGAACTGGGATTCGACCGCGGCGGCACCGCCCTGGTCGTACCGGCGCCGGGAGTCCTCGTTCGCGAGGACCTCGTAGGCCTCCGAGACCTCCTTGAACTTCTCCTCGGCGACCTTCGGGGCCTCCTTGGAGACGTCCGGGTGGTACTGCCGGGCGAGGCGCCGGTAGGCCGACTTGATCTCGTCCGGAGAGGCGGTCCGGGAGACCCCGAGCACCTCGTAGAAGTCGCGCTTTGCCATCGTCCGGCCGAAGCCCCCCCGGGGTCAGCGCCGCACGCTGCGTCCGCTATTTACCGTCTCAGTGGCGCGCGCGCCCGTCGCCGTCCGCCAGGCGAGCCGGAGCGGGCGCCCCGCCGGAAGGCGCAGGCGCCGGGCGGCGCTCCCCCCGGCGACCGCGATCTCCACCGTACCGAAGCTCGAGACGAGCGCACCGACCCGTCCGCGTCCGAACCCCTCGTAGGAGCTCCCCCACGGCACCACCACGGACGGCCGCCCGGGCCGTCCCACGGCGACGGCGCGGATCCTCGCGGGGACCCACTCCCCGGGTACGTTCGAGATGACGTTGCCGAAATGGTCGACATGGGCGACCGCCCCGTCGGCGCCGCCCGGGCGGCGGCGGGGCTCCGCCGGGAACCCCGATCCGACCTCCATGCGGTGCGGCTCGCCGAGCCGCTCCAGCGGCACCCCGCAGGCGAGGAGCGCGGCGGCCGGGGCAAAGAGGTCCCGGCCGTCGAACGTCGTCCCGACCCGCGGTCCGGGGGCCACCCGGGCCGGATCGAGCCGGACGGCGACGGGGGCCCCGAGCCGCTCCGCGAGCGGGGCCAGCACCCCGTTGTCGGGGCCGACCAGGAACGAGCCGTCGGCGCAGGCGACGGCGAGCGGGGCGCGGGCACCCCCCACCCCGGGGTCGACGACGACCGTGTGGACGGCGCCAGGCGGGAACCGGCCGGCCATCGCCCGGACGACGAACGCCGCCTCCGCGATCCCGTGGCGCGGGAGGTCGTGGGCGAGGTCGACGACCGTCGCGTCGGGCGCCCGGCGGTATATCTCTGCCTTCATCTGGGCGGCGTACGCCCACCCGAAGTCGGAGCTCAGGGTGACGAGGCGGAGCCGTCCCGGGCCCCGGCGGCGCGGCATCGCCCGCCGCTCTCCGCCCGGTTACGACTTCATGATCGCGACCAGGAAGATCCCGATCGCAACCAGGGCGCCGATCACCGCGGCGATGATGACCAGCAGCGACTCCACGATGAGGCCCGTCAGGTGGCCGGAGGCGCCGCCGTCGAACGGACCCGCGTGGTAGAGGTAGCCGATGAGGATGCCGACGACGAGGCCGCCGACGAGCAGGCCGACCCCGATGGTCCGGCTCTTCCCGCTCCCGAAGTACGCCGTGAAGATCCCGGCGAGGATCAGGAACAGCGCAAAGACCAGCAGGAGGATCGTCAGGAATTGCCACACGCCGATGGCGACCGCATCTCCGAACAGCTCGAACATTGGACCGTCCTCAGAACTTGATGCCCGTGAGCGTCTTCGTGTCGATGACCCCCGGGACCGAGCGGATCTTGTCGACGACCAGCTGGCCCAGGGCGTTGAAGTCCTCGGCCTCGACCTTGGCGATCAGGTCGTACTCCCCGAACAGCGGGTGGAGTTCCACGATCCCCTTGACGCGCAGGAGCTCGGTGTAGACCTCGTGCTCCTTCGCCGGGGCGGTGCTGATCAGGACGAACCCTATCGCCACGCGGTGCCGCCTCTTCGAGGGGGCGGATGAACTCCCTCCCCTTATAAGCATTGGCCGAGAGCGGTTCTCCCGCCCGGACGGCGACCGCCTCCGAACGGCTCCGTGCGACTGGAGTCGTGAGCCCTTAAGCGTGGACGGCGAGCGCCCCGGCGGACGATGGCGATCGCGCTGCGGACGTGGCCCCGGCGTCTGGTCGCGCGCCGGTGGCTGTTCGCCTTCGTGCCGATCAACGCGGCGACCGCCGGTTTCGGGGTCGTCCTCCCGCTCCTGATCCTGATCCCGCTGCACGGCAGCTGGGGGGCGGTCGCGCTGGCGGCGACCGTCTTCAACGCGGCGGTGATCGCCTCCTCGGTCCTCTGGGGCCACCTGTCGGACCGCTACCCGCTCCGCCGGCTGTTCCTCGTCATCAACTTCGGCGGCTACGCCGTCCTCTACCTCGCCCTCGCCGGCGTCGCTTCGCTCGGGGAGCTGTACGTCCTCTACACCGTGATCGGGCTCATCGCCCCGGCCGGGGCGAGCGCCTCCAACCTCCTCATCCTGGAGAAGTTCAGCGAGGCGGAGCGCCCGACCGCCTTCGCCTCGTACCAGGAGATGGCGATGATCGGCTCGTTGATCGGGCTCGGGCTCGGCTACTTCTGGACCGTCGACGGCGACGCCCTCACGAGCCTGCTGGTCGTCCTCGCCGCGCTCGCCGCCGCGAGCGCCGTCGCGATCTGGTTCGGCGTCACCGACCCGTCCCGCCGCGCGACGACCGCCCAGGTCGCCGGCCACGCCGAGAGCCTCGCCTCCCGCATCCGCACCTCGATCGGCTTCCGGACGCCGATCCCGTTCTTCCCGTACCGGCCCCGGATCGGGCGGGGCGCCTGGGGCCGCCTGCGTAGGTGGGCCCGGGCGGAGCTCCACCACGAGCTCCCCCTCGTCTTCCTCGCGACGTTCCTCTTCAACCTCGCCTCGAACCTCTACAACATCTCCTACACGCCGTACCTCTACGGCGCGGGGCTCGCCGCCTCGTCGATCTTCCTCGTCAACCTCTCGAACAACGCCGCGCAGACCCTCCTCTACCCGCTCTCCGGTGGGATGAGCGCCCGCTTCGGGCCGGATCGGCTGGTGCAACGGTCGTCGTACCTCCGGGCGCTCGGCTACCTCGCGACGGCCGGCTTCACGTTCCTCGTCTTCGATCCGCGCGGAGCCTTCGCCCTGAACGTGCTCGTCTTCGGGGTCCTCGGGGCCGCCATCGCCGTCTACACGACCGCGAGCTCGCTCATCCTCTTCCGCGGACTGGCGGGGCGGGACGCGGGGAGCCTCCTCGGGGTCAACAGCGCCCTCGGGGGGGTCGCCGCCGTCAGCGGGGCCGCCCTCTCCGGGGTCCTTTCGACGTTCGGCAGCTACCGGCTCGTCTTCCTGGTGAGCGCGGGGGCCCTCCTGGTCTCCCTGCCGCTCTGGTCGGCGGCGTCGATCGCCTTCCTGCGTCGCCGCCACGAGCGCGAGGCGCCCGCGGACGGGCCGGCCCCGGTCCGCGCCCCGGACCGCGAGTAAGCCCCTTAACCCGACGCCGGTCTCCCCGCCCGTTGGGGTGTTCCATGGCGGAGACCACCGAAGTGCAGCGCGGGCTGGAAGACGTGGTCGCCCTCGAGTCGCGGATCTGCTTCATCGACGGGAAGCAGGGCCGCCTTCTCTACCAGGGCTACGACATCCGGGACCTGGCGAAGGGGGCGACGTTCGAGGAGGTCGCCTACCTCCTCTGGTACGGCCGGCTCCCGAACGCCGCCCAGCTCGCCGAGCTCCGCGTCCGCCTGGCGGGGCTCCGGACGCTGCCGGCGCCGTTCGCCGAACGCCTGGCCGCCTTCCCGGTCTCCGCCCATCCGATGGACGTCCTGCGCTGCGCGGTGAGCGAGCTCGCCCTCTTCGAGCCGGACGAGACCCGCCCCGGCCCGAGCTCCATCGGCGGCGCGCAGCGGCTCGCCGCCGTGATCCCGACGATCGTGGGGACGTTCCACCGCCGGCGGATGGGCCGGGCTCCGCCCGACCCCCGCCCGGACCTCTCCGCGGCCGGCTACCTCCTCTACGCCCTCCTCGACCGGGAGCCGACCGAGCTCGAGAGCCGCTGCCTCGACGTCGCGCTCATCCTCCACGCCGACCACGAGCTCAACGCCTCCACGTTCGCCGCGCGGGTCACCGCCTCGACCCTGAGCGACCTCTACAGCGCCATCACGAGCGCCGTCGGGACGCTCAAGGGCCCGCTGCACGGCGGGGCGAACGAGCGGGTGATGGAGCTCCTCGCGGCGATCGGCTCCCCCGACCGGGCCGAGGCGGCGGTGAAGGAGCGGCTGGCGAAGCACGAGCGGATCATGGGGTTCGGCCACCGGGTCTACAAGGTCGAGGACCCGCGGGCGACGATCCTCCGCGACTGGTCGCGCCGGATGGGGGAGACGAAGGGGGACCTCCACTACTTCGAGATCCTCCGCGCGGTCGAGGAGGTCGTCCACCGGGAGAAGGGGCTCTACCCCAACGTCGACCTCTACTCGGGGTCGGTCTACACCCTGATGGGGTTCCCGCCCGACCTGTTCACGCCGATCTTCGCGGCGAGCCGCGTCGCGGGGTGGACCGCCCATGTGCTCGAGGAGTACGACGACCTCCGGCTGATCCGGCCGACGGCGAAGTACGTCGGCGCGGTCGATCTCGCCTATACGCCGATCGGCGGGCGCCCGTAGCCGAGGCGGCGTCGACCCGCATCAGCGGGTAGCGGAGCGCCGGCTCGAAGGCGAGCCGCGCCGCGACGCGGACGGGCCCGTCGACGAGGCGGACCTCGGCCGTCAGCATCTCGGCGGTCAGGTACCGGTAGGCGAAGCGGCCCCGCCCGAGGGGGCCGCCGCGTCGGGGGTCGATGCGGACGCGGACCGCCGCCACGTACGGCTGCAGCCCGACCGCCGCCTCGATCACCCGCGCGAGCCCGTCCGCGGTCCGGGGGGCGACGGGGATGCCGAGATACTGGTGGAAGATCCCGCCGAGCTTGATGCCGGCCTCGAACAGGAGCGCCTCGCGGCGGGAGAGCGCCGTCCGGTGGATCCCCTCGGTCACGGGCGGGCCCCCGGCCCCGGCGCCGACCGGCGCAGGGTGAACGGTCCGGCGACGTAGTAGAGGGCGACCCCGGCGAACATCACGGCGGCCGCGGCGTAGGCGAGATCGAAGAGCGGCGAGCCGGCCGCCGGACGGAACTGGAGCGGGACGAGGGCGAGCGCCGCCGCCGCGGCCGTCACGATCATCGGGATCCTAAGCGGCGAGCCGCGGCGGATCTTGGGGTACGGGATCGGGACGACCATGAGGACGGCGAGGGCACTGGCCCCGATGAGGACCCCGATCGGCTGGACCGTCTGGAAGCCGGGCACGTCGTGGAACAGGAGGGCGACGACGACGGCGAGGGCGCTCTCGGGGGTCGGGACCCCCAGGAAGTCCCGCCGTTCGTAGGCCCGGGCGGTGAAGTAGACGAGGCGGGCGACGGCGGCGGCGGCGTAGGCGGCGGCGACGACGAGTGCGATCCCGAGGAACGGCGCCCAGATCGCCCGGTCGGAGGTGTGGACGGCGATCAGGACCGCCGGAGCGAGGCCGAAGGTGATCGCGTCGGCGACCGAGTCGGCGACGCGGCCGAAGACGGACGGCGGCGCCCGGCTCCGCCGCGAGAGGAGGCCGTCGAGCCCGTCGAAGCCGATCCCGCAGGCGATCAGCAGCATCGCCCAGAGGGGGTTGCCGGCGAGGGTGTAGAGGATCGCGCCGACCCCGAGCGCGGCGTTCGCGGTCGTGGCGAGGTTCGCCGCCGTCCGCCACCGGTCCGTCATCGCCGCACCCGCGCGATCGGGGTCCGGCCGGCGACGACCCGCTCGCCCACGCGCACGAGCGGCTCCACGCGGGCGGCGGGCAGGTAGACGTCGACCCGCGAGCCGAGGACGATCATCCCGAACCGTTCCCCCTTCCGCCGCGCCTCCCCGGCCCGGACGAACGACACCAGGCGGCGGGCGACGACGCCCGTGATCTGCACGAGGCGCACCGGCCCGAGCTCCGTCTCCAGGCGGTAGCTGCGCGCCACGTTCCGGTCGGCGTCCGGCCGGTAGGCGGCCCGGTGGCCGGCGCCCCCGGTCCCGACGTCGACGAACCGGCCGTCCCACGGCAGGCGGTTCACGTGGACGTCCGTGACGTTCATGAAGACCGAGACCAGGAGCTCGTCCCCCGCGACGCGCACCTCGCGGACGCGGCCGTCGGCCGCGGAGACGACCCCCTCGCCGACCGGCCGCTCCGGGTCGCGGAAGAACGCGGCGAGGAACGCCCAGAGCCCGACGGCGATCGCGAACGCCGCGAGGAGCGGCCCGGACGCCGGCAGGAGGCGGAGGGCGACGGCGGCGCCGCCCGCGACCAGCGCCAGCGCCGCAGCGGCGAGCGGGACCCCGGTCCGGGGCGCGAACACGCGCCTACCCGGTCAGGACGATCTCGATGTTGACCCCGTCGGGGACCTGGATCCGCATCACCTGGCGGAGGGCCCGCTCGTCGGCGGCGAGGTCGATGAGCCGCTTGTGGATCCGCATCTCCCAGTGGTCGATCGTGCTGGTGCCGCCCCCGTCCGGGCCCTTGCGGACCGGGACGCGGAGCTTCTTGGTCGGCAACGGGATCGGACCGGCGATCTCGACCCCGGTCTTGCTCGAGATCTCCTTGATCATCTTGCAGATCGAGTCGACCTTGCGCGCGTCGGTGCCGCTCAGGGAGATCCGGGCCTTCTGCATCGGTCGATGGTCTCCCCTTCGTTCCGTGGTTCCGAGCGAGCGCGCCGGATCAGGCCCGCTTCTTGACCTCGACGACGACCCCGGCGGCGACCGTCTGGCCCATGTCGCGGACGGCGAAGCGGCCGAGCTGCGGGAACTCCTTGTACTTCTCGAGCACCAGCGGGCGCTTCGGCGTGATCTCCACGACCGCCGCGTCCCCGGTCTTCAAGGTCTGGGGGTTCTCCTCGGCGACCTGGCCGGTCTTCGGGTCGAGGCGCTTCAGGAGCGCCGTGAACTCGCAGGCGACCTGGGCCGTGTGGCAGTGGAAGACGGGCGTGTAGCCGGCGGTGATCACGCTCGGGTGGTTCAGCACCTGGATGTTCGCGGTGAAGCTCTCGACGACCGTCGGGGGGTTCGCGGCCGGACCCGCCACGTCGCCGCGACGGATGTCGTTCTTGTCGATCCCGCGGACGTTGAAGCCGACGTTGTCGCCCGGCTCCGCCTGCTGGACCGCCTCGTGGTGCATCTCGATCGTCTTGACCTCGCCCGACTTCCCGGACGGCATGAAGACGATCTTCTCGCCGACCTTCAAGAGGCCGGTCTCGACGCGGCCGACCGGCACCGTGCCGATCCCCGTGATGGTGTAGACGTCCTGGACCGGCAGCCGCAGCGGCTTCTGGGTCGGCTTCTCGGGGACCTTCAGGTTGTCGAGCGCCTGGAGGAGCGTCGGCCCCTTGTACCAGGTCATGTTCGGGCTCGCCTTGTTGATGTTGTCGTCCTTGAACGCCGAGATCGGGACGAAGACGATCTGGGTATCGATCTTGAAGCCGACGTTCTTGAGCAGCTTCGTGAGGTCCTCCTTGACCTCGTTGAACTTCGCCTCGGAGTACTTGACCTCCTGGCGGTCCATCTTGTTGATCGCGCAGATCATCTGGGTGATCCCGAGCGTCCGGGAGAGGAAGATGTGCTCCCGCGTCTGCTCCTGGACCCCTTCCGCCGCCGAACAGACGAGCACGGCCCCGTCGGCCTGGCTCGTCCCCGTGATCATGTTCTTGACGAAGTCGCGGTGGCCCGGCGCGTCGATGATGGTGAAGTAGTACTTCTGGGTGTCAAAGCGGCGGTGCGCGATGTCGATCGTGACCCCGCGCTCGCGCTCCTCCTTGAGGTCGTCCATCACCCAGGCGAACTCGAACGTCGCCTTCCCCTTCGCCTCGGCCTCCGCCCGGAACTTGTCGATCTCCTCCTGGCGGATGTAGCCGGTGTCGAGCAGCAGGCGGCCGACCGTGGTGGACTTGCCGTGGTCGACGTGGCCGATGAAGACGATGTTGAGGTGCGGCTTGTTTGCCATCGATGGGCTCCGGGCGCGGCCAAAATGTGCCCCTATTTAGGCGTTGTCTCGCCGCGCTGCCGAGAGACGGCGTCGCGCGGCGCTGCCCCCGCCCGCGGGGCCCCGGACGGGCGGGGTCGGAGGCGGGACGTCGCCCCTTACTCCGGCATGAGGTAGATCTCGTTGCCGTCCGGGTCGACGACGGTCGCCCCCCATCCCCAGTCGAACTTCGTGGGCGGTGTCGAGAACTTGACCCCGCGCTCCTCGAGGGCGCGGCAGGCGGCGAGGAAATCCCCGGCGAGGGTGAAGGCGATCCCGGACGTCCCCGGCTCGAGGGTCGCCTTCGGATCGAACTCGCTCATCTGGCAAAGGTGGAGGAGGCCGCCCCCCTTCCGGCCGACCCGCTGCCAGTGGTCCCGGTCGTCGACGTGGTCGAGGCCGAACGTTTGGGTATACCACTCGACGGCCCGGTGGCGGTCGGCGACGACGACCGCGACGCTCGAGAACTCGGGCCGGCCGGACGGGCGCCGGGGGACGGCGACCGGCTTCGCCCGGCGGGCGGAGGCGGCGGGTTTCGGTCGGCGGGCGGCGCGCTTCGGGGCGGAACGCTTCGGCATGGAACCTCGCCCGGAGGAGCGCCCCGAGGGGGATAAACCCGGGCGAGGGGGCCTGGAACACCCCCCTCGACCGGCGGCGCCCGTGCGGGGGAGGGGCCGGGCCGAGTCAAGGTATTAATGGGTCCCCGGGTCGCGCGGGGCCCGAGGTCCCTTCCGTGGCGTCACCCCCCGGCCGTACCGTCGAGGCGAGCCGGGTCTCGGTCGTCCGGCTGATGGTCCCGACGGACGCGAACTTCTCCGGGAACATCTTCGGCGGGGCGATCCTCGGCGAGATCGACCGCGTCGCCTACGTCGCCGCGGTCCGCCACGCCGGCGCCCAGTGCGTCACCGCGTCGTTCGACCGGGCCGACTTCATCGCCCCGGTCCACGTCGGCGAGCTGGTCGACTTCGATGCGGGCCTCACCTTCGCCGGCCGCACCTCGATGGAGGTGTGGGTGCGGGTCCAGGCCGAGCCGCTCTCGGGCGGCCCGCGGCGCCTGGTGGTCGAGGCGTTCGTGACGATGGTCGCGGTCGACGCCGACATGCGGCCGACCCCGATCCCGCCCCTGCTGCTCACGAACGACGCGGAGCGCCGGCGCTTTGAAGAGGGGCGGGTTCGGATGGAGGAGCGCCGGCGGACCCGCGGTCCCCGGCCTCGGTGAGGAGTCGCGATGCTCTGCGAACTGTGCGGGAAGGAGGTCGACCAGACGGTGCGGGTGCGGATCGAGGGGACGGTCCTGTCGGTCGGCCCGGAGTGCGAGAAGTTCGGCGTGCGGGTCGACCCGGTCCCGACCGCTCCGGCGGCCTCCGGCTGGGCGAACCGGCCCACCGGCGCCCCCGCGACCCGCGTCGGCGCGACGGGCCGCCGGATGGAGGAGCGCGACCTCTACACCGAGATCGGGGAGCTCGAGCTCGCCCCGGACTGGCCGAAGCGCGTCCGCGTCGCCCGGGAGGGGCTCGGATGGACGCCGGAGGACCTCGGCAAGAAGCTGAACGAGAAGAAGTCGGTCGTCCTCAAGATCGAGAGCGGTGGCCTTAACCCGCCCGACGCGCTCGTGCGGAAGCTCGAGCGGCTGCTCAAGACCCGCCTACGGGCCGACCCGAACGCCCCGGCGTGATCCGCCCGCGGCGGCGGGGCCCGTCCGCTCGACCGGCCGGTGCGACGGGGAGCGGACGTTCGGCGAACGGTGCGTCGGCAGCCCGACCGGGCGCTCGAGCCCGACCTCGGAGCGGACCTCGACACGCACGAAGCCGTCCGGCCCGTCCGGGCGACGGCCGTTCCGCAGGTCGTTGCCGTAGTCGGCGATCAGCCGCTCGCCGGCGAGGAGCGCCGCGCCGCCGGTGATCGCGAGGCCGGCCACGGCGGCGGCCCCGATCGCCGGGACCGCCCGCTCGTACTGGGCGATCGCGCCCAGGGCGACGGTCGCCGCCGTCACGCCGCCGAGGAGCCGCCAGACCAAGCGGTGGGCCCGGCGGTCGCGATGGCTGAACGACATCGCCGGGGGGGCTACCGACGGGGGCGCGGCAGGAGCAGCTCGAGGAGCGCCTTTTGGGCGTGGAGGCGGTTCTCCGCCTGGTCCCAGACGGCGGCCCGCGGGCCGTCCAGCACGTCGTCGGTGATCTCCTCCCCGCGGTGGGCGGGGAGATCGTGGAGGACGAACGCCCCCGGCGCCGCCGTCTGGAGGAGCCGGGCGTTGATCTGGAAGCCGCGGAACGCCGCCTGGCGCTGGGCCGCCTCCGCCTCGTCGCCCATCGACACCCAGACGTCGGTGTAGAGCGCGTCGGCGCCGCGCGCTGCCGCCGCGGGGTCGTGCACCAGCTCGAGGGCGGCGCCCGAGGCCCGGGCGAGCGCCCGCGCCGCGGTGACGATCTCCGGTCGCGGGGCGTAGGCCTCCGGGGTCGCGGCGACCAGATCGAGGCCGACCGCCGCGGCGCCGAGGAGGAGGGAGTGGAGGACGTTGTTGCCGTCGCCGATCCACGCCAGACGGCGGCCGCGGAACTTCCCCTTCCACCGCTCCCGCATCGTGAGGAGGTCGGCGACGATCTGGCACGGATGTTCGAGGTCGTCGAGGGCGTTGATCACCGGGACCGAGGCCCACCGGGCGAGCTCGACCTCGTCGCTGTGGCGGTAGGCCCGGTAGACGAGGCCGTCGACGTACCGGGAGAGGACCCGCGCCGTGTCGGCGATCGTCTCGCCCCGCCCGAGTTGGAGGTCCTTCGCGGAGAGGAACAACGCCTCCCCGCCGAGGTCGTGGATCCCGACCTCGAACGACGTCCGCGTCCGGGTCGACGACTTCTCGAAGATCATCGCCACGCTCCGGCCCTTGAGGGGGGTCGGCGAACGGCCCCGCGCCCGCAGGCGCTTCAACGTCTCCGCCCGGGCGAGGAGGGCGGGGAGCCCGTCGGCGATGTCGGAGATCGACAGGAGATCCTCGGGGCGCTTCATGACGACGCCCCAAGGACGCCCTCGAAAGTAAAGATGTGGGGTCAACCCGGGTTCACCGGACGGGGCGGAAGCCGGTCGGCGCCGGTACCGCTAAAAGCCGGACCCGGCTGCGCCGGGCGAGGGAACGGAGTTGCCAGCACGAGCGAAGAAGACGAAGCGGAGCGGCGGCCGCGCGGCCGCCCCGGCCCGGCGGTCCCGGTCGCCTTCGACCGGACGGCGGGTCTACATGGTGACGGGCGGCGTGACGAAGTTCGCGAAGGCGCACCCGTCGATGGATTTCCGCCTGATGGTGAAGCGCGCCTACGACTACGCCGTGAAGGGGATCCCGAACCTGACGCCGGACCGGATCGACGGGACCCGGATCTCCTACTTCTCCGACCACTTCTCCCGCCAGCTCAAGGCGGCGAGCATGGTGCAGGATTACCTCGGGATGAACCCGAAGGGGTCGGTCCGCATCGAGTGGGGCGGCGCGACCGGCGGGGAATGCTTCCAGGCGGCCTACGAGGCGGTGGCGAGCGGCCGGATGGACGTCTGCCTCGCCGCGGGCTACGAGACGATGAGCCGCGTTGCGACGTGGAAGGGGAACGAGTTCATCGCCCTCGCCTCCGACACGAACTTCGACTTCCCGCTCGGCGGGTTCTACACCGGTTACTACGCGCTGATGGTCGTCCGCCACATCTACGAGTACCTGCGGAAGACCCGGTTCGCCCACATCGCCGACGAGCGCGAGGCGCAGCGTCTCGCGATCCAGGAGGGGAGCCGGATCATGAGCATGGTCTCGGTGAAGAACCATCTCAACGCGCTCCACAACCCGTATGCGCAGTACCCGAAGCGGCTGACCGTCCAGGACGTGCTGAACTCCGAGATGATCAGCTACCCGATCACCCGCGAGCAGATCTGCACGATGAGCGACGGCGCCGCCGTCGTCTTTCTCGCCTCCGAGTCGGTCGCCCGGGAGTTCACCGACAAGCCGATCCTGGTGAAGGGGGTCGGCTGCGGGACCGACACGATGCGGCTCGCCGACCGCCCGTTCGGCCGGGTCCCCCTGATGGCGCACGAGACGCCCGAGGATTACGCCCATCTCGACTATCCCGGGGTCCATTCGTTCCGCGCCGGCCGGGCCGCGGGGATCGAGGCCTACCGCCACGCGGGGATCACCAACCCGAACCGCGAGCTCGACTTCATCGAGCTCCACGACGCCTACGCCTCGAGCGAGATCCAGACGTACGAGGATCTGGGGCTCTGCAAGTACGGCGAGGGCTACGGGTTCGTGGAGCGGGGGGACCCGTTCCTGAAGGGGATCGACTACGGCTTCCCGACGCCCCGGGCCGGGGCGATCCCGGTGAACCCGTCCGGCGGCCTCATCGCCTGCGGCCACCCGGTCGGGGCGACCGGCCTCATGCAGGGGGTCTTCGCCTTCTGGCAGCTGCAGGGGACGATCCGCAAGCACTTCGGCGACAAGGCGCTCCAGCTGCCGAACCCGAAGCGCGGGGCGATCCACAGCCATGCGGGGACCGGTTCGAGCGTGACCGTCTCCATCCTGGAGCGGGGGTTCCGATGAAGGCGCGCCCCCCGACCTACACGAAGTTCCGCGACGTCCAGGCGGAGCTTCAGAAGAGCGGCGCCGCCCTCTTCCGGGATGCGGACGGGGTCGAGAGCCTCGTGATCCGCTACCCGTACTCGATCGAGTACATCCACAGCTACGCGGAGGATTCGCCGTTCTTCCTCGGGCTCGCGGAGGGGCGGCTGCGCGGCTCCAAGTGCACGAAGAAGCGGTGCGCCTTCGTCTTCGCCACGCCGCGGAGCCACTGCATGGTCTGCGGCGCGCCGACGGAGTGGATCGACCTCCCGACGACCGGCCGGCTCCACTCGTGGACGACGTGCCACTTCGGCTCCGAGGCGTTCCTCAAGGAGACGCCGTACAACCTGGCGCTCGTCGAGTTCGAGGGGGCGGGGAGCGTGATGCTCGCCCGGCTCAAGGACGCGACCGAGTCGGATCTCTACGTCGGGATGCCGGTCGAGGCCCGCTTCGACCCCAACCCGAAGTACTCGATCACGGACGTCTGGTTCGTCCCGAAGAAGTAGGCGGCGCGCCCCGCGCCGAGCGAACCCGTTCCCCCCGCCGGGCGGCGGGGGCCGACCGCCGGCCCGACCCCGCTTAGCCGGCGGATCGGGGAGGGAGTGCCGCGGGCCGGGCTTGAACCGGCGGCTTCAAGATCTTCAGTCTTGCACTCTCCCAAACTGAGTTACCGCGGCACGAGCGTCGGGGGGTGTGTCCGGCGTATTAGAGCGTTCCCGTGACCGACCCCGCCGAGCCGGGCGGCGCCGGAGCGGACCGGCCCGGCCCCCCTCCCGGGCCCGAAGGGCGATCGACCGGTCCGGGCCGCGGTCGGCCCGAGCACGGGCGGCGTCGCGGCCGCCGGCGCCCGGCCCCGGTCGGCCCCCGACCGAACGCGCGCGCCCACGTTCGGGGCCGGGCCACGGCGCCGGTCCCCGGCGGGGCTTATCTAGCCGACCCGGCCTCGAGAGGTCGTGGCCGGTCCGAAGACGCTGGTCGTCGCGGAGAAGTTCAACACCGCCCTGCGGATCGCGGTGGTCCTCTCCGACGGCCGGATGAAGCGCGCCCGCATCGCGGGGACGAACCTGTTCGAGTTCGACCGCCCCGACGGGAGCTACACCGTCGCCGGGCTCCGGGGGCATATCGTCGAGCTCGACTACCCCGAGGACCTCAAGGAGTGGACCCTCTCGGGCCTCCCCCGGCTCCTCGAGACCCCGCCGCTCAAGCGGGTGACGGAAGGGGGGATCGTCTCGGCCCTCCAGTCGATCGTCCGCCAGTTCGACCGGGTGATCATCGCGACCGACTTCGACCGGGAGGGGGAGCTGATCGGCCTGGAGTGCCTGGAACTGCTCCAGAAGGTCCACCCGACGATCGAGGTGCGCCGGGCGCGGTACAGCGCCCTCACCCGGGAGGTGATCGAGCAGAGCTTCGCCCACCTGGATTCGCTCGACCACGCCCTCGCCGAGGCGGCGGAGGCGCGGCAGGAGATCGATCTCGTCTGGGGGGCGCTCCTCACCCGGTACCTCTCCCTCATCGCCGGGCAGCGGGGCCGCGGCTTCCTCTCCGTCGGCCGGGTGCAGACGCCGACGCTCGCGCTGCTCGTCGAGCGGGACCAGGCGATCAAGGAGTTCCAGCCGACCCCGTTCTGGGAGCTCCGCGCGACGGCCGAGGCGGACGGGACCCCGTTCGTCCTCCGGCACGAGCACGGCACCTGGGACGATCGGGCGGCGGCGGAGGCGGTCCACCGGCGCGTCGCCGGGGCGACGGAGGGGACCGTCCGCGAGTTCGCGGAGGAGGAGACCCGCCGGCGCCCCCCGATCCCGTTCTCGACGACCCAGTTCGTCGCCGAGGCGACGCGGCTGGGCCTCGGCGCGGCGACGGTGATGCGGATCGGCGAGGACCTCTACACGCAGGGGCTCATCAGCTACCCGCGGACGGACAACACGGTCTACCCGCGGGGGCTCGGGCTTAGGAGCCTCGTCGAGAAGTTCCGGGACGGTCCGTTCGCCGAGGCGGCGGAGTACGTGCTCACCCAGCCGTCGTTCCGCCCGACGCGCGGCCGGAGCGAGACGACCGACCATCCTCCGATCTACCCGACGTCGGCCGTCGATCCGAAGAAGCTGCGCCCGGACCACGCGAAGGTCTACGAGCTCGTCGTCCGCCGGTTCCTCGCGACGGTCGCCCCGGACGCGATCGGCCGGGCGCGCTCCACGACGGTGGAGATCCGCGGGGAGGCGTTCCGCGCGAAGGGCCAGACGATCACCGACCCGGGCTGGTACCGGGTCTATCCGTACTCGAAGCCGGAGGAGCTCCTCCTCCCCGCCCTCGCCCCCGGCCGGAGCGTCGCGGTGACGCAGATCGAGCTCGCCGAGGACCAGACCCGCCCGCCGCGGCGGTTCACCCAGGGGTCGCTCATCCAGGAGATGGAGCGGCTCGGCCTCGGGACGAAGAGCACGCGGCACGACGTCGTCCAGAAGCTGTTCGACCGCCACTACGTGACGCCGCGCCAGCTCGAGCCGACGTCGACCGGGATCGCCGTCGCCGAGGCGCTCCGCGCCTTCGCGCCGGTGATCACCCGGCCGGAGATGACCCACCGTCTCGAGGAGGACATGGAGCGGGTCGCCGAGTCGAAGAAGCCGAAGGCCGAGGTCCTCGAGGAGTCCCGGGAGATGCTCCGGGAGGCCCACGCGCTCCTCGCGGCGAACGCCGCCGGCGTGAAGGAGACGCTCACCGGGGCCCTCGACCGCCAGCATTTCGTCGGGCCGTGCCCCAAGTGCGGCGGGGCGCTCCGCCTCGCCCGCAGCCCGAAGGGGGCCCGCTGGGTCCAGTGCAGCAACAACCCGGCGACCTGCCCGGTGACCTACTCGCTCCCGGCCGCCGGCTTCATCGAGCCGGCCCCCGAGTTCCTCTGCGGCACCTGCAAGACCCCGCGCGTGAAGATCGTCTTCCGCGGCCAGCGCCCGGACCTCTACTGCATCAACCCGGAGTGCCCGGAGCACCAGAAGGCGTTCCGCATCGGCACCTGCCCGAGCTGCGGGAGCCCGCTCGAGATCCGCTACTCGTTCCGGGGGAACCGGTTCGTCGGCTGCTCCGGCTATCCGACCTGCCGGGTCAGCTACCCGCTTCCGCAGCGGGGGAAGCTCGAGAAGGACCAGCCGCCGTGCCCCGTCTGCGGGGCGCCGGTCGTCACCGCGATCGAGGCCGGCCGCCCGCCGTGGACCCTCTGCATCAACCCCGAATGCCCGACGCGCAAGGAGACGGAGGCGAAGCGGGCCGCGGCCCGCGCCGCGAAGGCGGCGAAGGCGACAGCGTCCTCGAGCGCCGCCAAAAAGCGGCCGTCCGCGCCCCGGACGCCCCGGTCGAAGGCGGCGCCCGCCGACGCGGCCCCGCCCCCGGCCCCGCCTCCGGCCGCGGCGGCGCCGAAGGCCGCGGCGGACGGACCCTCGGACGCGGCCCCGGCCCGGCGGGCCCGCCGCCCGGCCGCCCCCGGCCGGACGACGGCGCGGCGACGCCCGACCTCGGCGGCTCGCGCCGAGGCGAGCGCCTCCGCGGGCGCCGGGGCGACGGCGGCCCCCCCGTAGCGCGGACGAAACCGGGCGTACGACTCCGAAGCCGTAAGACGCTCGCCTCCGGCCCCGCCGGTGGGTACCGTAGCGCGACCTCCCGGCCCGGGTTAAATACGCCCCGCCGGTCGGAACGACCATGGCCGGCCCGCTCCGCCTCCTCGAGCTCGACGCCCGCTCCTTCGAGCGGCGCCTGGCCTCCGACCCGCTCGTGATCCTGCCGGTCGGCGCCCTGGAGGCGCACGGTCCCCACCTGCCGCTCGGCGCCGACCAGATCCAGGCGGAAGCGACCGCCCTCGCCGTCGCGGAGCGGCTCGACGCGCTGGTCGCGCCGACGCTCGCCTTCGGATCCGCCCCGGCCGCCGGCCGCTTCCCCGGCACCGTCTCCCTCCCCCCCTCCGCGCTCGCGGCCCACACCCGGGCGGTCCTGGGGGAGTTCGCCCGGATGGGGGTCCGCCGCCTGCTCGTCCTCTCCGGCCACGCCGACCGCGGCCACATGGCGGCGCTCCGCGAGGCCGCCCAGACGACGATGGAGTCGACCCCGGCGATCCGGATCGCCGTCCTCTCCGACTACGATTTCGTCTACGAGCTGCGGGGCCGCTCGGCGCCGGCGGACGACGGCCACGCCGGCCTCCTCGAGACGGCGCGGCTCCTCGCCCTCGCCCCGGCGTTGGTCGGGGCGACGCGGCCGGCCGGCACCCTCCACCGCAGTCCGTTCCTCCCCGGCGCCGCCACCCCCGCCGAGTGGCCCGAGAGCGTCATCGGCGACCCGGGCCCCGCCACCGCGGAGCTCGGCCGCCGCGTCCAGGAGCACGTCCTGGCGCGGATCGAGGAGACGGTCCGGGGCATCCTGCCCCCGTAGGGAGCGCGCGTGACCGAGCCGTCCGACGTCATCCGCATCCGGGGGGCGCGCCAGCACAACCTCAAGAACGTCTCCCTGGACCTCCCCCGCGGGAAGTTCATCGTCATCACCGGGGTGAGCGGCTCGGGGAAGTCGTCCCTCGCCTTCGACACCCTGTACGCCGAGGGCCAGCGGCGGTACATCGAGAGCCTCTCCGCCTACGCCCGCCAGTTCCTGGGCCAGATGGACAAGCCGGACGTCGACTCGATCGAGGGGCTGTCGCCGGCGATCGCGATCCAGCAGCGCGCGGGGAGCCGGAACCCCCGCTCGACCGTCGGGACGGTGACGGAGATCTACGACTTCCTGCGGCTCCTCTACGCCCGGATCGGGATCCCGCACTGCCCGAACGACGGCGCCGAGATCGCCCCGCAGACGGTCGATCGGATCGTCGAGGCGGTCGAGGGGGCCGCCCGCGGCGAGCGGGTCGACATCCTCGCCCCGGTCGTCCGGGGGCAGAAGGGGGAGCACAAGGAGGTCCTGGAGCGCCTGCGGGCCGCCGGCTACCGCCGCTGGATCCTGGACGGCGTGGAGGCGCGCCGGCCCGGCGCCGACGTCCGCCTCGAGAAGAACAAGAAGCACACGATCGAGGTGATCGTCGACAGCTTCGAGGTCGTCGAGGCCGAGGGGACCCGGCTCGCCGAGGCGGTCGAGCTCGCCCGCCAGTTGGGCGACGGCCTCGTGATCGTCCGGCGGGCGAAGGGGGCGCGGACGACGTACTCGAGCCGCCGGGCCTGCCCCGAGTGCGGCTTCTCCGTGGCGGAGCTCGCCCCGCGGATGTTCTCGTTCAACAACCCGTTCGGCGCCTGCCCGGAGTGCCTCGGGATCGGGGCGACCCTCCACGCCGACCCCGAACGGATCGTGCCGGACAAGGAGAAGCCGATCGGCAAGGCGATCGCCGTCTGGGGGCTGACGCCGACCTCGGGGGCGCTCGCCCGGTTCGCCGCCGCCTTCGGCTACGATCCCCGCCGACCGATCCGGGAGCTTTCCGAGGCCGGCTGGAAGGCGTTGATGTACGGCACCGACCGCGCGGTCGGCCTCACCGGCTCCGGCCCCAGCGAGTGGTGGGGCGCGGGCTGGCTTCGCGAGGGGCTCGTCGCCGCCGTCGAACGCCGCTGGAAGCAGACGAAGAGCGAGGGGGCCAAGGAGTACTACATGGGCTTCCTCTCGTTCGTCCCGTGCCGGGCGTGCGGCGGGCGCCGGCTCCGGCCCGAGAGCCTCGCCGTCACGGTGCGGGACCGCTCGATCGCCGACGTCGCGGCGATGACGGTCGCCGACGCGGTCCGCTTCTTCCGGGCGCTCTCGCTCTCGCCGCGGGACGAGCAGATCGTCGGCCAGGTGGTGAAGGAGATCCGGGGCCGGCTCGGCTTCCTCGAGAACGTCGGGCTCACCTACCTGAGCCTCGACCGGGGGAGCGGCACCCTCTCCGGCGGCGAGGCGGAGCGGATCGCCCTCGCCACGCAGATCGGCTCGGGCCTGGTCGGCGTCCTCTACATCCTCGACGAGCCGTCGATCGGGCTGCACGCCCGCGACCACGAGCGGCTCCTCGCCACGCTCGCCACGCTGCGCGACCTCGGCAACACCCTGCTCGTCGTCGAGCACGACGAGATGACGATGCGGGCGGCGGACTGGCTCGTCGACCTCGGGCCGGGGGCGGGGGTCCACGGGGGGGAGGTCCTCTACGCCGGGCCGCCCGAGCGGATCGGCGAGGCGCCGCGCTCCCCGACCGGGGCGTTCCTCTCGGGCCGGCGGTCGATCGCGGTCCCCGAGCAGCGCGCCCGGCCGACCGGCCGCGCGCTCTCGATCCACGGCCCCCGGGAGCACAACCTGAAGGGGGAGACGATCCGGATCCCGCTCGGGCTGTTCGTCGCCTTCTCCGGCGTCTCGGGGAGCGGCAAGTCGACGCTGCTCGAGGAGATCCTCTACAAGGCGGTGCGGCGCCACCTGGGGCTCGGCCGGGAGGCGCCCGGACGCCACGACTTCATCGAGGGGATCGACCAGATCGACCGCGTCCTCCTGATCGACCAGTCGCCGATCGGCCGCACCCCGCGCAGCAACCCGGGGACGTACACCGGCGTCATGGCGCCGATCCGGGAGCTGTTCGCGAACCTCCCCGAGGCGAAGGCCCGCGGCTTCAAGCCGGGCCGCTTCAGCTTCAACGTCGCCGGCGGGCGCTGCGAGGCGTGCGAGGGCGACGGGGTGATCCGCTACGAGATGCACTTCCTGCCGGACGTCTACGTCGCCTGCGAGCAGTGCGCCGGCAAGCGGTTCAACGCGGAGACGCTCGAGGTCCGCTTCAAGCAGCGGTCGATCGCCGACGTCCTCGACATGACGGTCGACGAGGCGCTCGAGTTCTTCCGCAACCACCGCCGGATCGAGAGCCGGCTCCAGCTCCTGTCGGATGTCGGCCTCGGCTACGTGAAGCTCGGCCAGAGCGCGACGACGCTCTCCGGCGGCGAGGCGCAGCGGATCAAGATCGCCTTCGAGCTCGCGCGCACTCCGACCGGCCGGACCCTCTACCTGCTCGACGAGCCGACGACGGGCCTCCACTTCGCCGACGTCGACCGCCTCCTCCAGATCCTCTTCCGGCTCCGCGCCGGCGGCAACACGGTCGTCGTCATCGAGCACAACCTGGACGTGCTCAAGTCGGCCGACTGGCTGATCGACCTGGGGCCCGAGGGCGGCGCCGCCGGCGGTCGCCTGATCGCCGAGGGGCCCCCCGAGGAGGTCGCCGCCAGCCCCCGCTCCCACACCGCCCGCTTCCTGGCGCCGCTGCTCCGCGCCCCGCCGGCGGCGACGCTCCGCCTCCCGGGTCGATGACCGACGGCGGGGAGGTCCCCCGGCCCGCCTTCGTCCCCGCGAGCGAGCTCGCCGCGGCGACCGGCGAGGGGTTCCGGACCGGCCCGGACGCCCCGGGCGTCTACCTGTTCCGGACCGGCCGCGGCGAGGTCGTCTACGTCGGGAAGGCGCGGAGCCTACGGCGGCGCGTCCTCGACCACCTGCGGGCCCGGATCGAGAAGGACGGGACGATCCTCGCCCAGAGCGCGACCGTCGAGTTCGTCCCGACGGCGAACGAGCGGGAGGCGCTCCTCCTCGAGGCGAGCCTGGTGAAGCAGTACCAGCCGCCGTACAACGTCCTCCTGAAGGACGACCGGAGCTACCCGTACCTCGCCGTCACCGTCGGCGAGGAGTTCCCGCGGGTCGTCCTGGTCCGGCGGCCCCGGCGGCGCACCGGGGTGCTCCTCTTCGGCCCGTACACGAGCGCGCGCGAGGCGCGCTCCGTGGAGGCGCTGCTCAACGACCTCCTCCGGCTGCGCCGGTGCACCCGCCTGCCGGCCGAGGCGTGCCTCTACTACCACCTCCACGTCTGCAGCGCGCCGTGCATCGGGGCGATCGATGCGGCCGCCTACCGGGTCCAGGTCGACCGCGCCGTCGCGATCCTCCGCGGCCACGCCGGGCCGCTGAAGCCGGAGCTCGAGAGCGAGATGCGGGCCGCGGCGGCGCGGGAGGAGTTCGAGCGGGCCGGCCTCCTCCGCGACGCGCTGCGGGGCCTCGAGGCGCTCGGCGAGCGGCAGCACGTGATCGGGCGCGGCCAGGGGCGCGCCGACGTCCTCGCCGTCGCCTACCCGCTCCGCCCCGAGAGCCTCCGCGTCGCGATCGGGCTCCTGCACGTCGAGGACGGGGAGGTCCGCGGGACCGAGCCGCACCTCCTCCAGGTCCCGGCCGACGACATCCCCGACGCCGGGGAGGTGCTGCGGCAGTTCCTCGCGCAGTACTACGGCGGACGGCTCGAACCGCCCGGGCGGATCGTGATCGCCGGCCCGCGGCCGGACGGCCTCGACCCGACGCTCGAGGAGCTGTTCGCCGTGCGGGGGATCGACGTCCAGTTCCGGCCGACGGGCCGGATGGGCGCCCTCGCCCGCCTCGCCGAGCGGCTCGCCCGCGCGACGGTCGACCAGGTGACGCCGGGGCCGACCCCGCGGGCGGTCCTCTCCGCCCTCCAGACCCTGCTCGAGCTGCCGACGATCCCGAACCGGATCGAGGGGGTCGACATCTCGCTGTTCCAGGGGTACGAGGCGGTCGGCTCCCTCGTCGTCTTCGAGCGGGGGGCGCCGAAGAAGGCGGAGTACCGGCGCTTCCGCATCCGCGGCGTCGAGGGGACGAACGATTTCGCGATGATCGCCGAGGTCGTGCGCCGCCGCTTCCTCCGCCGCCTCGCGGAGGCGGAGATCCTCCCCGACCTCCTCCTCATCGACGGCGGCGCCGGCCAGGTCGCGGCGGCCGTCGGCGCGCTCCGCGAGATCGGGGCGGCGGACCGCATCCCGGTGGTCGGCCTCGCGAAACGCGAGGAGGAGCTCTACTTCCCCGAGCGCGCCGAACCGCTGCGCCCGAACCCGAACCTCGCGCCGATGCTGCTCCTGCGGGCGGTGCGGGACGAGTCCCACCGGTTCGCGGTCACGTACCACCGCACCCGGCGGCGGATCCGGCTCCGCGAGGAGTTCGAGCGGGCGACGCCCGCCGGCTGAGCGGCGGGAGGGCTCAGCGGAGCGGGGGACGGAGCGACCGTCCGACGGCGATCCAGGTCATCGGCGGCGGCTCGATCTCCTCCTGCCAGAGCGCCCCGATGATCTCCCCGAGGTGGTGGGCCTGCTCCAGCGACGCCTGCACGATCCCGTCCGAGGCGGTGTAGCGCCCGCGGAGCCAGAAGACCGAGACGCGGCGCCCGAGGTCGGCGGGCCGCAGCGCGGCGAGGCGCGCGTCCACCGTCGCCCAGACCCGGCGGGCGTACCGGTCGAAGGCGGCCCAGTCCTTGGGCCGCCGCGCGGGATCCGCGAACAGCCTCTCGAGGTCGGATTCCGGGCGGCCCGGCAGGATGTACCCCAGCCAGACCTCGTGCACGTTCAGCACGTGGACCAAGGTGTCGAAGATCGAGCGGTGGCCGATCTCCCGGTTCCGACGGGCGGCGCGGAGACCGCGTCGCTTCGCCGCCCGTCGGAAGCGGTCGAACGCCGCGCGGTTGTAGGCGTAGAGCCGGCGGGCCTGGGCCGGGGTCAGCTCGAGGGGCGGAACGGCGGCGGCTCCCCCGCCCGCCATCGGTCGCCCCTACCGGCCGTTCGCCTTGCGGTCGGGGGTGCCGATGAACGACATCCCCTGGACCCGCCGCGCGACGTCGGCCGGCGGGAGGCGGCGGAGGTCGGCGCCCGGCTCGAGGATCGCGACGTCGAGCGCCTCGGGCGGGAACGGGGTCGGCGACCCCTCGGCGACCGCCTGGACGGCGAGCTTGAAGGCGGCGTCCTCGGCGAGATGCTCCGTGTACTTCTCCTCGAGGTAGTCGGCGACGGCGCGCCGGTTCCGGCCGATCGCATACGCCTTCCAGCCGATCGTCGCCCCGCTCGGGTCGAGCTCGATCAGGCCCGGGGTCGTGCCGTTGAACCCGCCCAAAAGGAGCGAGACGGCGAACGGCCGGGTGCCGCCGAACTGGGTGAACTGCTGGAGGAGCGTCCCCAGGGCGTGGCCGAGGAGCGGGAACGGCGCCGACTCCCCGTAGGTGAGCCGGTGGCGCTGGGCCTCGACGCGGAGGAACTCGACCAGCACGCGGGAGTCGGCGATGAGGCCGGCGGTGACGCAGCCGAGCCCCGCGTCGACCGCGAAGCTCTTCTCGATCGAGCCGGCGTCGGCGAGGCTGCTCGCCGGCAGGTTGCGGAACGCGACGAAGATGA
>JAKABH010000072.1 GCA_021801925.1 Thermoplasmata archaeon | reverse complement strand
CGCGTCGCCTCGACGATCTTCGGGCTCTTGGTGATCGCCCCGCCGACCACCAGGATCTGGGCCCCCGCCCGGGTGGCCCGCGCGACGCTCTCGCTCGTGAGGCCGCCGGCGACCGCCACGGGAAGGTCGGTCGCCCGGACCAGCGCCTCGAGCTCGGCGAACGGGGTGCGGGCCTGCATCTGCATGTCGATCCCGACATGCCAGCAGACCGCCGCGGCCCCCAGTTCGGCGGCCCGCCGGGTGCGGGCGACCGGATCGGGGACGTTGAGGAGGTCGACGATGATCTCGGCCCCGTAGAGCTCCCCGCCCCGGACCGCCTCGGCGATCGTGTCGTCATCGGCCGTGCCGAGCACCGTGACCAGGTCGGCGCCCGCCTTCGCGGCGATCTCGACCTCGAAGGCGCCGGTGTCCATGATCTTCATGTCGGCGACGATCCGCTTGCCCCCGAACGCCTTCTTGAGCTCCCGGACGGCGTCGAGCCCCTCGCTCTTGATGAGGGGGGTCCCGGCCTCGACCCAGTCGGCGCCGCCGTCCACCGCCTCCCGGGCGGCCGCGAGGGCCCGGGAGAGGTTCTCGAAGTCGAGGGCCACCTGGAGGACGGGACGATCGAGCCGCATGACCGCCGGAGCGGCGCGGCGGTATTAACGCTCCGGGATCATCCCCCCGGGATGCGGCCCGAGGAGGCCCCGATCCGTCTCATTGAGGGCGATGCCGCCGAACTCCCCGGCGTCGACCCGGGATCGGTCCACCTGGTCGTCACCTCGCCGCCCTACCCGATGATCGCCCAGTGGGACGAGAGCTTCGCCGCCCAGGGCGCCCGCGACTTCGACAGCATGCACGATCTCCTCGACCGCGCGTGGGCGGCCTGCCATCGCGCCCTCGTCCCGGGCGGCCTCCTCGCGATCGACATCGGCGATGCCGTCCGCTCCCGGGACGGGGAGTTTAGGCTCTGGCCGAACCACGCGCGGGTCCTCACCGGCGCCGCCCGGGCGGGCTTCCGTCCGCTCCCCTACATCCTCTGGAAGAAGCCCCTCAACAAGCCGAACGCCTTCCTGGGCTCCGGGTTCCTGCCCCCCAACGCCTACGTCACCCTCGACTGCGAGTATCTGCTCCTCTTCCGGAAGGGGGGGCTACGGCGGTTCGCGGCCCACGATCCCCGCCGGGCGGCGAGCCGGATCACCCGGGCCGAGCGGGACCGCTGGTTCTCCCAGATCTGGAGCGACATCCGGGGAGCGCGCCAGGCCGGCCCCGACGGCCGCACGGGCGCGTTTCCCCCGGAGATCCCCCGGCGGCTGATCCGGATGTTCAGCGTCCTCGGCGACACGGTGCTCGATCCCTTCGCGGGCACGGGCACCACCCTCTGGGCCGCGGCCGACCTCGGCCGGAGGGCGATCGGGGTCGAGCGGGACCCTACGGTCCATCGGCGCAGCGTGGGCCGGGCGCAGGCCCGGGGGCTCCGGATCGTGACGGACTGACCGGGCCGGGCGGCGCCGCCCGGCGGTCGAGCTCCTCGGCGACCGAGTGCCGAAGGTACTCGAGCGCCGGGGTCTCGAGCCGGTCCAGGTGGAGCAGGAGGTAGTGGAGGTAGACCCGCTCGGGCCGCCGGCTCGGCCCCGGGCCGGCGGGGCCGGCCGGGGCCTCGGCGAGCCGGGCGAGGGTCGGCAGGTGGTGGGCGGCCTGGGGATCGTGCGCGGCCCGGCCGACCGGGCCGACGAGCGGGGGGGTGTAGAGGTCGACCGGATCGAGCGCCGGGGCCCGGAGGGCGGGGTCGGCGGGCGCCGAGACCCCCCCGCGCCGCCGGGCGCGGACGTACGGGTGGGTGGGCCGGTCCGGGTCCTGGAAGTCGGTGAGCGGGCGGCCGGCGACGTTCTCGACGATCGCCGCCAGGCTCCAGCTTTCGCGGCGGCGGCGCGGACGTTCGGGACCTCGCGGCGCCGAGGCGGTCATGCTAGAGCGTCGGCCCACGGACCGTCATAAACCATCGGGTCGAGTCGCAGCGGCCGTCGGGACCGGCCCCCGGGCCCCAAGCGCGGCGGTCAGGAACTCGAGCTCGGGCGTGGTGCAGACGAGCGCGATCGGCAGGTGGGCCTCGCCGAGCCTCAAAAGACCCTCCGAGTAGCCGGCCTCGACCGGGAGCCGGGCCCTCGGAAGCCAGTCGACCTCACCGGAGGTGAGCCCGTAGAACTCCCCCACATTCGCGGAGACCGGCGCGAGCCTCAGGAGGAGGGTCGCCCTGAGGTTGCGCAGGATCGCCCGCCCGCTCTCGTGCCGAAGGAAGTCGTCCGGGCTCTGGCTCAGCAGGAGGAAGCCGCCCTGGAAGTGGCGGACGTGCCGGACCACCCGGTCGAGGAACTCGGCGGTCGCGGGGTGCCGGGCCAAAAGGTGGGCCTCGTCGACCACCGCGAGCTTCGGGCCCGGGGCATCGCGGAGGAGCCCGTAGGTCCAGTCGAGGACGTAGGCGAGGTGGAACGGCAGGTGGTTCTCGGGGATGCCCCGGAAGTCGACCGTCAGCACCTCCGCCCGGGGGTCGATCGTCGTCGGCCCGTCGACCGCGGCGAGCGACCCCGACCGGAAGATCTCGAGGAGACCGGCCAGCCGTGCCGGCGCCTTCGGGTCGGCCTGGACCAGGTCGACAAGGTCGCCCATCGTCGGCACTTCGGGCCCGCGCTCGTAGAGTCGGCTCACCGCGGCGTCGAGGGCCGTCGTCTCCTCGTCGAGCAGGCTCGGCCAGAGGGCCCGCAGGATCGCCCCCACCCGGCCCGCCTTCTCCTTCCGGTCGCCCCCGGTCGTCACCGGATCGAGCGGGTTCAGCCGGACCCGGGCGTCGGCGCCCAGCCGGACGACCGTCCCGCCGAGCGCCTCGGCGAAGCCGCCGAACTCCCCGAGCGGGTCGAGGATCACGGTGCGCAGCCCCTCGGTCTGCCAGCGGGAGCGCAGCGCCATCAGCGCGGCGGCGAAGCTCTTCCCGGCGCCGGTGGTGCCGAAGATCCCCCACGAGTAGCTCGAGTGGCTCCAACGGTCGACGACGACCGGCGCCGCCTCGCCCAGCGTGAGCCCCAAAAGGATGCCTCCCCGCTCGAGGACCCCCTCGTCGCCGAGCGGATAGAAGGCGGCGAGGCCGTCGGTCGGGAGGGTGTGCCAGTAGCCGGTGGGCCGGGGTTCGACCCCCGAGAGGTCGTACGGCCCGAGGGCCTCGCGCACCTCATGGGCGGGGACCCGGGGTCGGAACCCGAGCTCGCCGAGCCGCCGTTCGAGGCCGGCCCGAAGCTGCTCGGCTCCCGCGCGGGTGGGATCGACCGGCACGAACCGGATCCCGACCTTCCAGAGTTCCTGCTCCCGACGGGCGATCCGGCCGGCGAGCTCGGCCGAGCTTGCGCCGATCGACTCCAACGCGGCGGTCGAGGCGCCGGCCCCCCGCGCGAGCTCCGCCTCGGCGACCGCCCGGGCGCTGTGGACGATCTCGATCGCCCGCTCGTGGGCGACCCGGTGGAACTCGATCCCGAGATCGATCCGCTCGGTGAGGGGGAGGAGCCGCTCCACGACGCCGAACGCCACCTCCCGGGGCAGCTCGCGGAGCAGCAGGGGCGCCCGGAACCGGGCCCCGATGCGGAGCCACCGGCGCCCCTCGATCTCCGTGGAGGGGCGGCTCATGGGGTCCTCCGGGGCACGCCCCACGATCCCCAGGGGATCGCCCCGCCCACGCCGGCGAGCGGGGTCAGCGCGAGGGCGAAGCCGAGCGCCCTCACCGGGGCGAGCTCGGGTGGAGCCCCGGCGAGGAAGGCGGCCCCGGCGGCCACCGCGCCGACGACGACGCAGAGCGGGCCGATCCGGGGTCGGTCCCGGTGGAGGCCCTGGGTCAGCCCCACGACGCCCGTGAGGACGCCGAGGGTCACCGACGCGGAGGCGAGGTAGGGGATCGCGATCGCGAGGAGCCCCATCCCGACCGCGGCCGTCCAGGCGGCCGTGAGCGGACGGGCGGCGATGAGCCGGGGCGGCGGGGCGGTCATGGCGGCCCTCCCCGGGCGACCGACCGCTCCCAGCCGAACCGGCGGGCCGCCCGGACGAGCGGTTCCCCCGTGAGCCGCCGCGGGGACGCTCCCAGCGCGCGGAACCGCTCCTCGACGGCCGCGAGCCGCCCCTCGAGCTGGGCGAGCGGCTCCGGACCGGTCTCGGAGGTCCAGAGCGCGAGGTACGAGCGCCGGTGACGGCGCCGTTCGCAGAGCCGGTCGATGAGTTCGCCGTACGAGTCGCGCACGGCCGCCTCCCGCCCCTCGAGGCCGGGCCGGCGGGGCCGGAGCGACGGCGCCGCGATCGGCAGGGTCGAGGCGACCAGCACTCCACCGGCGCCGCAGTCGACGAGCAGTTCGCGATAGACGGCGAACCGGGCCCGCAGCTCGGCGGGAGGCAGGAAGGCGAGCGGGGTGCCCTCGGCCTGGACGATGCCGACGCGCCGGCCCGTCGGCAGGGTCAGGATCCGGTCCGTCTCCGCGTTCCCCCGGGGGAGGGGGCTTCGGGTGAGCCGTTCCTGGCGCCGGAGCCTTCGCCGAACCCTCCGGTAGACCCCCGTATCGAGGGGGACCCCGTCGATCGGCACCAGCCCGACCAGAAGGCCGACCCCGATCATCGGCAGCCAACCCCAGAGCCCGACGATCGGGATCAGGAGGACACCCCCGAGGCCGTAGCCGAGCGCCTTGACCGCGTCCCGGGCGCTCGGGAACGGGCCGAGCTTGAGCGGCCGGTCGATCCGCTCGGGCAGCGGAACCGCGAGGCCCGCGCCCATCGAGAGCGCCATCCTACGGCTCCTCCGACGCCGGCGGTGAGGGCGGGAACCGGAACGCGGCCGGGGTCCGCGGGGGGATGTGCCGGATCAGCTGGACCGCCCCGTGGCCGATCGCCTCACCCAGTGCGAGCGGGGCGGTCGCCGGGGCCCC
>JAKABH010000071.1 GCA_021801925.1 Thermoplasmata archaeon | reverse complement strand
CGTACGAAGATCCTCGCCACGGTCGGCCCCGCGACGGACCCGCCCGGCCGCCTCGAGGCGGTGCTGCGGGCGGGAGCGGACGCCCTCCGCCTCAACTTTTCCCACGGGTCGGAGGAAGACCACCGCCGCTCGCTGCGGCGGATCCGCCGGGCGGCCTCCGCGGTCGGGAAGGAGGTGGCGGTCGTCGCCGACCTTCCCGGACCGAAGATCCGCCTCGGGACCCTCGCCGCCGGGTCGATCTCCCTCGCCGCGGGCCAGTCGTGGGCGATCGACCCGGACTTGGCGCCCGGGGACGAGCGCCGGGTCGGGCTCGAGAGCCCGTCGTTCGCGGAGCTCGCCCGGACGGGGGACCCCGTCCTGCTGGGGGACGGGAGCGTCTCCCTGGTCGTCACCGGCACCCGCCCCCGGCGACTGGACCTCCGGGTCACGAACGGCGGGGTCGTCCGTTCGCAGGCCGGCGCGTTCTTCCCCCGGGCCCGGCTTCGCGCCGCGGCGTTCGGCCCCGCCGATCGGGCCGCGGCGGCGGTCGCGCTCGAGGCGGGGGTCGATTACCTCGCCCTCTCCTTCGTCCGGGACCGGACGGACCTCGAGTCGGCGCGACGGTGGCTCGATGCGCAGGCGAACGGGCGGGAGGTCCGGCTGATCGCCAAGATCGAGCGCGCCGAGGCGCTGGCCGCGATCGACGGCATCCTCGACCGGGCGGACGCCATCATGGTCGCCCGGGGCGACCTCGGGATCGAGGTGCCGCTCGAGCGGCTCGCGCTCGAACAGAAGCGGCTGATCCGGCTCGCCAACCGGCGGGGTCGCCTCGTGATCGTGGCGACCCAGATGCTCCTCAGCATGGTCGACAATCCCCGGCCGACCCGGGCGGAGTCGACGGACGTCGCCAACGCGGTGCTCGACGGCACCGACGCGGTCATGCTCAGCGAGGAAAGCGCCGTCGGCCACTACCCGGTCGAAGCGGTCGAGTGGCTCGCCCGGATCGCCGCGGCGACGGAGCCGGCGTTCGATCCCCGCCCCGTCCGGGATGCGCTCGCGGCCGGTCCGGAGGACGACCCCCGCCCGAGCGAGGAGTCGGTCGCCGGCGCCGCGGTCGCCCTCGCCGAGTCGGTCGGGGCGATCGGCATCGTGGTGCCGACGCACTCGGGCCGCACCGCGCGCCTGGTCGCCCGGCTGCGGCCGACCTGCCCGATCGTCGCGATCTCCCGCCTGGCGCGGACCCGCCGCAGGCTCGCCCTCGCGCGGGGGGTCGAGGCCCGGGCCTCCCCGACGGTCGGTCGCCTGCCCGCCTTGCGCACGGAGGCGGTGCGGCTCGCCCGCGCCGCGGGGCTGTCGGGACCCGGCCCCCTCGTGCTGACCGCCGGGTTCCCCGTCGAGGGGACCCCGACGAACCTCGTCACGCTGGTCGAGACTCGGCCGGCGCGGCGTCGGTAGCCGCGCCTGGGCGAAGGGCCCGGCGCGCCGGCTCCGCCGGCGGACGGGGGTCCCGGAACCCAAGGAGCAGCGGGAGCGGCGCGGCCGCCGCGATCCCGGCGAAGAGCCAGGCCGCCGGAAAGCCGGCGGTCCCCGCGACGAATCCGAAGGCGATCGCGAGCCCGCTCCCCCCGAAGATGTTGATCGCGTTGAGGAGGCCCAAGCCGAGGGAGACCCCGCTCCCGCGGGTGTCGGGCAGGTACGTCGGCAGCAGGTAGATGACCGCCCACATCACCCCGTCGAGGACGCCGAGGAGCGGGAAGACGACGAGCATCCCGGCGATCGGCAGCCACGGGATCGCCAGCACCAGCCCCACGGTCGCGATCCCCGTCCCCAGGAGCAGCGGCCGGAGGCCGACGCCCCGCTCGCCGAGCCATCCTCCGAACGGGCCCGAGGGGATCTCGAAGACGATCATCAGCGTCGGCAGGCCGGCGGCGAGCGCCAGGCTCCAGCCCGGATGGACGGCATGCGCGAACTGGACGAAGTACTGCGCCGCCTCGTAGAAAGCGGCCCAGAGGCCGGTGGAGGCGAGGGCCAGCGCCCAGACCGCCGGCGAGCCGAGGACCGGCCGGGCCGCCCGCCATGCGCCCGAAGGGCGCGCCCCGGCCGGCGCCCGGTCGACCCGCGGAAGGAGCCGGGGGGCGATCGCCGCGAGGAGCAGCAGCATCGCGCCCCCGATCGCCAGCGCCCACGGCCAGCCGAACTCGACCCCGATCGCCGCGCCGGCGAAGATGCCGACGCCGGAGCCGACGCTGAACCCCGAATTGAAGAGCCCGACCCTCGGCCCGCGGTGCCCCTCGGGATAGTACGAGGCGAACAGCCCGAGCGCGGGGGCGAAGAAGAAGGCGGCGCCGGCCCCGGCGCCGAACCGGAGCGCCGCCAGCACCGGCCACGACGGGGCGGCCGCCGAGGCGAGGCAGCAGGCGCCCATCACGGCGAGCGCCGCGATCGACACCGCCCGGTTCCCCCAGCGGAGGGCCGCCAGCCCCGCCGGGACCTGGAAGATCCCCGCCCCGGCGAGGAAGGCGCCCAGGACGATCCCGAGCTCGGCGGTGGACGCCCCGAGGGTCTGCCCGACCAGCGGCAGGACGGCGCCGACGTTGTACCAGTTGAACGCGTAGACGGTGCGGGCGAGGAGCAGGGCGGCGGCGGCCGGTCGCCGACGCGCCGGGGAGAGCCCGGCCGCGCTCACGGGGCCGGCAGGAGCCCGTGGGTCTCGAAGTAGCGGAGGAGGCCGGCCGCCGCGAGCTCATACCCCGAGACCAGCAGGGCGGGGTCCGACTCCGGTATCGGGCCGGCCTCGCGGGCGAGCACCTCGCGGTCGTAGTCGCGCAGGCGGGCGGCGATGAACTCCACCAAAGGGCGTTCCCGCGCCGCCGCCAGGGCGACATCCCGCCACGCCTCGACGATCGAGCGGTACCGGGCGAGGTCGGCGGAACCGTCCGGGCTCGGGCCGAAGTGGCTGAAGAGCACCAACCGGGGCTCCCGTTGCCGCATCGCCTCCACGCTCGCGAACAGCTGGGGAAGGTCAAGGTCCGGGGGCGGGATCGCGGGCCGCAGGTGGCGGGTCCGTTCGAGACAGACCCCCGCCCCATCCCCGGTGAAGACCGCCCGGAGCCGGGAATCGAAGAAGGCGAGATGGTGCCGGGCATGGCCCGGGGTCGCGATCACCTCGAGATCGCCCCCCCGCAGCGGGAACCGCTCGCCGCCCCGCAGCGCGACGACCCGCTCCGGCGGGACCGGGACGATCGGGCCCCACAACGGATCCGCGGCGGCCCCCCAGGCGCGCCGCGCGCTGGAGATGAGCCGCGACGGCTCGATCAGGTGCGGGACCCCGGATTCGTGCGCGAAGAACGTCGCCTTCGGCAGCGAAGCCGCGAGCGCCCCCACGCCGCCCGCATGGTCGAGGTGGATGTGCGTGACGAAGACGTGCCGGACCTCCGTCGGGGCGACCCCCGCCGCCGCGAGGCCGTCGAGCAGCGCCGTCCGGCAGGTCGTCGGGCCGGTCTCGACCAGCGTCCACCCCTCGGCCTCGGGGAGGAGGTAGGCCGCGACGAGGCCCTCGGTATCGCGGAAGTCGAGGTCGAGGAGCTGCCGGCCCTCGCCGAGATCGCGGACCCGGGGCCGAGACATGGTCGTCACCGGAACGGCAACGGGGTATTGTAGAATGTCGCCGCGTAGGCATAGATCGTCAGCAGGGCGGCGGCGGCGAGCGCCCCGAGCCAGACCGGCTTGCTCCAGCGGAAGACCTTCGCGCCGTCGAGCGGCCCGAACGGAATCAGGTTGAACGCGCCGAACCAGGCGTTGAAGAACATCAACAGGAGGAGCGGGCCGAAGACCGCGACCCCCAACGACACGGTCCCGACGGCGGCGGCGAGGAACGCCACCGCGAATCCGAGGTTCGCGAGGGGACCCGCGAGGCTGGTGCGACCCCACTCCCGGGGGTCGGTCATCCCGCTCACCACGGTCGCTCCGGGCGCGGCGAAGAGGAAGCCGACGGCGAACGACATCACGACCGAGAGGAGGAGCATCATCGGGGCGTAGCGGAACTCGGCCCAGGCGCCGAACCGCTGCGCGGCGATCTTGTGCGCCATCTCGTGGGCGACGAACGCCGTCAGGGACGCGGCGGCCGCCACGCCGATGACGACGGGGCTCAGGATCGACAGACCGAGCACGATCCCGAGGAACGAGCTCACGCCCAAGATGATGCTGAAATCGAGGGTGAGCACGAGGAACGCGACCCCGATCTGGAACAGCTCCGTCCGGGAGGTCGTGATCCGCGTCGGCGGGGGCCGGGCCCCGGTGTACGAGTAGGTGACCCGGTACGGGGGCGCCCCGGTCATGCGACCGCCCCCGCCGGCCGGACCGCCCGCACCGGCATCGGCGGGGTCCAGTGGGTCCCCCGGAGAAGGTGCCGCAGGAGATCGATCCCGTCCGCGAGGCGGGGGCCGGGGCGACTGAAGTAGGCCTCGTCCGCGAGATGGAGGCCGAGCGGCGGCGCGAGCCGCGCGGCGGCGATCTCCGCGCGGGTCCCGGGGCGGTCAAGCTCCACGCCGGCCCGGTCGACCGAGAAGCTGCACGGGGCGACGACGACCAGATCCGGCCCGGCCGCCGACAGCTCCGCCCACGTCGTCCGGACGCCGGGCTCCCCCGCGGTCGGCCCGATCGGCTCCCCGCCGGCCGCCCGCACGATCTCGGGCGTCCAGAGCCCCGCGAGGATCGGCGGATCGGTCCACTCCACGACCGCGACCCGGCGCCGCCGGACGACGTCGACGGCGGTGGCGCGTCGACGCAACGAGGTGGCGAGCGCGGCGCCCGCCTCCGGCGCGTCCACGGCGGAGCCGATCGTCTCGACCGTCCCCCAGACGTCGTCCAGGCGGCGGGGGGAGAGCGAGACGACGGTCGGCCGGATCCCCGCGGCGCGGCACGCCCGCTCGACCTCGTCCCCGGTGACCGAGCAGACGCCGCAGAGGTCCTGGGTCAGGAGGAGATCCGGCCGGAGCGCGCGGAGCCGGTCGGTGTCGAGGCGATAGAGGCT
>JAKABH010000070.1 GCA_021801925.1 Thermoplasmata archaeon | reverse complement strand
TGTCGCGGCGGCCCGCCCGGGCGAGGAGGGCCGCTTCCCGGCGGCACGCCGCCGCCCTCGGGAGCGCGGCCGGGCCCGGCCGGCGAGGTCACGGCTGCTGCGGAGTTCCCCCGAGAGAGGGCGGTCGCCCGCCTCGCGGAGAAAGGTCCCAAGGTATTCCGTCCCGGGGGGGAACCCCCCCGGGACCCGAGAAGAGGTTGGTCTCGTGCGTCCCGCGCCGCCTACGGACAGACGGTCGCGACCAGGCACTGGTTCATCGTCACGACCACGTGCTGGATCGACGGAATGTTCGTCGCCGCCGTCCCAAGATCCACGTAGAGGGCGACCGCGTAGTAGGTCGGGCCGGGGGTCGTCACGCTGCTGGAGAGACTGTTCGTGCCGGTGTCGAAGTAGCCCGTTCCAAAGGCGTAGACGTTCACGGAGGGCGCCGTCGAGACGGTGTAGATCACCTCGACCTGGACGTCAAACCCGACCGCGGACGACGAGGGGGTCGGCTGGGTGACGTTCAACATGACCTGGAGGGCGCTGTCCCCGAGCACGATCGAGCTCGGATCCACCGCCGAGTAGTTCGCCGCGCAGTACAGGGCGGCGCAGGCGGCCAGCACGGCATTGGCGGTCGTCCCGGTGGAGTTCAGGCCGTGGCCCGGGTTCGTTCCGCTCGCCTGCGCGCCGGCGGGGGTGAGACCGGACGCCAGCGCGCTCGAGACCGTCAGGATCTGCGTGTCCTTCACCACGGCCGTGGAGAAGTCGCCCGGAGCCGTCACGGTCACTCGGGACGATTGCGCGGGTCCCGACTGGGCTCCGGAACCCGTCGCCAAGGTCCACCCGCCGGCCAAGGCCAGGATCGCCATCACCGTCGCCGCATAGACCACTTTCCGGGGAACCGCTCTCGCCATGGGACCTCGTGGTCCGTGTTCATGGTCGGAATACGTATTAATACGTATTGGCGGCGACCGGACGCGAGGCCCGGGCACGGCGGGCGGGCCGGCCGGTCGGGGATAGGCTGAAATGAGCGGGGCTACCCTTAGAGTCGGGGAGACCGCTCGATGCACCCCGAACGGGCCGACGATCCGGACCGCACCGGCGACGGCTCGGACTTCATCCGAAGCCTCCCCCTGTTCGTCGCCGCAGGGACGTTCCTCGGGCTCGGGGTATGGGTGCGGATCACGGACGCCACGTACGGACCCGGTCTGTTCCGCCTCTGGGCGCTGCTGATCGCCATGGGGACCGTCTCCGCCATCGGAGCCGTCGCCTCCTGGTTGCTGGTCGAGGAACCCCGCGTTGCGTCGTCCGGCGGCGGCACCGCCCGTACGGGGTCGACGGGGCGGCGGACCCGCCTCCGGGGACTCGAGCCGAGCCGTCCGATCGGCCCCTCGCGCATGGATCCCGACTTCGGCCGACCGCCTCCGGAGGTCCACGCTCCCGACGTGCGCCGCGCGGGAGCAAGCCCCGAGATGTTCCGACAGGGCGGGGCGAGGGTCGACCCGCGGGACGACGCCCCCCGCGATACCGGGATGCGTCCGGCCCGAGGGAGCGGAACGTCCGGCCCACCCCCGCACGAAGTGCTGCACGATCTGGACCGGATCGAGGCGGAGCTGCGCCGCGGAAGCCGAGCGCCCCGCGATGAGACGGCCTCGTCGCGGTGATCCGACGGGGAGCGTTATGTGGTCCCGGAGCGGTGGCCCCGTGTGCCCCTGGTCCCGTTCTCGACCGTAGACCGATCGGTGCTTCGGTGGCTGCGATCCGCCGGGCGCCCCGAGGCGTTCACGCTCTCCGCGGGCGACCAGGAGCTGCTACGCCTCCAGTGGCCGGTGGAGCGGGGCGGGCCGATCGACGTCGCGCTCGCGGACGCCCATTGGACGATCGAACGGAACGGCTTCGTGATCCCGCGGCTTCGGGCCGTTATGGTGGCGGGGGCGGCGGAGACCCTCGGCGCGATTCATGGCCATGCGCTCTCCCTCCCCGGGACGGACGGGTTCCTCGTCCACCGCCTGCCCGGCCTCGAACTACCGTCCTGGCAGGTCGCCGACCGCTCGGGGACGGAGGTCGTCCATCTCGAGCCGGTGCGGGAGGGGCGGCGGCTTGCGGGGGGCGCGGTCCTCGTGAGCCCGGCGGGCACGGCCCTGCCCCGGCTCGCGGTGCTGCTCGCCCTCACCTGGGCCTACGTGGCGTTCGCGTGGTTCGAGGACGAGCTGGCCGTCCCGTACGAGGAGCTGCTCGAATCCCCGAACAACCCCGACGTCGATTGATCAGCCCGGACGCGCGATCGACGTCGCCCAGAGCCGGTCGAAGCACGCGGAACAGAGATTGTGCATCCGCGCCCATGTCTCGTCGGGGGTCGACGAGATCCGGGTGATCTTCGCCTGGCACGCGTCGCAGACCAGTTCCCCGTCGCGGAGCATCGTTCGGCCGCGGGGTCGATCCCGCGCGCCGGTACCGAGCCGGGCCAGTACAAAACGAGTGGGGCCGGTCAGCGTCCCCCGTCCGGCGCGATCGCCCGGAGCAATCGGGGGATCATCACGTCGTACCGGGGGACCGCATCGGCGTGGCCTCCGACAAACTCCTCGTGGTCGACGGCGATCCCGCCCCGTCGCGCCGCAGCCGCAAACATCCGCGCCCCGAGATCGAGCCCGTACTCGTCCTCGGTTCCCCCATCGACGTAGAGGTAGGCGAGGCGCCCGAGCGCGTCGCGGTACCGGTCCGTCCCGGCCATCCGCACCGGATCCCACGCGAGCCAGCGCTCCCAGACCTCGGAACGGAGCTCGCCCGTCTCCAGGTCGAACGGCAGGTCGAACGTACCGGGGACCGACTCGTCGGGCGAGTAGCAGGAGGCGTAGGCCATGAGCTCGAGGGCCTGCACGTCGCGATTCGCAGGTCCGAACCGGCTTGTCGGCGCGCTCAGCATCCGGCGCAGGTGCGCCTCCGGCCCGCCGGCGGCGCGCAGCGTCCGCACCGCCGTCGGGAATTCGGGCAGGTAGCAGTACTCGAAGCCGGCATCGCCCGCGTTGGAGGCGGCGGCCCGGATCCGGTCGGGGTGGCGCATCGCCAGCACCAAGGAGCCGTAGCCCCCGCTCGAGGTCCCCAGGGCGGCGGTCGCCCCGGTGCCGTAGCGGTCCTGGGCCCACGGGAGAACCTCGTCGACGACGTGGTCCTCGTAGCGGCCCGTGGCGGACGAGTTGAGGTACTGGCTGCCGCCGAGCGAGGTAAGGCAATCCGGCGCCACGAGCACGGCCTCGGGAACGCGTTTGGTCCGGATGAGGGCGTCGAGCCGCCGGATCCGGGTGCTGCGCAGGTACGCCGGCCGGTGCGCGTGCTCCCATCCGGCGCCGGTGAACCCGCTCAGCAGCAGGAGCAGCGGGGCGCCTTCCGTGCGGCCGGACGGAGGCCGATAGACGGTGACCGTCCGGACGGCGGGGTCGCCCCACGGGTTGTCCCGCAATACTTGGCTCTCGAACCGGTGGAATTCGATCGTTCCCGCGAGCTCGGCGGGGAACACCTCCTCGCGACGCGCTTCGGTCGGCACCCGGATCGGCATCGGGCCGCGAGAGCCGCACGTCCCCTTGAAGGGCCCGGCCCCGAGGGGGGGTTCCGACGGGGGAGGCGAAATACTCCGGGGCGTTCGGCGGGCGTCGCCATGCCGGTGCCAGACCCCTCGGGCCGTCCCGTCGCGCTCGTCACGGGTGGCGGGACCGGGATCGGGCTCGGCATCGCCCGTGCCCTGGCGGCGGAAGGCCTCGACCTGGTGCTCGTCAGCCGGTCGGCGGCCCATCTCGAGGCCGGCCGCACGGCGCTCGCGGAGAGCGGCGCGCGCGTCGAGGTCGTCCCGGCCGACGTCCGCGATCCGGCGCAGGTCGACCGGGCCGTCGAGCGGACGCGCACGGCGTTCGGCCGATTGGACGTGGTCATCAACAACGCCGCGGGCAACTTCCTTGCCCCGGCCGAATCGATCTCCCCGAACGGCTGGGCGGCGGTCGTCCGGATCGTGCTCGACGGTACGTTCCACGTAAGTCGGGCGGCGTTCCCGCTCCTGCGCTCGGCTCCGGCCCCGGCGATCGTCAACGTCGTCGCCTCCTACGCCTGGATGGCCGGCCCCGGCACCGCCCACTCTGCCGCCGCGAAGGCGGGCGTCCTCGCGCTCACCCGGACCCTCGCGGTCGAGTGGGCCCGATACGGGATCCGGGTCAACGCCGTCGCGCCGGGGCCGGTCCGCACGGCCGGCACCGACGAGCGGCTCTGGCGAAGCGAAGCGATCGTCGAGCAGGTCCGGGCCGGCATCCCGATGGGACGGTTCGGGACCGTCCGGGAGGTCGCCGACGCCGTCGTTTTCCTGGCCGGGCCCCGGGCGACCTACATCACCGGCCAGGTGCTGGCGGTCGACGGCGGTCAGTGGCTCGGTCGGGGCGTACTCGACCGTCTGGACGCGATCGCGCCGGTCGGACCCGGGAGCGCCGACCGTTCGGCTTCGGGCGGGGACGACTCCGCCGGAGCCGACCCCGGGGGCCGCCCCTCCGGCTCGCGGGCCATGAGCGCGACCATCTCCTCCAGGGTCGGCCCGGGACGGCTCCCGACCGCGGCGGAGACGTCCAGCATCACGACCGGTTCCCCGTCCGCGGGGACCACGAACCCGTGCCGCACGGTCGCGGGAAAGTAGTACGAATCGCCGGCGACGACCGACCGCTCGTCCCCGTCGACGAGCACGATCCCGGCCCCCGACAGGATCAGACCGAGCTCCGGGAACGGGTGGGCGTGGAGCTCGAACCGGGTTCCCGGTGCGATCTGGTAGAGCATGAGCCCGGTGCCGTCCCCCTCAACGAGAGACCGCACCTGGACCCCGGGGCCCGGAGACGTCCACGCGGGGGCCGCCTCCCGGCGGATCCGGGACTCCACCGCCCGCCAGAGTTGTCCGGAGGGTTATAAACCGCTAGTCGCCCCCGCCGGTCGGCTCACGACTGCGGAACGTTCCGTTCGAGGAGGAACGAGAGGAGCAGCCCGACGTACGGGTCCGGCGCCGACAGCTGGGGGGTATGACCGGTCCCGGGAATGGAACG